>CALBMH010000020.1 GCA_937896365.1 uncultured Alphaproteobacteria bacterium
CTTTTCTAGACGACTTTTCTTCTCCAGACTGATTTACCCCCCCAGAGGGGATTGGAGAAAGTTTTTGGGCCCAAGAAGAAAACTAAAGACAAATCCTGTGAAAGCGGAATTCGCCACGCAGAGATCAGCTCCAGAAAGAAAAAACATTAAAGACACCCCCATCTCATGAGGGGGTGGGATGTTTCCACACTACGAGATGAATAAGAGAAGTCTATTAACATATCATCTGACGTGGCGGAAGAAATGAGAGAACCACGAAGATGTCTCTTATTGTCAAGATGTTTAGATTTTATTAAGCTATGCTTCATAGTATGGAAACGGTGTTATACTCTCTAGAATCAAAGAGTGGGTGATATGAAGAGTACTATTTGGATAATTTTTGGGTTGACTTTGTGTATTAATAGTCTTCTCGCTGATTCATCCGCTCAAACAGAACGTCTTGCGTTACCTATTCCCGTTCAGATTGTCACAGCTCTCTCCTGTCCCCATTGCCGTGATAAAGCTGATGAGCTCAAAGGACTCATCGAGAAATATTCTGGTCTTGGGGAGATTACCGGAGAATACGTTGATTACCCCACTGACTTAGCCACATTGATAGCAACGAAACTCTCCTGGTCCAGGGGAGCGGGGAAGCGCTATGAGTTGTACCGCAAGTTTCTTGCACGCCAAGATGAATGGCACAATAAGGATTGGCGGGAAAAACTAAAAAAAGTGGCGCAGGAACTTGATCTTACGGAAGATGAGATTCAAAAAGCTTTTGAAAACGACACAGAAAATGAGAAAGAAATTGTAGCGCGCATGCAAAAAATAGTCAGGCAACATAACCTTCAATTTGTCCCAGCGCTTATCATCAATCATACACACGTTGTTGACATAGATGAGAAATCCCTTCGGGAAACCCTCCAAAAAATTAAAACAGAAGAGCAAGAGATATCCAACAAAGAATAAGAGTGTCTTTCTAAATCACAAGCGCTGAGCCACATTAGGAAGAGTGCAGCCGTTTTATTAAATTTTCATTATAAAACTGTGTAATCTTAATAAAATATAAACAAATAATACGTATTATCAGTATAAAAAATATGAGAGATGTATGCATAATGAAAAAAAGAATAGTATTAGGAATCTTTCTCCTCTTATTGCAGGCACAATCCAAAGCTGCGGGATCGAATGAAACAGCTCTTTTATTACAGATAAACAATACATTAACACAACTCATAAGCAGCCAAAATAGCACAAATACAATGAGCACTTCTCAAGATCCTTGGAACTCTATGAGCCAAACAGGAGTCCTCGCCACTTTGATTGTTGTAGGGCAAGTCGCTCCGCCTCTGTGGCAGAAAGTGATAAAACCCATTGGGGGCACACTCATAGATATAGTCTCTTCGACTGTGAAAAAATGTTACGGCTGCTTCAAGGAATTACAAAAAGACCCCCTTCAACAATTTATTGAAGAAGAGAGTGAAGCACCTGGGGACACACACAAGGTTCTATGGTCTTTTTTCAGTGCAATCGATAAAAATATCGCTAAAGAACAGGCTAAAGAAGAAAAAGACCGACACCCTCTTTATGCCAAACGATTATTAACGCAAGAAATGGATCAGGAAAAAGGATTTGAATTTACTCTTCCTACATTACGTATCTCATTGACACGCGCCCGTGACAACGAAGCGTATGAAAAGAGAGAACTTCCGATACAAAAACTTAGACACGATATGGTTAAAAAATTTATTGGCCTTGCTATTCCCTATCTTAAACCTCATATGGATGCGCTGTCCTTTAAGCATTTCTGTCAAACACTCAAAGAGATGCGAAAAAATAGAACCCTCTTTTGCTACGATATTATTGATAAACCCGATTCAGAAGAAGATGCTATTGGCCTTGAATTTGGTGTCTTGAAAAGAATAGAGAAAAAACCAGACTCGCCTGACGATTTGCCCACAAAGACTAGTAAACCGACAGTTCAAGCAACTTTTTCCTCACGCTACCGCGTCGAACTTACTTCCTACGATATCCCAAGGGAAAAAGCGTCCGTTCTCAGCAAAAAGAAAAAACATGATCATGATGATATTGAGCTCTCCATGCATTGAACACCCATGATCAGAACCACTCGTACCCTGTAGCACAATAAGGAATCCAACAACGCGTTAGTCAAAGACAATCAGTCAAACTTTCTTTATCATAGTGCACACGGGACAATAGTAGCGTAGGATAGGCTGTGAAGATTTTCATCGGTGCAGGCGAAGCATCAGGCGACCTTTTAGGAAGTCGGTTAATAACTGAGCTAAAAAGTCGCTATCCTGTTTGTCATATTATGGGGATCGGTGGCCCTTTAATGGAAAGAGCAGGGCTGAAGAGCTTTTTGCCCATGGAAGATCTTTCTCTTATCGGTATTTTTGAAGTACTCCCCAAGCTACCAAAACTCCTTATGCACTTATGGCGCACAAAGCGTTTTATTCTAAAGCAAAAACCGGATGTTATTATAACGATTGATGCACCGGATTTTTATCTGCGGCTTTTAAAACAAGTGAAAAAGAAATGCGCCATTCCCACGATTCATTATAATGCCCCTGCTGTATGGGCGAGTCGACCGAAGCGCGCTAAAAAGATCGCTTGTTTTGTCGACCACTTGCTTTGCCTTTTTCCGTTTGAGCCTTCTTATTTTGCACAAGAGAACATGAAAGCCACATTTGTTGGGCACCCACTCACAGAGCTCCATGATACTAAGAGTGCGGCTCTTCCCCTTCCCGACTCAGCAACAATTGTAACCGTTCTTTTTGGAAGCCGCCCCCAGGAAATCAAAAGATTAAGAGATCCTTTTATCGAGAGCTGTGTACTTTTAAAAAAAGATATTCCCAACCTTTACCTCCTTATTCCAACTTTTGACACGTACAAAGCCGTGCTTCAGCAAAAGCTCGAGCTGTCAGGCATACCGTATTCTTTTGTTGATCAAGAACAAAAACACCTTGCTTTCAAGATGTCCAAGGCTGCTCTGGCAGCAAGCGGCACAGTAGCTATTGAACTGGCTCAAGCTGCAGTACCTTTCGTTGTCGGATATAAGTTATCACCTCTTACCTACATTCTTGCAAAACGACTTATCATCACACCTTATGTGTGCCTTATAAATATCCTGCTAAAGGAACCCTTAATACCAGAATGCCTTCAAGACAACTGCACCCCTAGAAAACTCTTCCATGAACTGAGCAAAATTTTGACAGCAGAGAAAAAAACACTCCAAAACATCAAGAATACGTTAGGAAAAGCCTATACCATGCTGAGGCCACACCAAGGAACTCCCAGCCAAATGGCTTGTGATGTGATCATCAATTGCTTAAAAAGCTGCCTAAAAAGCTGAGAGAGCGCGGCTCTCTTTCCGCTCCACACAGCAACGCCCCCACAATAGCACCCTTATAAAAAGAGCCAAACTATTACTTCGTGATACCCCTAAGTTCTTCTGGTAAAATGAGGGTTGAAAAGTGGTTCTTAGATTGATGAATAAAGCGGGTTTTAGAATCTGAAAAATCAGACAAGAAGTTGTCTTCAAGATAAAATGGATCAATGCCTTGAAGCCCTTGGCGGTTTCTATTGAAATCTAAAAGAGTGGGAATCTCCCTATCATTAATGGTCATTGTCTTTTGTGTGTGGAAAACGAGGACATTCAGATTATTTATCAAGGCAAAAAATCCTGCAAAATTCTTATTGTGTGGAGCATCCTGCCAGCTGAGTTGCAGAGTCTTTTTATTAAAAGTCAGTTTTCCAATCTCAATAGCAACAATCATTTTGAAAAGACTATATGGTTTGTCTCCGACCTGCACATTTTCATCCAAAAGAGCAAGGAGTCGATTCCAATACTGGGCATCACGCTGAGTGTTTTTCTGCTCTTGAAATTTCTTAAGGGCATGTTGGTCATCCCCATCAACAGTCTCAAGGAGAGTTTGATACATCTGAAATTGACCCATATCGCTGGGACCAGGTTCGCCTGAATCAACGTTTTCCAGCCTCGTTACCAAAAGCTCCGCAATCACTCGCTTCGCTTGGTTAAGTTTTTCTCCTCCCAGACTATCAAACGCAGCCATCACAGACGACATAGGATCCTCATCGCCTAAAGCGTGAAAATAACACCACCCATCCCCTTTTGTTTGTTTAAAGTCAAACAGAACGTCATTAAAAACGTCGTAAATATAGTTTATTATGTATGTTTCCTGTTGCGGTGGCGTTTCTCGGTATTCGCCTAACACGAAGGGCTTGTTTTTAAAAGAGATCGCCTTAGCTAAAAAGGCTTGCACGCTGACTTTATCTATATCTATTTGACCGAGTCTCTCTTCCGTCAAACGGGGAATTTCTGTGTCATTGGCTTTGAGCGCCTTAAGAAAGGGATCACTTACTCTTTCAGGCTCCACAATACTTTCGATCATGGTGTGAAAATCTTGGGCGTAGGCATCGGATAATTCAATTTTTTTCTGTTGGAAAGCTGTGTTGAACTCCCGAATACTTGTCGCAAATTTTTGATCATTCACTTTTTGTATGAGAAAATCTTCAATCTCTTGAGCAGCTTCCTTTGACACCTCCTGCATTTTTTCTCTTACACGGTCAGCATCGGGTTTTTCTTTCGACGTTAGAGTAACTATCTTCTTAGGCAATTTAAGGCTAGAAGTTGTTGTTGTTGTCGTAGTGGTTGTACTGTCTTCCGCTGCTTCTTGCTTTTCTTTTTGCACTTCTTGTTCATACCAGCCCTTATTCTGAAAAATAACATTCCAAGCACTGTCAGACGCTTGTTGATGGGTATTGCTTAAAAATGTCGATTTTTTAGTAGTCACCGCCAGCTTCTTAAACGAAGAAGTGGAAGGAAAAAGGGATTTCAAGAGGGTAGGCAAATCCTTTGTTGAGTTTTCTTCTTTCTTTTTAAGAGCACTCACCTCTATGGCAAGCTTCTTTTTGTAAATGGCCAAGGCTCTTTTTTGAGGCTCTAAGAGATCTTTACCTTCAAAAATTTTATCAATAAGATTCATTGTAAGTGTTCTATCAATGGAGATATCCCTTACTTGTTCGCGGGTTTCCATGTAAAGGCGTAGGACCAATGAAAAGAAGTGTAACGTGTGGGGGCTTGGATTCCTTTGTTCACTTAAGGATTTTGCTTCGGCTCCAAGAGAATTTCCAAAATACTGTTTCACATCATCGTAAAATATTTCCGGTTTTGATATATCTTCCAAATTTTCTCGTGTGGAACGAAAAATCTTAATCGTTCTTGCAATATTAACAGCCGCATCAATGATTCGTTTGAGTTCTTCTGGTGTTGGACCGCTATCCCTTATTCCCCAGGGAACGCCTGTGCATATGTGATTGATCGTATGCTCAGCCAATCGGTGCGCGCGAAGAAAATTGCCTTCATCAATAGCTTGTCTAAGGTTGGTATTGAGATGATCTAAAAAACGGGGATGATCATCTGAGCCTACATCATTTAAGCGCCAACGTGCATGCTCCCACTCAAGAGTTCCATAGCGATATGTTTGCGATGCGAAACAGTCTTGAGCCCAAACAGAGAGGGCAAGAAAATAAAAAATCTGCAAATAAATCATCATAGATGCTACCTCTTCCTCAATGCCACAGAGAGTACCTCTAGAATGATAGGACAAAGTTAATAATTCTTTAACGTGCATCCTTTAATGTGACATTACCAATTCTTTTCCAAGACCTAAAGAAAACAAGATCCGAAGAAAGTAAGATTATTAAATATTGCTTTAGCCATAAAAGAAACGCGTTGCGACGTCACGGAAAGGAAATGCTGTGATCAGCGTTTTCCACAAGATCATCGCTATATGTTTTTCGGTAGGCAATAATTCTTTGGAGCGGTTCTAAAAATTTTTCTTCTCCCAAACGCCGCTCTTTAAGACCATCCCATGCCATAGCGTAAATCTGCTCCGCAATGCACCATTCTCGCTTGGATAATCCTTCCCTTGGAATACGCACATATTGATCTTGAACTTTTGAAAAAGTCCAATCGCTTACAAAGTTAAGCGCTCTTTCCAAAGAGGAGTTACAATATAGAAGCCCCACAAAAAGTGCTGCTGCCGCGAACGCGATGGGACTTGCATCAATACAGCGTATTTCAATGTACTTTTTAAGACGTACCTCAGGAAAAGCCACCGTCATCTGATCATAAAAATCATCCATAATAGCGACGTGGCCAGGATACTCCTTCAGTTCTCCTTTCATAAAATCTTTAAACGATGCCCCTGCTGTGTGAATATAATCTCCCCCCCTATAAACAAAATACATAGGAACGTCGAGAAGGTAGTTTAGATAATCCTCAAAAGTCATCGCTTGATTGAAAACAAAAGGTAGAAGCCCGCAGCGGTCAGGATCCGTATCTTGCCAGACAAAGTTTCGAAAACTCTTATATCCAGAAAACTTGCCTTCATAAAAAGGAGAAGCTGCAAAAAGACCACTCACAAGAGGGGTAAGAGCATGAGTGAGAAACATCATCTGTCTCATATTAGTTTCGGAAATATAATCTAAATTTAGATCGGAAGAGCACACGTCTGAACTCCAGTCACTTA
>CALBMH010000021.1 GCA_937896365.1 uncultured Alphaproteobacteria bacterium
TAATTATAGAGTTAAAAATATATCAGAAAGGTTAAGGGAGTGTTAAGGGGGATGATAAACAAGATAGTCTCCCGCCCTACTCCCAGCCACACAGAGGAGGCAGTGACATAAACATCGCATCAATGTTACCACCTGTATTCAGGCCAAATTTAATCCCCCGGTCATAGACAAGGTTAAATTCGGCATATTTGGCGCGCTTTGTGAACTGAGCAGCCTTCTCTGCATCACCATAAGACATGTAATAACGACGGCGCACAATCTCTGTATAGGCTTTCAGGAAAGAAAGACCCACATCTTTGGTAAAAGCAAAGAGCGTTTCGAAATCGCCTTCGTCAAGATAATCATAGAAAATACCCCCAACGCCTCGCGTTTCCTTACGATGCTTGATGTAGAAATACTCATTACACCATTCCTTATAGTCAGGATAATAGCAGGGATTATATGCATCACAAGCTTGCTTTAAAAGCCTATGGAAAGATTCTGTATCCTCATCAAACGGTATCACAGGGGTCAAATCTGCCCCTCCGCCAAACCAACGTTTACCCTGCGTTGTAATAAAACGCGTGTTCATATGGACCATGGGCACGTAAGGGTTACGCGGATGAAAGACAAGGGAAATACCCGTAGCCGTAAAAACTGTCGAATTTTCACACCCCGGAATTTCCTTAGCAAACTCCTGAGAAAAGTTTCCTTTAACCTTGGCAAAGGCCACACCTGCCTTTTCAAAAACACACCCTTTACGCAAAACAGCATAGCGCCCCCCTCCAAAGTCACCTTCCTCATCCCTTTCCTTACGATTCCAAGTTGTATATGCGAACTTTCCCGAAACAAATTCAGGATGCTTAACCTCGCTATCAATTTTCTCTATCTCTCGAACGATTTGTTCTTGGAGCGATTGAAACCATTTCGATGTCACTTCCTGCTGTTCTTGACATGAGGGAGTAATTGTATTTTTAAGAAAGATCTGAGGCATTCTTTTACTTCAATAAAAAGTGTTAATCAATGAAGAGATGTGAAGAAATTTATTTCACATCTCTTTCTGTACAAGAGGTTTTGGCTCGGGAATAGAAACTCCCGCTATGAGCTTTTCAGGCAATACGTCAAAAGTCCTCTTATCGTGACTAACATTTAACTGATCAAGGATTTTAGCGCTCAATTCAGGAACGATACTGCTTGTCAAAATCGCCATCTGACGAATGAAATCACACAAAACATAAAGTATTGTCTGCATGCGTTCCGGATTGTCAGACTTAAGGCTCCAGGGTTTTTGAGTATCCATATAACGATTACCTTCGAAAAGTCCTTCCCACACCCGCTCTATCACCCGATGAAGTGCTTGGGATTCCATATGCTTTATCATATCCGCAAGAAGAGTCTTCGGTAGTGCGAGAAGTGTTTTATCCTCCTCTGTCAAAGCGCCTGGTGTTGGCAACTTTCCTTCATTATATTTATACACAAAAGCAAGCGTGCGCTGCACAAGGTTACCATAGGTATTAGCTAAGTCAGCATTGAGGCGGTTGATGAAAGCACCTTGCGAGAAGTCTCCGTCATTACCAAAGGGAACTTCACGCAAGATAAAATAACGAAAAGCATCGTTACCGTACTGATTAATAATATCCACAGGATCAATCACATTCCCCAGGGATTTAGAAATCTTCTCGCCGTCCCTTGTCCACCACCCATGAGCAAAAATACGTTTAGGCGGCTTTAGCCGTGCTGCCATGAGAAACGCAGGCCAATAGACCGCGTGAAAGCGCAGAATATCTTTACCGATGATATGCAGGGATTCTGGCCAGAACGTATCAAAGGTTGACATATCATCAGGAAAACCGAGGCTACTGATGTAAATACTCAGCGCATCCAGCCAAACATAAATAACATGATCAGCATTATCAGGAACGGGTACACCCCACCTAATGCTTGTACGTGAAATTGATAAGTCACGAAGTCCACCTTTTACAAAACTCATCACTTCATTGCGGCGGCTTTCGGGTGCAATAAAATCAGGATGCTTTTCATAAAAATCAAGGAGAGGTTGCTGCCATTCAGACAATTTAAAGAAATAGCTGGGTTCCGTGACATATTCCACAGGAGACCCTGTTGGCCCTTTGCCATCCGTAATCTCATCGTCACCGTAAAAAGCTTCATCGCGCACCGAATACCAACCAGAATACGATCCCAAATAAATCTGATGATTCGCTTTCAAACGTTTCCATATCTCCTGTACAGTTCTATAATGCTCGGGCGATGTTGTCCGCGCAAAAAATGTGTTGGAAATATTAAGTTTTTTAAAAAGGTCCCGGAATGTTTGTGATATTCCATCAACAAAAGTCTTAGGATCTATCCCCTTACTTTCAGCTGTTTTCTCAATCTTTTGTCCATGCTCATCCGTGCCCGTTAGGAAAGCAACATGACAGCCTGCCTGCCTGTAAAACCGTGCCAACATATCGCATGCCAGTGTTGTATAGGCATGACCAATATGGGGAACATCGTTTACATAATAGATAGGACTCGTGATGTAAAAAGCTTTAGGGATCATTGTTGTTGTCACGAAAATTTTTACATACGTTGAAGATAAAAGGTGCCACTGAGTTGGGTCAAGTCTTATAACGACAGTCCGATCCTTGCGAAGACCCCAATCCCCCAGGGAAATCTAGGAAAAAAGAAACAGACAACTAGTAATTCTACAGCAAAAATCGGACAGAGGCAATCTCATCAAAGTTTTCTTGTTCCTTTTTCTGCATTTGCCTGCGCTCTCCTTCTTTTTGGCGATCCATAATGAGTTCATACTTTTTTATTTTTCTATACAAAGCATCGAGTTCTTTTTGAACCAATGAGTATTCCCGCTCAAAACTTTGTGATTCTTCACAAAGAACGCTTATCTTCTCTTCACACACTTTTTTAAAATGGTGAAACGTTTTGTGGAAAATTATTCCGGAAGAAAGACTTGCTTCGGCATGCAAATGTTTTTTAAGCATCTTTTTTTCTTCTTCTAAAAGAAGAATTTTTTTACTCAATAACCGCTGCTTTTGTAGAAAATTCTCTTGCTTTTGTTTTTCAATTCGACAGAGGATCCCTATCGCTTTATTATGTCTACCATCCATAAGTTCCCAAAAACAAAAAGGCCCCCCTCCTGCGACTTTAACTCTGCTTTATTAATAGTTTCTTAAAGGTCGCAAAAAAGAGAATCTCATCGCACAGGCAAAGCTTCCCTATCCCTTTGCATCCTTTCCATGGCATTCAATCGCTGCGTTGAAGCATCACCATCGTGGACAAAATTAGGAACAGAGTGAAGGGGAAGATACCCTTGCTTCTCATAATACTGTGAACACCCTGTCAAAAAACCAATCATAAGAATGACGAGCACGCAACACCTAAATCTTAGCACAGTTTTAACAATTTTTTAGTAAATTTCAGAAAGGATGGTACCATAAAAAATACAAAAGGATAAAGTATTCTGTCTATGGATCATCAAACAACATCGCCCCCGAAAGACTTGTACAAAATCCTTGAAGAAATACAAAAGAGTCATTTTTCCCTCTTTGAAGATATGATTGAGCTCAACAAAACACTGAGTGCGTCACTCCCTGGGTCAGGAACGAATGCTATGAACTATACATTCAAGACCTTCTCTCCGCTTACTATTTTTTCACCCGACATTGTCACTGAGACTCTCCAGAAAACAAGCGACCTCTTTTACAAAAAACTCGAGGAAAACCCAGACGCTCTTCACTCTATTGCTCTTAAACACTTTGAGAAACAACAACAGCTTTATGTGGAAACGCTCTCCCATATTATGGATCAACGATCCGAAATCGTCGTACAAACACCGTTGAACGATCGACGATTTCAAAATCCAGCGTGGGAAACAAATCCCTATTTTTCCTTTATAAAACAGCATTATCTTTTATTCACAGAATTATTGAATGATCTCATCAACCAACTGGAAGAGCTTGATCCAACAACGAAAACAAAAATTCATTTCTATAGCAAACAACTCATTCAAGCCCTCTCTCCATTAAATTTTGCTCATACCAACCCAGAAGTTGTGTACGAGACCCTCTCAACAAACGGTGAAAATCTCAAACAAGGACTCCACAATCTTATTCATGATATAGAACAGGGCACTTTTCGTATGACAGACATGAGTGCTTTTGAGATAGGTAAGACACTCGCGACAACAAAAGGAGTGGTTGTTTTTGAAAATGAGCTCCTACAACTTATTCACTATGAACCCACTCAAGAAAGAGTGTTTAGAAACCCACTTCTCATTATCCCTGCATGGATCAATAAATACTATCTCTTTGACCTTCGGCCGGAAAATTCCTTTGTGCGTTGGTGCCTCGATCATGGCATCGATGTCTATATTATCTCTTGGGTTAACCCTGATAAAACGCATAAAGAGAAGACATTTTGTGATTATACGCTGGAGGGTCTTTATAAAGCCGTTCGGGCAATACAAAAAAGGTCACAGACAACACAGGTTAATGCTCTTGGAAATTGTGCGGGAGGCATTCTCCTCAATTGCCTCATGGCGTACTTGGAAGCTCATAAGATCTCCTCCCCCTTCGCCAGTGCCACAACACTGGCATCGCCCATCGATACAGATTTTCTTGGTGACTTAAAAGCTTTTATTTGCGAGGCCCAACTGAAGATTCTTGATGAAAGCTTAGATGCTTTTGGAGTTGTACCTGGCCACGTACTCATGCAGTCTTTTAACCTTTTACGCCCCCACGATCTTCTATGGTCTTTTTATATCAAGCACTACCTCCTTGGAAAACAACCCGAGGCCTTTGATATTCTTTTTTGGAACTGTGATAGTGTAAACCTTCCAGGACGTATGCATAGCCAATATCTGCGCAATATCTTTTTGGATAACAAGCTCATCAAACAAGGAGCTATGCGCATTGCTGGAACCCCCATCGACTTTAGGAAAATCAAAACGCCGTCGTTTATCCTCGGCGCCATTAAAGATCACATTGTTCCCTGGCAGTCCGTCTATCCTTTATTGAAACTTATTTCATCGGACACTAAAGAATATATTCTTGTTGGAAGTGGTCATATCTCAGGTATTATTAATCCACCTCATAACAATAAATATCAGTACTGGACAAACAAAGCTCTCCCCCAATCATCCGAAGACTGGTTTAAAAATACCACACAAACCCAAGGATCTTGGTGGCCCTATTGGTATAACTGGCTGACTCCTTTCTTAAGAGGAAAAATTTAACTTAAAATTAATTGCTGCGGGCTAAATTTCTAGAAGCATAGTCCGATAAAGCCCCTCTATTGCACAAACCACGCTTTCGCCAATACCTCATCGACAGGAAGCTTATTACGAGTGAACAGCTCCATGCAGCTGTTTTAGAGCAAGAACGCTTCCCCCATAAAAAACTGGGGCAAATTCTTTGTGATAAGGGATTTTTAAAAGAGAACCATCTTTTAAACATATTGACCCACTACACCGGAATACCCCCCTTCCCAGGCATTCATTCTGTGGACAAAGGTTTTTCACATGCTAATCTACAACTCACAGCATCAGCTAAGGTCGTACCCTTTCGTTCCGACAATCAAGGCCTCCACGTCGCCATGATTGATCCGGAAAATGTACTCTTGCGAGACCAACTCCAGCACCACTACCGTTGTAAAATTATTCCCTACCATATCACAGATCAGCTCTTCGACGAACTTGTCGAACATTACGCGAGCCAGGATATCCACTCACATAAAAGCCAAACCTTTTCTCCTTCAAAGACGCCTCACTTACTTCCCCATACCTCTGAACTTTCAGCACTTATCATACAAGCTCTGCGTCAACAGGCCTCTGACATTCATTGTCAACCTACACGCACCCATCTTACCATTCGTTACCGCATCGATGGTTTATTAGCACCCATCAAAGATTTTCACAATGATATCTGGCCAGCCCTTCGCACACAAATTAAAGTACTCGCAGGCATTGATGTATCCGAAGAACGCAAACCCCAACATGGCCGCTTTCAAAAAAATTTTGCAGGCCGCACCATTGACTTTCGTGTGTCCTGCCATCCCACCATAGATGGCGAGAATATCGTCATTCGTATTCTTGACAAGCAAAAATCCCTCATCTCCTTCGATGCTTTGGGGTTTTCCCCCTCACACAAACAAACGCTTCGACAGTGCATCCAATATAATCATGGACTCATCCTCTTTACAGGTCCCACAGGATCAGGAAAGACAACAAGTCTTTATGCTTTATTATCTGAAATGAACCATGAAAGTCGCAATATTATGACGCTTGAACAGCCGGTAGAATATGCCATCTCTGGTATTAGGCAATCAGAAATCACGCAAAACATGAGCTTTGCAGAGGGCGTGAGATCCCTTCTTCGCCAAGACCCTGATGTTATCCTCATTGGCGAGATCCGTGATGAAGATACAGCACAAATGGCCTTGCGTGCTGCAATGACAGGCCATCTCGTGTTAAGCACTCTCCATACCCATGACGTTTTCTCAGTACCGCACCGCCTCATCAATCTTGGTATTCGTTCAGATCTCTTAGCAAGTCACCTCTTGTGCATCGTATCGCAAAGACTTGTACGGACCCGTTGTAAAATCTGTCATGCGCAAGGATGCCATGAATGCCAGAATACAGGGCTTAAGGGACGAACATGCGTCAGTGAGTGTTTGTTTGTTGATGATACCATACGCGATCTCATTGCTGAAAATGCTCCGACTCACGTGCTCAAAAAGGCATACCCCCAGACGCTTTGGCAAGATGGGCTTGCAAAAATCACTGAGGGTATGACAACAGTGGAAGAGGTCACACGTGTGCTTGGCCCGAAAAATCCCACAGAGAAGGAAAAAGAGTTATGACCCCACAGCTCATCCAAATTGTAGGCGCAGGACAAATGGGACGCGGTATCGCCGAAGTCTCTCTCACAGCAGGATATCGTGTTTGTCTCGTTGATACGTCTCACGATCAACTTTCTTACGCAACAGAACGCTTAAACAGGAAGCTATCAGGCGAACTTTTTTCACTCCTGACAACAAGGACAGAACTTTTGAGTCAGCATACGTCTATGATTATTGAAGCCATTGCAGAAAATCTCGCTCTTAAAAAGCACTTTTGGAGCGGTTGGAACTCCTGGCGCAGCACAAATTACCCAAATACTCCTATATTAGCCTCTAATACATCAAGCTATTCCATTACAGAACTTGCTTCTTTTACAGAGGAACCCCAATCCTTTGTGGGTATTCATTTCATGAATCCTGTCCCCCAAATCTCACTTGTGGAAGTCATACGAGGACAAAAGACATCTAAAAAAACGTATAAAAAAGCAATCGCCTTTGTGCAAAGTCTTTCCAAAATTCCCATTACAGTTGCTGATCGTCCTGGTTTTGTTGTCAATCGCATTCTCTTGCCCATGATTAATGAAGCAGCTTTTCTCCTTGAAGACAGCGTTGCATCGGCAGAAGATATTGATAAAGCTATGACGCTGGGGGCTCGTCATCCCTTAGGTCCCCTTGCTTTAGCCGATCTGATTGGCCTCGATACGTGTCTTGCGATTTTAGAGGATCTGCATCATCGGATGGGAAACGATAAATATCGTCCCTGCCCTCTTTTCTACCACCATGTAACAGAGGGTTATTTAGGGCGTAAATCTGGACAAGGATTTTATACTTATGAGAACCAGTCTTGAGGGATTAGGATTTTGTTTCGGGCAAGCTGTCTGATTCGTGTAGAGATGACTATCAAACTTCTATACACTTAAAGTATATTTTTTCATAAATAAGTTGTGATGCTTGTGAACGCAGTCTTGTTATTTTTTTGCTACCTTTTTCTTTTTTCATTTTCTCCTGTTTTTGAAGCGGAAGCCAATGGAAAGGGGGAGATCAATCTTGCGAGAATCCTGTCTCATTTTGAGCAAAAACTCATAGATATGGCGCATCAAAAAGGTATTCCAGGCTTTGCAGCAGGTGTGGTTTACCAAGGTAACGTAGTCTACACAAAGTGTTTTGGTGTACGTTCCATTAAAACAAAGGCCCCCATCACCCCTGCGACTGTGTTTCAGCTTGGATCTATTTCTAAAGCAATTACAGGAACCCTTATGGGTATGCTTCATCAAAAAAAACTTTTGCAATTGGATGATAAAGTAGCAACATACATTCCGAGCTTTTCCTATCAACCGAACAGGCTGACGCTCCGCCATATCCTAACCCATACATCGGGTTTACCTCGTTACGGATTTAACGCTCTTGTCGAATCCGAAAGACTGAAGCGCTCCCAGATTTTCGATCGGTTGCAAAAAGTTCAAGGAACCTGTTTGCCTGGAAAGTGTTATGACTACCATAATGTAGCGTATAGTTTATCTGCACCTGTTGTTGAAGCAGTCACCGGAAAAACCTATGAGGAAGCGCTCAAGGTGCATGTTTTTGAACCCCTCGGTATGGTCAATGCTTCCGCCTCTTTCGAAGGGATTAACCGTCTTGAGAATCGTGCATCACCTCATCAAAAGACCAGGACAGGATACATTGTCTCCCCCAGCTATCGCAAGGGGTATTACGAAGTGGCACCTTCAGGCGGGGTGAATGCTTCTTTGTCTGATATGTGTACTTTTCTTGCAGCGCATATGGGAACAAGACAAGATATACTCGCCCCCCAAACGCTGGCAATGCTCCACACAGCCTATACCCCCACCAAGGACATCTTGGAGAAAAATCCTGTGAATATCAAGCGTTTTAAAGGTTCATTTTATGGTGTTGGCTGGCGTATTCTCGATTACGAAGGGCATAAAATTGTCTTCCACGGAGGGTGGATCAAAGGGTTTGTCAATATTATTGCTTTTATCCCAGAGAAACAGGTTGGCGTGGTGATTTTGCAAAATACAGAAACCTCATTCCCCTGGATGATGGCGATGAACTTTATCGATAATATTTTGGGAATCGAAGGACGTGATTGGGCTCGCACGCCTGTCTCACAGAATGTCACACATCGTATCGCTCATAATGCTGTGAATAAAAAGAAATCAAGGCACAGTAACGCCAAGAAAAAAAACAGAAAGCTTAAGGAAAAGCATAGAGAAAACAAGAAAACAAAAAGAGCGAGAATTATAAAAAGAACAACACAAAATATCTAAGGTTTCACTTCAAGTCTTGAAGACAACCGTAGCTACCCCTACTCAAGCCAGAAGATGGAAGTGCTAGACAATCCACAATGCTCAACTAGGCCTTTACAATCTTCTCCAGGAGATGTCTTTCCCTTATGCCTCTTGTTGCATTGCGTGAGTCTATAACAAGAGGGACATGATTGACGATCGTGGCATAGTTTATATTGTCATGGTCGGTCACAATAAGTGCTGCATCGTAATCCTCCATCTGGGCTTTCTCAAAAGCAATAGTTCTCATACCCACAAGGCCTGGATGCTCACGTATAGGCATAATCTCAGGGATATAAGGATCGTAGTAATCAAGATGAACACCCCTTGTTTTCAGGTGATCCATGATCAGAAACGAAGGGCTTTCCCTGGCATCATCCACATTTTTTTTGTAAGCAATACCCACAATAAGCACACGACTTCCCTTCAAAGATTTTTGAAAGCGACTGTCAAGGGCTTCAGTCAGTTTGCGGATGACATAAAACGGCATGCTCGTATTGACTTCGCCCGCAAGCTCAATAAACCGTGTCGATAGACCATATTCACGGGCCTTCCATGTGAGGTAGAAAGGATCAATGGGAATGCAATGACCCCCAAGACCTGGTCCTGGGTAAAAAGGCATATAACCAAAGGGTTTTGTCTTTGCAGCATCTATGACTTCCCACACATCAATGCCCATAGCATCGAAAACGACCTTTAGCTCATTAACAAGAGCAATATTCACAGAACGGAAAATATTTTCGGTAAGCTTAACAGCCTCAGCTGTTTTAAGAGAGCTAACGGGGACAGTATCAATGTTAAAGCTATCATAAACAGCCTTCGTGAGCTCTAAACTATCTTGGTCAAGCCCTCCTACAACCTTGGGAATTTTAACAGTGCTAAATGTGGCATTTCCTGGATCTTCACGCTCAGGGGAATATCCAATAAAAAAATCCACCCCTGCTTTTAAGCCTGTGGATTCTAAAATGGGCTTGATGAGCTCATTGGATGTCCCAGGATATGTTGTCGATTCTAAGATGACTAATTGCCCTGGTCGTAAATAGTTGGCAATTGTTTTCGTTGTAGCTTCCACATAGCTCATATCAGGATCACGGTATTTACTCAAAGGAGTAGGGACGCACATGAGAATAACATCAGCATCCTTAAGTTTTGAGAAGTCAGACGTTGGTGTGAAACGCCCATCGTCCATGAGCTCATGAACAAGACTATCGGGAATATGATGAATATAGGATTTTTTGTGAAGGAGCTTTTCTATTTTATCGGAATCAATGTCAAAGCCAACAACAGTACAACCCGCTTTATAGGCTACTGAGACAAGAGGCAATCCCACGTAACCAAGGCCGATGACACCTATCATCGCCTTTTTCCCCTTAATTTTATGAAAGAGCGGGCAAGGGGAAGAAGATGCACTTGCCAGCGCATCAACTTGCTTTACACCCACCTGTCCGAGAGCCGAACGTGTCATAACACTTAACAAAACATAAAGGTCAATACAGACAAATAACGTACCCCCCCAAGATAGGTCAAGGATATTTTATTTATTCACTACACGAAGCGACCGCACAACGTTTGCTGAAATATTAGGATTTTCGATAGGCACACCGGGCTCATCTTTTGAATGACGCATGACCAAAAAAGTGCGAATTTGGTTAACAGATGAATGACGCCCCAGGACATTCGAATGGAAACGCTGATAATCATCCCAATCTTTTGCGTAAATCTTTAAGAGATAATCCGTACCCCCCGACATGAGATAGCACTCGCGTACCTCATCCCATGTATTGATGATAGCTTCGAATTCGCGCAAATCAACATCATTCTGACTTTTCAGAGATACTTGCGCAAAAATGAGAACGCTATACCCCATCGTTACCGGGTCAATCACGGCATGGTAGCTCTTAATGATCCCCGCATCTTCCAGTTGACGCACACGTCTTAGACAAGGAGGAGCTGAAATATTACAGCGTTTAGCAAGCTCAACGTTCGTCAAACGACCATCTTCCTGTAGATCATGAAGAATCCTACGATCAATATCATCAAGTTTCATTATTAGTATAAACCTCCAAAAATAACAACTCTCTTATAACACTAACCATCCTGTTCCATGAAACAAAAATCATCAAGAGAAAAACAAAATTTTATGAAAAATTAATAATTTTTTAGGAAATTTCTCTTCATTCTTGCCATAGAGACCCGGAACACTTACTTGGTACTTTTTATTATGACTGAAGAAAAAAATAAAGAAAATAAAAATATAAAAGACGCCGAAATCATTGATAACAATAAAAACTCAAATAAATTAATATTTATACTTTCTCCATTACTTTTAATCATTGGAATCACCTCAGGTATTTTTCTCGGACCCCTTTTAAAGTCTATGTTTGGGGGAGACCATGACAAAGAAACAACACTCTCTGCTAATGAGACAAAAAATCGCAGCACAGAGCAAGAAGAAAGTCATAATGCGGAGGAAAGTGCGACAAAAAAACACCCTGTGGATCCTTCGCATATCGCGTTCATTCCAGTACCAGATGTTCTTGTTAATTTAAAAACTGAAAAAAAAGCGCGCCCCATCTTTTTAAAGGTATCGATTGTCTTGGAAGTCCATGATCCAAAGATAAAAGACGCCATTGAGGCATTAAAACCAAAGGTGGTTGATCAAATGCAACTTTTCTTACGTGATTTAGACATTGGTGATGTGACAGGAGCAAATAATCTACAACGACTACGCCGCGAGCTTCATATGCGTGTGAATAATGTGATCTCCCCTCATAAAGTAGAAGATGTACTCATAAAGGAATTCTTAATTCAATGATGACAAATGAGAGAGATGATATCCCTACAGGCGACACGGGACTTGACAATACGGAAACATCTGCCTCAAGAACTTCTGATTTAGAAGGAGAGACAGTAAAAGCTATTGAGCAAGAGACTTTAGAGGAAAGGAACGATGACTTAGTAGCTGCATGGGAGCAAGCCCTTGAAGGAAGTACAGGGGCAAGTGATCTTGCTTTTACAGAGACGGTGGAAACAGATAAAGTTCTTTCCCAAAATGAGATCGATAATCTGCTCGGTATCGCGTCCTCCGCCATTAGTCCATCAAAAGAGGGGATTTTCAAAATCCTCAATAATGAAAATCTCCATTATGAACGCCTTCCCATGTTGGAGGTTGTTTTTGACCGTCTAGTACGTCTTCTTACAACAACGCTTCGAAATTTTACCTCTGAAAATGTTGAAGTATCACTAGAATCTTTTGTTTCGATACGGTTTGGAGACTATCTCAATTCTATTCCCTTGCCTGCTATGATTAATATTTTTAAAGCAAAACAGTGGGACGATTTTGGTCTTATTACAACAGATAGTGCGCTTATATATTCTATTGTCGACGTCTTGCTCGGTGGAAGAAAGGGAAACGCGTTAATGCGTATCGAAGGGCGCCCTTATACAACGATTGAACGCAAACTCATCCAACGGTTGATTGAAGTTATTCTCTTGGATCTTGAGCAATCGTTTCATCCGCTCTGTGAAATCAATTTTAATTTTGATCGCTTGGAAACAAATCCTATTTTTGCAGCGATTGCACGTCCTGGAAATGCTTCCATCGTCGCTCGGATTCGCGTCGATATGGATGAGAGAGGAGGAAAAATTGAATTTCTTATTCCCTATTCGACTGTCGAACCCATCCGTGATCTTCTCTTACAAACGTTCATGGGAGAAAAATTTGGACAAGATTCTATTTGGGAAAATCATCTTGCTAACCAGCTTTGGACAACAGATTTTATACTGGAAGCGATACTCGCTGAGACTCAAATCCCACTACGCGAGGTATTAAATCTCCATGTCGGATCACAAATTATGTTGAACGTTACCCCTCAATCAAAAGCACAACTAAAATGCAGTGACAAGATCCTTTTTTCTGGAAGTATAGGACGAAAAGGCCAACGTCTTGCCATCAAAATCGATGAGGAGTTTTTACAAAACGATACTCAGGAGGTGCATCCATGACACTCATGTTTTTAGATGGGCTACTTATCATCCTTCTTCTTTTTGGCATCAAAGCCGTAAAGGAATTTTATGACAAATATAAAGAATTTTTGCAGCTCAAAGACGACCTCAATTGCATCTTAAGACACGTCCAGTTGTCAATGAAATCCTCCCAAACAACGATTGAAACGCTTCAAAAGAATATTCAGTTCGCATCAGAACATGTAACACCCCATCTTCCCGAAG
>CALBMH010000022.1 GCA_937896365.1 uncultured Alphaproteobacteria bacterium
CACAGAGTGTCACTCAACCACCTCCCCTCACACTACACCCAAAAAGGTTAACAAAGACTTAACGGGTGTGACATTCTCTCCCTCGCTCTTACAAAAAAACCAGTGCCTAGAACTCTAACAATCGTTTAGACTCTGTTTTCTTAATAGAGCAATGATACCGTCGAGAGCTCGTTGTGATAGCCATTGGAAAGCCTTTTCCTAGAGGCATAGCCTTAAAAATTAGTCAAGGCACGGTGAGTGATTTTGCCACTGACGCACTTTACGATGGTAAATACGTGATCTTTGGAATGCCAGGAGCCTTCAACCCCAACATGCTCCACCCAACATTTACCCAGATTTGTTAGCCATACAGAACTTTTCAAACCAAAGAGTGTCAAAGAGATTTTGAGGGGATTGCTGTAAATAATCATTTTATGCTTTTTAACTTTTCTTTCATCTCATAAAGAAAAGTGAGCGCTTTCATAGGGGTTAAGTGGTGAACGTCGATATTCTGTAAAGAGTCGCGGATGTCATCAAGAGTGGCATCTTGATTTCCCCCAGTACGGGCGAGTGGAAGGATGAGCTGTGTTTTTTGATATCTATTCTCAATAGAAGTATGTGGCTTATGCAACTCAGCAAGTATGGCTTCGGCTCGTGCAATGATTTTTGGGGGAACGCCGGAAAGTGCTGCGACATGCAGTCCGTAGGAGCGGTTAGCGGCACCTCTTTCAATTTTATGAAGGAAGAGAATCGCACCTTCATAGTCTTTTATGGCCATTTGCATATTTGTGATCGTGGGAATACTTTTTTCTAAATCAGTGAGCTCAAGATAGTGGGTGGCAAACACTGTTCGACATTGGATGGCTTGTGCCAGATGTTCCGTTACAGCCCATGCCAAAGAAAGTCCATCATAAGTGGATGTGCCACGACCCAACTCATCTAAAATCACAAGGGAACGCTGTGTAGCTTGATTCAAGATTGTGGCTGTTTCAACCATCTCCACCATAAACGTTGAGCGACCCGATGCAAGATCATCACCGGCCCCAATACGACTAAAGATACGATCGGTTATACCAACTGTTGCCTGTTCAGCGGGAACATAAAAGCCACACTGCGCCATGAGTGTGATGAGGGCTGTTTGACGAAGATACGTGCTCTTTCCTGCCATATTGGGGCCAGTGATAAGAAAAAAACGTTCTTTCTCTGAGAAATGAATACTATTTGGCGTAAAATCAGCGTCATCAAGGACAGGATGACGCCCTTTATCAAGGATAAGAAGGCTCTCAACTGTCAGTGTTGGGCGCGTATAATTCTTTTTCAATGATAAGTGTGCCATGGCGGTTGATAGATCAATTTCTGCCAAAAAAGCAGCGATGTCTTTGAGTTGCTCTTGATGCTTTGCTGTGAGATCACACCAGTGTTTGAAAAGATGTCGTTCCATTTCGACGGCTTGAACAGCGGCTGAGGTGATTTTGCTTGCCAGCTCATTGAGTTCAGGAGTTGTATAACGAAGAGCACTGCTAAGAGATTGTCTGTGAATGAAAAAATCGGGGATTTTCGTTTGTTGCGAGGGCGGACACTCTAAAAAATACCCCAGAACATTATTTGTTTTTATTCTCAGTGTTGGAATGTAAGTCTCTTGTCTATATCTGTCTTGAAGATTCTTAAGAAGACTTGTTGTGTTGCTTTGAAGGTGTCGTAGTTTGTCTAAAGGAGGATGAAAGCCTTGTTTAACAAACCCACCATCGCGAGCGTTGGGGGGGAGTGTTTCACTGAGAGCTGACTGCAACGTGCTAAGTAAAATTTCTGGGAGAAGAGGAATGTGGAAAGGTAGAGCTTTACAAGCGTTTAGTATGTTTATCATATGAAGGGCTGTTTGAAGACCCCCTAAGATATGACCAAGGTCGCGCGGTCCTCCTTTCCCTAAGACAAGGCGAGAAAGGGACCGCGAGATGTCATAATTCCCCTCCAACAACGGACGCACTTTGTTGCAAAGAGGTTGATTGTCCACAAAGAAATGAATGCGATCGAGGCGTTTATCAAGCTCGTATATATCTTGGAGTGGGCAACTAAGCCTGCTTTGAAGAAGGCGTGCGCCTGCGTTTGTGATCGTACAGTCAAGAGTATGTAGAAGGCTACCTTCATGGGCTCCTCGAATGCTGCGGTCAATCTCTAAATTAGCCCGTGTATCATGATCAATGATAAGAAAGCGTGAGTGGTCTTGCTTTTTTGGAAAAGGGAGATAAGGAAGTGCCTCTTTTTGTGTTAGTTCCACATAGTCAACCAGTGCTCCTAAAGCAGCATAGTCTGTGTCAGAGAAGGGGCCCATGCTGTCAAGTGTTGCAACGCCATAAATCTTGCGTAAGCGTTCTTTGGCATTTGGAATATCGTACTTGATGGCTGACAAGGATGTCAGGCGTTTGTGAAATGTACGAAGCTTGTCAAAGTGCGTTTCAATTAAGGAGTCAGGAACAAGCAACTCTGCTATGGGATAGCGTGAGAGCAGGCTAAAAAGCTCGCTGAGATGCGTTTGTTCGAGGATAAAGGCGCTTGTTGAGAGGTCTAAAAGCGCACAAGAAAGACTATCTGTTTTTTTATTGTGCGCGAGGCTAAGGAGGAAATTATGGGTTTTGGATTCCAAGAAAATTTCTTCGACAACTGTTCCAGGAGTGATGACACGCACCACTTCTCGTTTAAGCGGTCCTTTCCCGCCGTTTTTTTGCCGATCGTCGGGGGTTTCTGTTTGTTCGCAAAGGGCAATACGAAAACCTTGTTTGATGAGTTTCTTAACGTAATGTTCATAGGCATGGAAGGGTACACCGCACATAGGGATGGGGCTGTCATTTACTGTGCCGCGTTGTGTAAGTGTTATTTGAAGGGCTTGGGAGGCTATAAGGGCATCTTCAAAAAAGAGTTCATAAAAATCTCCCAATCGGAAAAAGAGCAAGCAGTCAGGATATTTAGCCTTTTCAGTTTGATACTGCACAAGCATCGGCGTCAAAGATGCTGCTGAAGAAGATAGGGAAGGGGGGTATACAGGTGCCGAAGCTGGAATGGGGGCAGACGAGGATGATGCTGTTAAATCAGCATTAAGAGGTAATACGTCTTTCCCTTGGGCAGCACTTGGAGTCATTTTTTTTCGTTGAATCTTATTAAAAGGGGCGTATAGTTTTACACAAGATGGCAAAAGTTGGGATACTTTGCAATGGCCCAATCGGATACAAAAGCCCTTAAAGAAGGTCCGAACAAAAGTCCTTTTGACACTCCCCCCCAAGCAACAGGATCTGCATCTGTGGATTTTATTCTTATTTCCGGACTATCAGGAGCTGGTCATACAACGGTCTTAAGAGCTTTTGAAGACAATGGTTTCGTTGCTATTGACAACTTGCCTTTGCAGTTTTTATTGCCTCTATCCGATCTTTACACAGTCCCTGTGGCCGTCAGTATTGATACCCGTACACTTGATTTCTCTCCCGATACGTTTCTTCACACGATTAAAGCTCTGAAAAGCAAACGACCTACAGCGCGCTTTATTTTCCTTGAGTGTGAGGAGTCAGTGATTCTGACACGCTATAAGTACACGCGCCGTCCGCATCCCTTTAGAGGTAAAGATGTTCAGACAGCCTTAAGGGAGGAGTTTGATTTTCTTCGTCCTCTAAGGATACTTGCTGATGAGATTTTTGATACCTCTTATTGCTCTTCTGAGCAGACAACGCTTTGGGTTCGAGAACAGTTTTGTACACTTTCCACCAAACTTATCATCCAGCTTGTGTCATTTTCATACCGCCAGGGTATTCCTCCTCAAGCAGATATTGTCCTGGATGCTCGTTTTCTCAAAAATCCCTTCTACGAGTTCCACCTCAATCCTCTGACGGGGAGGGATCAGGCCGTGCAACGTTACTTGGAATTGGACCCTTCTTGGGAGGGGTATTTGGAGGCTTGTTTGCATCTTATTCAGTGTTCTTTGTCGGGATTTAAGCTACGGGGAAGGTCTTATGTGACGATCGCTGCGGGATGTACAGGGGGGCGACACAGGTCTGTTTTTCTTATTGAAACACTCTCAAAGCTTTTGCAAGATGAGGGGGCCGTCTTGGGTTTAAGGCATAGAGAACTGGATTAGGGTTGGAATCATGATTGGTATTCTTCTTTTAACGCACAGTTTCCTTGGCAATGCTTTTATCCAAGCTATTGAGCAGTTGCTTGGCCCACAAGAAAGTCTGAAAGCCATTGATATTAACGGGAATTTTGATCACGAGTCCAAATGGACGCTCTTCATGGACACGATTCAGTCACTCGACAAAGGGCAGGGTGTTCTTGTTTTAACAGACCTTTTTGGGAGTGCTCCTTCAAACCTCGCTATTGCTGGGCTTGGTGTAGGTAAGATTGAAGTTGTTGTTGGTGTGAATCTGCCCATGCTTCTCAAAGTACTTGAAAACAGGTATCGAAACACCCTTGACGATCTTGCCGAGCTTGCAAAACAAGCAGGACGAAAGGATATTAAAGTCGCTTCGTCTTTGTTGATAGAAGATGATAATGATGTAGAAAATCACCCTTCTCACCAGGGTATTTCAAGCTAGTGATAGTCAATCGCTGTTATCCTATGTAATCTTTCGTCACTCGTCAATGATTTGCGTTTCTGGCAGAAAGAGGGAAGCAGCTAACTCTTTTTAATCTAAAAATCAATGAACGTGGTTGTTATCTTTGCAGCAGGTCAGGGGACGCGCATGAAATCGGATCTTCCTAAGGTCTTGCATACTCTTGCTTGCAAATCACTGTTGTCGTATGTCTATGACGTTGCAAGGGTGTTTAACCCTGCTCAAATTATTTTAGTAGTCTCACCAGAGCTTGGGGATTTTATTCATGCTCATCCCAAAAGCATTGATTTTCCCATTGAGGAGCTCACTCTTGCTGTGCAGCACCCGGCAAAGGGCACGGGGCATGCAATGCAGGTAGCCATGGCATCTATACATCCCGGTAGTCAAAACGTTCTTGTCCTTTGTGCGGATGTGCCTTTCGTAACATCAGAGATGCTCTCTCCTTTGATTCATAACACATCAGAATGTTGTTTTCTTGGTATGCATGTGACAGCCCCTCATTCCTACGGGCGTATGGTAACAGAGGGGGGGAAGCTTCTAAGGATTGTTGAAACGAAGGATGCGCGGGGTGACGAACAAGAGATTAATTATGTATGGTCGGGGATTATGGGGGCAAAAGTATCTTTTCTTGAAAAGTATCTTCCAAAACTGTCGAAGAGCTCTGTTACGGGTGAATACTACCTTACGGAGCTTGTGAAACTGGCAAATGATGCTGACAATACGGATCGTACGACTGTGACACATATGGAGGCTTTAGATTCAAGTGCGTTCAAAGGTGTGAATGATAAGGCTGAATTAGCAGCCATGGAGAATCGCAAACAAGAGTGCATGCGAAGACATTTTCTTGAACAGGGCGTCAAGATGATTGCGCCAGAGACTGTATTCTTTGCCCACGATACGGTGATTGACGAAGATGTAACACTCATGCCTTACATCACCTTTGGCAAGGGTGTTTATCTGAAGAAAGGCGCAACAATTCTGTCTTTTTGTCATATCGAAGACTCTGTGATTGAAGCGCGTGCAAGTATTGGTCCTTTCGCTCACTTGCGTGGGGGAAATCATATTGGTGAAAAGGCTGCCATTGGTAATTTCGTTGAAGTCAAAAAAACAACAATGCATCCTAAGGCGAAAGCTAAGCATTTAACCTACTTGGGGGATACGGACGTCGGAGAGGGTGCGAATATTGGCGCTGGAACCATTACATGTAATTATGACGGTAAGAATAAATCTAAAACGACAATTGGAAGCAAAAGTTTTATTGGTGCCAATGTGACACTCATCGCCCCTGTGACGATTCATGACGGAGCTCTTGTAGCGGCTGGGAGTGTTATTATAGAGGATGTCCCCGCAGGGAGCCTGGCTCTTGGGCGTGCAAAACAAGTCATTAAGGAAAAAAAAGGTAAGAGACGATGTGTGGAATTGTTGGCTTGATTAGCAAAGAAGATGTCATGGCGCGTTTGCTTGAGGGACTAAAACGTCTTGAGTACCGAGGCTATGACTCGGCAGGTATTGCGACGATTCATGAGGGACATCTTGAACGCCGCCGCGCTGAAGGTAAATTGAAAATTCTTGAGGACGTGTGCGATCGCTTTCCCATACGTGGACTTATTGGTATTGGTCATACCCGTTGGGCGACTCACGGTCCTGCTGTCGAAGCGAATGCTCATCCCCATGCTAACCACCGCATCGCTCTTGTTCATAACGGTATCATTGAAAATTATAGTGAGCTTAAATTGGAGCTCACACAGCGCTACACGTTTCACAGTCAAACAGACACCGAAGTTGTTGTTCACCTGATCGAAGATGAACTCACACGAGGGCTTTACCCCCTTCAAGCGCTTCAAAGTGCTGCGAAAAAGCTTAAGGGGGCTTATGCTCTGGCTGTTCTTTTTAAAGATGATCCTCAGACTTTGTATGCTGTGCGTCAGGGGAGTCCTCTTGTCATCGGTATGTCAGAGGAGGAGGGAGCCTGCCTTGGTTCTGATGCCATTTCTCTTGCGCCTTGGGCTGCAAGACTGTGCTATCTTGAGGATGGTGATCTGGCGGAGCTAACACTTGATCGTATCACTCTGTATGACAAGAACAACCACCAAGTCCTCAGACCCTTTATCAAGAACCCCATGACGATCGAAAACATTGGCAAGGGGCAATACCGCCACTATATGCTCAAGGAAATTTTTGAGCAACCCACCGTGCTTGGCCACGGTCTTCAGCACATACTGGCGCAGGATGCCGGTCACCTGCATGTGCCTAATTGTAATATTGACTTTAGGGCTATGGAGCGTTTATCACTTATTGCTTGTGGAACATCATACTATGCAGCTATGGTGGCTAAGTACTGGTTTGAGACATTTGCGCGTATTCCTGTGGATGTGGATATTGCGTCGGAGTTTCGTTATAGAAGTCCTGTTTTTAGCCAAAATCACTACTGTTTTTTTATTTCCCAATCAGGGGAAACGCTTGATACATTGGCGGCATTGGAGCTTTGTCGTCAGCATGTGACAACTGTTGGTATTGTCAATGTGCCCCAAAGTTCCATTGCGCGATCAGCGCATCATGTTGTTTTCACCTACGCAGGGCCAGAAATCGGTGTTGCTTCGACGAAAGCCTTTACCTGTCAGCTCTTGTGCCTTCTTACCCTCGCCCTCCAAGCAGCATGTCAGAGAGGGTTTCTCACTGATGTTGAAGAAAATAGACTCATTCAGAGCATGTGTATGCTTCCGGGTGTTGCGCACCAAGTCCTTCGGGAGGAAAATGTTGAGGTTCTTGCTCAAAGAATTTTAGCAGCGCCTCACGTTATTTTCTTAGGAAGAGGGCCCCATTACCCTATTGCCCTTGAGGGGGCTTTGAAACTTAAAGAAGTGACGTATATCCCCTCTCAGGCTTACGCATCAGGAGAACTAAAGCATGGCCCTATCGCACTGATTGACGAGCATGTACCCCTTTTTGTTATCGCTCCTTACGACCAGTGGTTTGAGAAGTCTGCTGGTAATATCCTAGAAATTCATGCACGCAAGGGAGATATCACTGTATTAACGGATGCGCGTGGTGCTGCCCAGCTCATGATTATGTTACCCGGTGTGTTTGTCCCGGGGCAAAATATTGTTGTTTTGCCGGAGATCGAGCCAACGTTGCAGCCTTTTCTTTATGTCATACCCCTCCAGCTTCTCGCCTACTACACAGGTGTGCGCAAGGGCACAGATGTTGACCAACCGCGAAACCTCGCAAAATCAGTAACGGTGGAGTAGGATTCGGAAGCAAAAAAATATCTCCCTATCGTACTTACTATAGATGTTATTAACGAAATATTCACTCTTATCGCAGTATCCTGACGATAGATTAAATCCTTTACTGATATTGATATGAGGTGCGCCCAATGAGGTTTATGTCCATTTTTTGTTTAAGTCTTCTTTTTGCGAGCAGCCATGCATGCCTTGCTGGTCAATCGAGTCATCCAAGCAAAACACGCCAAAGGTCTGGAGCTATCCTTCATCACCACGCGCCAGCGGGTCTGGATAAGGCCTCTTCCCAGAAGGATATTCCTGAAGGTTCCGATATTTATGTGACGAATGAGCTTCAGAAGGGCGTAAGGGTGGCTTTCGTTGATTCTGAAGGGAATGAAGAGGATTCTATTGTGATTTCTCCTAAGGATGGACCTAAGGAAATTAAAGCCGAAGTGGCGCACGGGCAACCGTTTAAAGTTGTTTTCTGGGATGCGCGTTTTGGGGAGAGTCCCCGCGAAAATGTTGTACAACACTGTCATGGAGGTAAATCCTTCCATTCACCTGAGCAGTCACCTATGCATATTCACATAAGTCTTGATAGTAAAAGTAAGAAGCCTGTATGCACGCTTGCATCAGACAGTAAAACGCCCACAAAAAAATCCCTGTCGTATGATGAAAGAGCTGACGCCTTGGATAAGGAGATCTCTGGGTTGCATAACAAAATGAAACGCTTGGGATCGTCATGATTTTTATGACGAAGTCGCTTCGTCTTTTGTGATTTATGAGCGTTTTTAGGGGGATACACATGAAAGGTCGTCAAGACTCCACGCCAATCAGGACACGTAAGATATGATTTACGAGCTTAAAAGTACAACCCCTCAAATGGAAATTGATCTTCGAGGTCGTTTAACTTTTTCGGATTATTCTGTTTTCAGGGAAATTAGTGATCACTTGAATCAATTCACGCCGAAGTCGTGCCTTCTTGATCTGAAGGATCTGGAGTTTATTGATTCTGCGGGTCTTGGAATGCTTCTTATTGTACGCGATAAGGTTGTTGCAAAGAACGGAACGGTCGCTTTAAAAAATTCTCAGGGCCAGGTGAAAAAAATGCTGACCCTTGGGAATTTTGAAAGTCTTTTTACTATTGAGTGAGAGAATCGTGTGGCTGTAGATTTTAAGAAAGTTCTCTATTTTGGCGATATCATACTGAGTGATTTTTACAGAGATATCGATCAGGGGATCTCTCTTTTCTTTCAAGCAGGCTATCATTATCCACTCTATGCATTGGATCATCATGATCGGTTCGTTCTCAACCTATCCCCCAAATGCTATTACGCCCTTCCCATTATAGAAATTGTGGGTTATTTCCTTGCAAAAAAGTGTCTTAAGAATCTGTCTGTGATGTCATTAACAGTTCTCCATGAGGCCATATCAAACTCGCTTTTATGGGGGCTTTTGAAAGTTGAACGACCCAATGATATTTTTGAGTTTCACCGTATCATCGAAGAAAAGCTTTCAAGCATTGAAGGTAATAAAAAAACGATTTGTATTGCTGTACAAGATTCGCCTTCATTGAAGATTAAAATTATTAACCCCTATGATGAAGACTTCGACTTTGATTCCTTTAAATCCAATCCATCCCCCTACATACGAGGTGGCGAAGTCATGCGAATGTTTAGTCATATGAGTTACAACAAATCATTACATACGCTTGAGCTAATGTTTGGAGATATGGAAAATGTTTACCAAGCAGTCGCTCAATCCTGATAGCAACACCATCTATAATTCAAATATTCTTGTGGCCGATGATACCGCGCTCAACCGGGAACTGATTGTTACGTACCTTGAAAGTGAGGGGTATACGCATATTGAAGTCGCTGAACACGGACAGGATGCTCTTAATAAGATGGAGAAATTTCTGCCTGACCTCATCATTAGTGACCTTCTCATGCCTGTGATGGGCGGGATTGAGTTCATTAAGATCGCAAAAAAGAGTAACCACTATCGGCATATTCCTATTATTGTGCAAACAGCGCTTACAACAAATGAAGAAAAACAAGAAGCCTGGTCATCCGGTGCTAACGATGTTTTGAGCAAACCTATCCACCGCCTTGAGCTTCTTTCTCGCGTAAAAGTTCAGCTTGTGACGATGCATATGATCAAACAGCTTGAAAATTATTATTATACATCCCAAAGCGATATCAAACAGGCGCTCACGCTACAAAAGTCGCTCCTTCCGAGTAAGGACGTACTCAAGAGCATTGAGGAGCGCTATAGAATAGAGATTGATTATATCTTTGAGCCCTCGCGTTTTTTGAGTGGAGACCTGTGGGGGATTATCGAAATTGATGATCAGCAGCTGGGCATATGGATATGTGACTATTCTGGTAAGGGCATCCAGGCTGCTTTAAATACATTTCGTATTCACACATTGGTCCAAGAATATAAAAATGCTGCGGAGACGCCTCCTGAGTTTCTGGATCTTCTCAATAGGCGATTTCATGAAATGATTAACGTAGGACAGTTTGCGACATTTTTAATGGGCGTTATTCATAAGGAAGAAAGAACGTTCCGCTATGTCAGTGCGAGTGCACCCGACCCTATCGTCTATTTTCCACAAAACAAAGAATTTATTCTAGGGGATGGATCAGGTTTGCCCCTTGGTGTTACAGCGAATGCTCTTTATCCGAAACGCCATATCGCTATTCCAAGGGGAAGTTCGATTATCTTATACAGTGATTTATTATGGGAGCCTCGGTCACTCCCGGGGGTATGCTTGCTGCCAGAATATCTTCCTACTTTTATTGACGAGTTACAGGGAAAGAGTCTCGTTGCGACAATACGTAATCACCTTGAAATGATTGGGGATATAAAACTGAATGACGATCTTACGCTTATTGAGGTGAGAGTGTGAGCGAAGGAATGGTTGGCGGTAGAGATAGAAAAGAAACATTCGTTATGTGGGCTAAAAATAATATTAATTAAAAATTATTTTTTATAAAAATTTGTTGCACATTTCGATATGTAAAGAAATAAAAAACAAGTAAAAGACATAATCCGATAACGCTAAGGTATAAAATTGCCATAGGAATGGGAACGAAGAGTATGAGAGTCCCTATAAGTATGGGGCCGATAAGAAACCCCACAAGATCAAAAAACCGATAGAAACGTAAGGTGGCAGAAGGGTCCGGTGTCCTATGGCATGCATTAATAAGAAGGTGGGGAATGTTGATCTGTGCTGTGAAGCCTATACCGTGGCTAAGGCCGAAGATAGCCATAAAGAGAGAGGGAGCCCAATGAGTATGTTCGAGGAGATAAGGTATGACGAATGAACCGTACGTAAGGAGAGTGCTTATAAAAATCAGCAAAAGGAGGCTGCTGTTCCTATTCAAGTATTTTATTGTGAGAAATCTAAAGACAGAAAGAAATAAAATGTAAACTATAAAAATACGACCTATTGCAGAAAAAGAATAATGAAGAGATGTCATGTAAAAAGGGAGCGCATACAAAAGGACACCCGATACGAAAATCCGAGAAGGCATGCTCATCAGGAGCGAAAAAAGCATAAGATTTTTATTTCTCAATAGAACCCAGAAGCTTCCTAATCGAAGGCCAGAAGAGCGGATGAATGGACCCTGTTTGTGAAGGGTCCTCATCGAGATACGCGTAAAAATAATAGCCAAAAAGGCGAGGAAGCATCCACAAAATGTAATGCCCCGAAACCCAATAGAATCCGCAAGAATACCTCCTACAGCAGTACCACAGAGGATGGCTGCACAGAAACTGTCTGTAAACGCACTCGTATCTCGATTGGGGTGGGGTGCGGTATCAGTCTTATGGATATACATTTGGCAAGCTGTGAAGAATATACCATAACCTAGACCTGACAAAAGTCTCCAGGTAATAAAATCAATAAGGTTGTAAGTAAAAATTGTTCCTACCATACCTATGCTATAAATGAGTGCTCCATAAAGAAGGGCACGCTTTTGAGGAAAAGAGGGAAAGAATAGTCGAAAGAGTGATTGAGAAGATAGGCCTGCGACTATAAAACTCATGAATGGTAACGTTATGGCTACCTCCTTAGGGAGGCCAAGAATTGGGATAAAAAGCAGCTTTCCATAAAATGGGGCCAGAGGAAGAAACAGGGATTCGGCAAAAGTAAGCAAAAAAGATGGAAGACGCATATATAATACATTGGAAGAAGTGTCTGTATGGGGGGGTATAGAAAAAGTATAGTCTTTCTCTAGGTTCTCCAATATTTCCCCAGAACCCAAACCTTTCGACTCGGTTAAAATACTGGAAATGTTCATTTTGGATTTCACACGGTAGAAAAGAGTATTCGCTTTTCGAATCACTTTAACGAGATCAAGGATAAACACGCCGATTTCATCACGACTCGGCGCTTTAATATCATGGCTGAAATCTCCTGTCCCACACTTTTTGAGAAGATTTTGAATGTTCTTGAGAGGATCCTTTATATAAAAATGAAAAACAAACCTCAGAACTTCCAAAGCAAAAATAAGACTTACAAGAAGAATAATAAATAAATCCAGAGTGACTTTTGAAAACATGTTTTCATAAACAACCAGATTGATCCCCACGTTAAGATACCCTAAGACGCGAGTATCCTTCTTAAGGGGGATCTGTACGGTATGTATTGTCTGTGAATTGTTGTTATTTCCATCTTTTTTTTGGGTATATTGATAGAGAATCTGGTTGTTTTCATCACTCAGATTGATGGAATTTATTTCTTCGTTTCGATCTAAAACGTCCTTGAAATAGTCCTCTGTACCGCGAAGGCGTCTTAACGGAATGCCAAGATCGAGGGCCTTTTGGATGGGAGCCACGGTTGTTTGGGTGATAAGTATGGACTTTCTTTCAACTTCGGGTAAAAATTCTCTAAGACTCAAGCTTTTGTCGATGAGAAAGAGAACGACGGCAACAGCAAGCAGCATGACAGAGGCAAAGAGTGTTGCGGTTGTCTGAATAGACCTCAAAGACCGAGGCCATAGGCTACTCTGGCTTTTCATCTTCTGTATCCAAAATGGCGTGGCGCTCAAGAGTCTCAAGTTTTATGAAGAGAGCTTTGGTGCTTTTATACATTCTGTAAAAGTTTTCTTCTATGATGTTCGAAGAAATAAAGGGGATGAACTGCTTATTTTGGAGAACTGACTGGATAGCACCATGCATGTTTGAGAAAGACTGTGTCAAAGACCGGAAGATTGCCCGTATAAAAATGGAGATAAGTAGAAAAACGATAAGAATAATGCAAAAAGAATAAAGAGAAATAGATCGTAGAAAATCAAAAACCTTATGGTTGAGAGGCCGTCGGTCAAAATGCATAAGGATGCCACCCATAGGCTTTTTAAAGTCATTGTAAATCGTCGCCCCTACCACACCTACACTGGCCTCATCGATGTGCCAAAACTTCTGGTCCGCGTTTTCTTCGTTGGCTTTTTCAATGAAACATGAGGGGACATTTCTAGCCACTTGGGATTGTTGGGTACTGTAAAGAATCTTTCCTGTTTTGGGCGACGTGAATTCAAATACGCTCAAAGAGAGTATAAGCGGCTCGTGTTTTCTAATGGATTCAATCACTCCTTGGGTGGCGTGCAATTCCGATAAAGAAAGACCGAGATTTAATCCATGGGAGAGAGTGTGAAGAAGATCTTCCGTCATGACGGAAAAACGTGAGCCAACAATGCTAAACAGCATAGAGCTGTATTTGAAAGAAGTAGAGATAGTGAGAAGAAACGTTAAAAAGATAACAACAGGGAGTATAGTGAGAGACACTTTAAGGGGCAGTAAAAATCCTGAAATACTGCGTTTCATCCTAGGATTCGGATCCTTCATGAAGGGAGACAAGAAATTTTAGAATGTCGATCCTATGATTCTTGACAGTGACTTTACGCCATATTTTCAGGACAACACCATGTTCGTTAATAATAAACGTGGAGCGTTCTATTCCAAAATATTTTCGACCATACATGGATTTTTGGATCCATACACCGTACTTTGAGCACACTTCCCCGGACGCATCTGAAAGAAGAGGAAAGGTTAATGTGTATTGTTCCTTAAATTTCTTATGGGATTTAACACTGTCTTTTGAAATCCCTACGACCTGAAAGTGACTTTGTGTTAACAACATATCACGAAAATCACAGGCTTCTTGAGTACATCCGCTGGTCATATCTTTGGGATAGAAATACACGATAAGGGGAGTTCTGCTCAAATGCTGTGATAACGTGTAAAGCTCCCCTGTATCACAAGGGAGCGTAAAATCAGGAGCCTTATCTCCTTCGTTGATGAGGCCCATAAGTACTAATGAGATTCCTTGTGTTGTTCTTCTTTTTTCTCTTCTCCTGCTGCTGCTTGGGTTTCGGATATAGGTCCACTGCTCAAAGGAGATTGTTGTGCGGGTGCGGGCTTTGTTTCTTCCTTTTTCATTTCGGCTTTGGGTTCTTCTTTCTTTGTTTCTGACGTTTTATTGGGTTCTTCTTTCTTTGCTTCTTTTTTATCGCTGTGTGGTTTGTCACAAGCTGTGAATGCGACAGATATGCCAAGCAATAAGGCAAGAGATATAAATTTCATTATGGTCCTCCTAAGTGTTTTACCCGTTTAATATGTAGCCGTAACGACTATGTCACCGTCAAGGCTATCAAACATGTGTTAAGGATAGGTTAACATAAAAATAAATTTTGTTTAAAACTATTCTTTTGTGGAGTGCGGCACCCGAGGTTTTGCCTCTCTTCATTCTTCTAAGGAGATAGTTGCCTAGATTCGGGGGATTTTAAGAATTTGTTTTTAATAAATTATTAATATATCGTGGGGATACCATCAAGAAAAGCGTTACCTAAAGAATTACCATGATGAGTCTTTTCACAAAGCTATTTGTAGCCCTCACCACCCTGTTATCATGCCCCGTTTATGCTTCACTCGATCCCTTTGAGATGGATACGAAAGCAGAACAGACAGAGGCGTTTGACAATAAAGGAAGTGAGGAAGAGCTTGCACCGGGGGAACTCAAAGATCCTCTTGAGCCTCTTAATCGTTTTGTTTTTGGTGTGAACCAACGTATTGATGGAACAATCATCCGCCCTATTGCTCATGTTTATGGTGATGTGACACCTAAGTATGTTCGTGACAGTGTGACGAATTTCATGAGTAATTTATGGTTTCCCATTAACTTTGTGAACTTCATTCTTCAGGGACGTATGGAAAGTGCTGGAAAAAGCCTGTTTCGTTTTATTACGAATTCTACGATGGGCGTTCTAGGTATTTTGGATCCTGCGGCGGAGTTTGGTCTTGAAAAAGAGGATACTGGTTTTGGTGATACTTTAGGATCTTGGGGAATGGAAGCGGGACCTTATCTGATGTTACCTCTCTTTGGGCCTTCAACGTTTAGAGGAACTATTGGCAAAGCTGCGGATAATTTTGGTCATCCGCTTTATTTGTGGACGATTAACAAAAAAGTCAATCGACGCAATAAACACCATCAATGGTGGCATTGGTATGTGGGTAAACAAGCTTTAGAGCTTATGAATACTCGAGTGAGCTATCTCAAGAAACTTGATGACTTGGAGAAAGAATCTCTCGATTACTACATCGCACTGCGTAGTTTGCATGGCCAAGATATCCAGGCTGCTCAAGAAAAAATTCGAAAGGACCGTGAAAAAATTATGCAAGAGCACTAAACTCTTGCTCTATTAGGATCATTTTTCATAGGCGCTCTGTCTCAATGCAAGGGTTCAGTACACCCTCTTTTGAAGTGGGACTGGATTTACATCCTTTGTTAATGGCCTTAACGATACAGGGCGTTTGTCGAATGTTACCTTATTTTTCTCATCCAACCATGCAAGGGTATGATGTAGCCAGTTTTGGTCATCACGCTCGGGGTAATCATCACGAGCATGACCGCCTCGGCTCTCAAGGCGTTGTAATGCTGATTCTAATGTCACCCAGCATTGAGACATCAGATTCTTAAGCTCCCATGCTTCTAGCAAATCCGTATTCCAGATAAGCGAGTGATCATTAATGCATATGTCCTTCATAGCATCTTGTACATGAGAAAGCTCTTGCAAGCCCTTTTTTAAAAGCATCTCATTGCGAAAAACACCACAGTGCTTTTGCATCGTTTTTTGCATCTGTGTTCGAAGATTTCCTGTTAGAGTCCCCCCATGGGCATAGCGAAGGCTATCAAAAACACCAATGATTTTTTCATAGAGATGAGAAGGGATATCCTTATGCGGTGTTCCTGGTTTGATGATTTCTGCTGCACGTAATGCTGCAGCTCTTCCAAAAACAACAAGATCTAAAAGAGAATTGGTTCCTAAACGATTAGCCCCATGAACGGATACACAGGCCGCTTCTCCTAAGGACATGAGACCAGGGACAGTATCAGAGCTCGTCTTCTTAACAACTTCTCCATGAATGTTCGTAGGAATTCCCCCCATGTTATAGTGCACTGTGGGCACAACCGGGATAGGTTCTTTGGTCACATCCACCCCTGCGAAGATCTTTGCCGTTTCTGAGATACCAGGTAGACGCTCGTGGAGAATGCGAGGATCCAGATGCTCAAGGTGAAGGTGGGCATACTCCCCATGAGGACCGCATCCACGCCCCTCCAACACCTCAACGGCAATAGCACGACTCACCACATCGCGGGAAGCAAGATCCTTTGTCTTGGGAGCATATTTTTCCATAAAACGCTCTCCTTTGGCATTAGTGAGATATCCTCCCTCTCCTCGTGCCCCCTCTGAAATCAAACACCCTGCACTATAAATGCCTGTGGGGTGAATTTGAATAAACTCCATATCTTGGAGTGGTAATCCTGCACGTAAAATCATAGCATTACCATCTCCCGTACAGATATGAGCACCTGTACAAGAATAGAACGTGCGACCATATCCTCCCGTGGCTAACACAACCATGTGGGCTCTGAAAACATGGATGGAACCATCATCAAGACACCAAGCGACAACGCCGCAGCACTCCCCATCCTCGTCCATCAGCAGATCGAGGGCGAAATACTCAATAAAAAACTGGGTGTGATGCTTGAGGCTTTGTTGATAGAGAGTGTGCAAAATCGCGTGACCTGTGCGATCAGCTGCTGCACATGCCCGCTTGGCCATACTTTCTCCTTGCTTGATAGTATGTCCTCCGAAGGGGCGTTGGTAAATGGTTCCTTCTTCCGTCCTAGAAAAAGGAACACCCATGTGCTCAAGCTCAATCACAGCTTGTATGGCATTACGGCACATGTACTCAATGGCATCTTGATCCCCAAGCCAATCAGAGCCTTTGATGGTATCATAGAAATGGTAGCGCCAGTCATCACCATCCTTCATATTGTTAAGGGCTGCACTAATCCCTCCTTGGGCAGCAACAGTATGACTACGAGTCGGAAAGACTTTTGTCACACAAGCTGTTTTAAGCCCTGCTGCTGACATACCAAGGGCAGCTCTCAGACCTGATCCCCCTGCACCAACAATAACAACATCGTACATATGGGAGTGAATTGTGTAAGCTTTCACCATAGACGGGGGAACCTTTTCCTTTAAGTTTTCAAATGAGAATGAGGATGACGGTACCAAGCGTTATAAAAAAAGCATGGAGCACAAAAAGAATAAAACTCATCGCCTGGCGCAGATGCTTGTGATGAACATAATCCTCTGCGATCATCTTAAGTCCCAGGAAACTATGATAGAAAAGGGCCCCAAGGGAGACGATCGCCATGGCTGCTACGTAAGGCTTTCGAAGCCATACAACAATTTCAGAGTAAGAAGCTCTATGACCTATGAACGTCGCGCTTAAAAAAAACACAGCAGCAAGGATGAGCATAACAGCTGTGAGCCGCTGGTGTTTCCAGTGTCTTAGCCCTTTTCCTGAATTCATGAGCGCCATACAACCTCCAAACAAAATACGATTGTTAAAATAATACTAAGCAAGATAATGGCATATCCTGATGCATAAACATCCTTCATCTCAAAACCTTTGCCAAGATCCCAAAACAAGTGACGTATGCCGTTGAGGAGGTGAAAAAAGAGGGAGAATACCCATAAAACAAGGATACTTTTGAATAAGTATGTTTGACGCATAGAGAATAGCCATGCACGTGTTTGATCCCCTGATACGAGGCAATGGAGCCAGCAAATAAGAGTGAATGCTCCTAAGCTGAGCATTACACCTGTAAGGCGGTGAAGGATAGAGAGAATGCTTGTCAGCTGTGGCTTATACACTTGAAGATGGGGTGAGAGCGGTCGCTTAATCTTTGTTGGAAGATGCATACCAGCATGTTGAATAAAATTTTTCTAAATTTTAGGCTAATGGGAGAAAGACCGAGTGTCAATGGATTAAGGATAATAAATGAATCTAGTGATATTAAGGTTTTGTTAGGAAAAAATGTGATCTAATGGCCTATGAGAGTAATTTATTTACGACACGCTCATTGGTGAAAAGAAATATCCTTCTTCGAATGATCTTCTTTCTTGTAGGATTATGCCTTCCGTGCGCTGTGGCGAGTACGACAAAAGAGGCGGAGTCTTCCGTAAGAGAACCAAAAATCGACTTTAAGAAACATTACCTCTTTGTTGTGGATAATCTGGATAAACTTGAGACAAAGGTAAAGGGCTTTTTGGATATTATCGATTTTACATCCAAAGATCAGCCTAAGATAAGCTTGCTGGTAGGTATCAGTCCCCAAAATATTCTACGTTATAAGATTCATATTTGTTGTGAACTGTGGCTACCCAGAGAAATACTATCAACTTACAGGTGTACCCACTACTACTGTGACGACAACAACCGTACCGTCGGATGCTTCCCACCAAAGATCTACCCTTTCCGTATTTGAAGTGACAAAATCAGGACTTATAAAGTCCCATGGAGAGCACCCCCTTCAAAGTCCTTACAATATCTACGGTATCGCTATTAACCCAAACACATGGCTGTTGTTCATGATGCCGCTGGTAGAGAGAAGGTTTATCGCAATCCAACACAGATTTGCTTGTGCAAAGAGTAGCAAGGTCTGCTGTGACGCTTTATCAGATCTGTCCTTATACATCTCATTTTCTTCTGCCACTGTCTACAAGATTCGCCAACATTTTGCAGTGTCTCACGAGAGTTTATCCATACTATGCTCTCGATATGTTTATAGGTGAGACGATGGTGTCTCTTCCAGAATACAAGGAAGGAGAGGGGGAAACGCCTGTTTCTTACGATTTCTCACAAACTATCAAAAATGGAACCCCAATGAAAAAAGTGGATTTAACAAAGCTTCCCGATATTAAAGATGTATACGGAAGTGACTTTTTCATGCTGGGAAAAAATATTGCTTATGTTCCAAGGAAGAAATACGTGATACATAACTTGCCTGCCCGCTTATATCTCGGGCCCATTGGAGGACCTTATAATTAATTCGAGTAAATTTCGGTATTATCCCATACCACACCCTAGTATTTGTATGGCACCATAAATCTCTTGACCTACCTGATCAACAAGAATATTTCTTGGTGCAAGGAACTATTTTATCGGAAGGAACAGGAAGTGTCATACTCCACCGAAAGACGGGCGATAAACTTGATTTCGTCCTTGAGTTTCCTTTTATAATAGACAAACTTTCTTCTGCAATACGGGGAAATTACTCTCGCTTCTTTTTCAATGATGGTTTTCTCTTAGAATATATGATCCTAGACAGTGCGGATGAAAATAAAACATATGTACGTATTTTTGGATTTGATGAAAACTATGCAGATATTCATTCAAAGAAGACAAAAATATTTAAATATTACATGTATGAAACTCACAAATACTACACAACATGGGTAAGAAACATGAGAGTCTTTGCATTCTCTCTTCCCTCTGACTCAACACAAATAAATATGGGAAAAGCTCGGTTTCACAAGGGATTTCCCGATGTTATTCTTGAATATCCCCATGAGCCAGATTCAGAAGTTGAAGAACAAAAGCCAGAACAGTCAGGAGTCTTAGGGGCGGTACTGTTTCTAAGGATCTCTTTGATGATGCATTGTCTGCTGCATTGAAGCATACTGACAAGTCCCCATTGACAGCATGGTTTAAAGAGCACGCAGTTACACCGGTGCTTATCAGGTATATTTTAGGAAAAGTTCAGGAGCTTCGTGGATCAGACAAAAAACGTAATAACATTGCTCAGTTGCTTTGTGAAGGGATGAAAGGACATATGAAGTGGCGTGACCTCAAACAGGCCTTCGAGGAGCTCTTCGAAGAACTCTTGCAGCGCCTTGATGCGGCCCGTTTCTAGGCAAAGTCGAAATCACAAACAGACTCTAAAAAATACTATGGAGAAAATATTCTCCCTTTCATCAATGACACGGGGCTTTTTACCCACAAGGAATTTGACAAGGGATGGTACGATGATTTGATAAAGTCCTATTTAAACCAAGACACAGAGCAAGGAATATTACTCGCTCAATTTTTAGCTGATATTTTTACGCAGTGCGGCTCTCAAAGGGAGAACTGCGCCATTCAGTAGGGGGGTATCAGGGATAGAATTTGTCGAAGATCGTGAAGGATTTTACAAAATTTAATGATTCATTCAAGCACTTCTTCTCTATTGATAGTTCTTTTTAGAACTTCTCACAACAAGAATGCTATCAATGATAATATTAATTTTTTTTAACAAGAAATGAATCATTATGGCATGAATAGGCTAAAGCAGAATGCCAAAAATATATCAACAAGAAGTAAAACAATGGAAAAATACGTAGGGCTTTTAACAACTGTAGGATTGTGTTTCATAGCGGTGGAGCACGCCTGCACTTCCGATAATTTTCCCAAGAAAGACAAGTTCCCCTCCCAACATTCATCAATGCAACCAACTACTACTCTTGATACAACGGCGCCCACCCTCCTAGATACTGAGTCTCTTTCGCTCTTAAAGTTCATACGATAGAACAGACAGAAAATGAGGTCTTGCATCAATGCATGAAGATCTACCAGGATATGCAAAAAATGTGGGTGACTGATTCTTAGTACGTTTAAATGGAAAGGGACTCTATAGATGCCACGGAGGAAATGACGAAAGAAGAATATACTGGTGGTAATCTAGGAGGGGAGCTGGTTTATATTAAAAAGTTCAATAAAACCTTTACTAAGATGAAGCACCTTAGAGTATATCAATAAACGCTTGAAAGAAGCGGGTATTCCAAGGAACGTCTACGATACTGTCAATCCGGGGGAAAACTGGTATGAGATACAACAACGGCTCGAGAGTGCCGATGCTGCTGAAAAAAGTTTGATAACGACGACACCTCCCTCTGCTGTTAATAAAACTGTGTCTGAAGACGATGTTGCCGACTAATCTAACGGGTTAGGTCTCCTATTAAAAGGCTCATTATTTAGAGCTACTTAGAAGGAGTTACCCAACAATACTTTCCATAAGTGATCGTGGGGAGTGTCTTTTGGGAAGGAATGGCAAAATGTCATGCATCTCCCTTCCTCCTCCCGCATCACGTAGATGTGAATGTGTTCGTCTGTCACAGATGCGTGAACTCCAACGGCAGAGCAGCATGAAGTACCAGGAAGACGCTCAATGTAGCCACGCTCAATCAACGCAGCTTTTTCAGAGTGTGGATCATTCATTCCACGCAAGAGGCTCTTTGCCTCCTCATCATCACAGCGACATTCCACTGCTACAATTCCCTGTCCTGCAGCGGGGACTATGGTGTCCATATCAAGAATCGCCTGGGGATCAATCTGGATTCCCAGGCGATCGAGACCCGCTTTCGCGAAAACAATACCATTATAATCGTGACCAAGCTTACTAAGGCGTGTTCCTACATTGCCGCGTACGGGAATGATGGTGAGATCGGCGCGATGATGTTTGAGCTGGGCCATACGCCGAGGCGCGGATGTTCCAATAGTTGCTTTATCCGGTAGTTCTCTTATCGAACAACCCTGAACCGTGTTGGTTTTAGCATCAAAACGGGTGATAAGCACATCACGGGCATCGGCCCTTGGTAGATAAGTAACAAGCTCAAGCCCTTTGGGGCGCGGTGTTTCCAAATCCTTTAATGAGTGCACACCTATATCTGCTCTTTTTTCCAAGAGGCATTGCTCGATTTCTTTGCTAAAAAGGGCTTTGCCCCCTATATCGTAAAGAGGCTTATCGTGTATTTTATCCCCTGTGGTCTTTAGAGGATGGATGATGAGAGAAATCTTATGATGGAGCAAGTAATCTTCCACAAATTTAGCCTGAGCCAGAGCAAGAGGACTTCCACGGGTACCGATAACAAAAGTGCGCATAAAGATGATAAAGAATGAATATCTCATTCAATTCTAGTAAGTTTTTTTTGGTTAACAAGGGGGGAAATGTTTCTTTCTCGTAGAGCGCACCCAGCATATTTTTTGTCATCTTCTATGTTATAGGAGAAGGGGTTTAATGCGGAGGCTCAGCAAGAAGGAGACATATGCGACGATTGCATTATGCATGGAAGCGATGATAAGGAAAAAGTCTATTTTAAGAGGTATGCTACGGTTCCACATATGCTTTTTTCTTTATATGCTTTTGCTTTGCTCTTGTACACACATCCATTATGAGGATACTCCTTGCACGCATGCGTTATCCACCATACCCACCCATAAAGACAGAGATCTCATCGATGGTGTGGTTGTGAGAGGAAAACAGGAGGCGAGACAGCTCGGTTTTCCTACTGCGAATATGCAACCTTTTCATGGGAATAATTTAAAAAATGTCCAAGACGGTGTCTATAGGTGTAAGGTTTTTTTAGGAAGTGATGTCTATAGGGGCATGTGCTATCGAGATCAGACACGACATGACGTGATCGAGGCTCATATTTTCGGATATGAGGGAAGCCTATACGACAAAAACATCACCATTATGTTAGAGACTTTTATTAGGGCTCCTGTAAAGGATATTTCTTTTGACGAAATAAAAGCACTGATTCAAAAAGACGCTCGATTATGCACTTACGATATCCTACTTCATTGTGGTTCTCAAAAACCATCTTGCAAAAAAAACTAAGAAAAATATGGTGCGCTTGTTTATTGTCAAGATTATTCTTTCCTACATTAAGAGGCCATTATTCATGCAGAAATACGCCAACAGCTACTGGATTTACGGTATTCACGCGGTGTCTTACGCGCTTAAAAATCCGAAACGAAGGATTCATCAGCTGTTGTATAGTCCCTCCACAGAGCTGAGTGTCTTACAGCTTGTAGATGCTGCGGTAGAGAGGCAAATGGTGGATAAAAACGCGTTTACAAAAATCCTTGGCCCTGATGCTGTGCATCAAGGAGTTGCCGTACGCGTTACTCCTTTGCCTGATATGCGGTTTGACGATCTATCGAATGACATTGATGAGAATCAGCTCGTGATGATCCTTGATCAGGTTTCTGATCCCCACAACGTGGGTGCGATTTTGCGAACGTGTGCTGTTTTTGGTGTCAAAGCTCTCATACTCACAGATCGTCACGCCTCAGGGGAATCTTCGGTTCTTGCCAAGACAGCTTGCGGAGCTCTTGAGCTTGTGCCCATTTTTCGTGTGAGCAACCTGGTTCAAGCGCTGGAAATACTGAAGAAAAGCGGGTTTTGGATCGTTGGTCTTGCGGAAAAGGGAGACAAGACACTCGACCAGATCAATTGGAAGGGTAAAATGGCCGTTATTATGGGTGCAGAAGGTGATGGAATGCGGAGCCTGACCCAAAAGCACTGTGATTTTTTGGTGCGCCTTCATACATCCTTAAATTTCACGACTCTTAATGTCTCCAACGCTGCTGCCATAGCCCTATATGAGGGATTTAGAGGGCAGAAGGTATAGAAAATCTTTTGTGGTTATTATGGCTTTATCTTTGCTAGGATTGAGATGCTCTAACCTTCATAAAAGAACGATCAGAAAATCTTTTGCAGATTTGAAAAGGATTGACGGGGAAGGCAAAATCTCTTAAAACAGGGAGATAGATTGGAAGGATGGCCGAGTGGTTAAAGGCAGCAGACTGTAAATCTGCCGACGCATGTCTACGTAGGTTCAAATCCTACTCCTTCCACCAATGGTTTAACCTGTGCGGGTGTAGCTTAATGGTAAAGCTCCAGCCTTCCAAGCTGGCTACGAGGGTTCGATTCCCTTCACCCGCTCCATCTCTCTAAGAGCGTAAGGAAAAAGAACTGATGGCGAAGGCAAAGTTTGAGCGGAACAAGCCGCATTGTAATATAGGAACGATTGGTCACGTTGACCATGGGAAGACGAGCTTAACGGCGGCGATTACGAAGGTATTGGCGGAGTTGGGGAAGGCTGAGTTCAAGGCTTACGACCAGATCGACGCAGCCCCTGAAGAAAAAGCGCGCGGGATCACGATTTCTACGGCGCATGTTGAGTATGAGACGGACAGCCGCCACTACGCCCACGTGGACTGCCCTGGTCATGCGGACTATGTCAAAAACATGATCACCGGTGCTGCGCAGATGGATGGCGCGATTTTGGTTGTGTCTGCGGCGGATGGCCCCATGCCTCAAACCCGTGAGCATATTTTGTTGGCGCGTCAGGTGGGTGTGCCTGCTCTTGTGGTGTTTTTGAACAAAGTGGACATGGTGGATGATCCTGAGCTTTTGGAGCTTGTGGAGCTTGAGGTGCGTGAATTGTTGAGCTCCTACGGTTTTCCTGGAGATCAAATTCCCATCGTTAAAGGGTCGGCGCTGTGTGCCCTTGAAAACCGTGATGAGAAGCTGGGCAAGGAAGCGATTCTTGAGCTGATGAAGCAGGTAGATGCGTATATTCCGCAGCCTGAGCGTGCGAAGGACAAGCCTTTCTTGATGCCCATTGAAGATGTGTTCTCCATTTCTGGCCGTGGTACCGTTGTTACAGGACGCGTGGAGCGAGGTGTCGTAAAGGTTGGTGACGAAGTTGAGATTGTGGGGTTGAAGCCAACGGTGAAGACGGTCATGACAGGTGTTGAAATGTTCCGCAAGTTGCTTGACCAAGGGGAGGCAGGAGATAACATCGGTGCCCTTTTGCGTGGCACAAAGCGTGAGGATGTTGAGCGCGGTCAAGTTTTGGCGGCGCCTGGATCCATTAAGCCGCACAATAAATTTGAGTGCGAGGCGTACATTTTGACAAAGGACGAAGGTGGTCGTCACACGCCATTTTTCAGCAACTATCGTCCGCAATTCTATTTCCGCACGACGGATGTCACAGGAACCATCGAGCTTCCCGCTGGCGTTGAGATGGTGATGCCGGGCGACAACATCAGCATGAAGGTTGAGTTGATTGCCCCCATTGCGATGGACGAAGGGCTTCGCTTCGCTATCCGTGAAGGTGGTCGCACTGTTGGTGCTGGCGTGGTCTCAAAAATTATTGCATAAGAAAGTTGTGTTAATGCCCTTCCGTGAATAGAAGGGCATTAACACAATTGTTTATTGGGAAATTTGATATCGTTATAACGCATAAGCAAAGTATTGAAATCCTTAGCATATGTTTTGTATTTATTTTCCATAGTGCCGATGTTATCGATAAGCTGTTTAATATCTTCACACATAGTTCTTCCTTCGAATTGTGATGGTCTATTCGATGAAGAGATGTTTGCAATTGGTTTTAAAAGATAGGCCATTAAAGAGACAAATGAGCCTTTATAATTCGGGGCTACATCTGTTGAAGAATCTACCATTGTCATATATTTCGCGCGTTTGAGAACATATCTCTTTGTATCTTCGAGTGATGCATTTGCCATTCCCTTGCGCTTGTATAAGAAGTCCAGAGTATCCATCATGACGTCATGAACGTGTTGATGGTTTTGAGGAAGATCCTCTGGCTTATATTTCATGAAATGGAGTGATATTTGATTGATACGCTTAGGCAGCTCTGAAAGCTCTAGTTCTTCTGTGTGTTTTATGCCTTGCAAACCCCCCCTCCTCTCTTTTCACTTATTCTCAACTTTTGAGCTTACTATTTCTCAGGCATAAAGGG
>CALBMH010000023.1 GCA_937896365.1 uncultured Alphaproteobacteria bacterium
GAAGACACTCTTTCCCTACACGACGCTCTTCCGATCTATCTTAAAAATGACCTTGGATTTTTGATTGAACAAGGCGAAAAAGTGGCCGATCGCCTTGAAAACCTGGCACGGGATGTGAAAAAAAACTATCTAACACCCCAAACAATTGTCTTCGAACCAAAAGAATTAGTTCAAGCTGAAAAATATACGGAGCCCTCCATGGAAAAAAAGAGCGACGATAAAACTGTGGAAAATAAAGGTTTTTTTGCAACTGTCACACGACGCGTGCGCTAAAATCATGAATAAAATCATACGAAGAATATTTGAGTTTAAGAAAAAAAGGGGGAAGATAGCGAACGCGAAAATCCGTATCAAGAAAAGAAATATCATGCCCCCTGCCCTTCCAAAAACGGCAGCAGATAGCATTGCACCGGGTGATTTTAACATCTTTTTCATCTTAGACCTGTCACAAAAACCTGTTATAAAGCTCAAATCCTTCCAGCGCGCCCAATATCTTAGCATCGTCCTGATTTTCCTTGTTACCTTTGCAACCCACTTGTGGCTCTTTTTTGAGCAACATATCGTGAAGACATTCGTGCCGCCTATCGTTCTTTTAATGACAGAGGTGTTCCACAATCACCTCCACGCATCCCAAGAACCTTCTAAAGATTCCCCAGCAGAGAACACAGACCACAAAGCTCCACTTAATACTGGTTCTAAAGAAACGACTCAAAACAACAAAAAGGAGGAAGAGAATAGACAAAAAAATGAACCCTTCGACCCCTTAAGCCTTGATGAAAGTCGTATTAAAATTCTCCTTTCACTTTATGAGCGCGAAACAGAATTGAGAAAATGGGAGGATATCCTTCAAGCGAAGGAAAATTTGAACAAAGCTGTGGAAGCTCAACTTGATAAGAAGCGCGGTGAATTGGGTGAATTGAAAAAGGCCATTGAGAATATCGCCAAAGCAAATAACGATGATGTCATGAAAAACATCAAAAAAATGGTCTCTGTCTATGAAACGATGAAGCCTGAAGCGGCCGCACGCATCTTCAATGAGCTACCCATGCAAGTACTCATGAATTTGATCAAGCAAATGAACCCCAAAAAAGCTTCCTCCATCCTTTCCCAAATGAATGTGGATAAAGCTAAAGCACTGACGGACGCTGTTGCCTTTTCCCCTCACATACCCGAAACACAAAAAAAAGAAGAAAAAAAAACCTAGAATAAAACAGAACAGCCACAGAAGTTCAGACTCTCACTCTTTGACACTTGATTTCGTGAACTCTGGAAAAGTTCTCAATCAACTCCTCAAAAAGCCTATGCCAGTTCAATTCAGCACGAAGATGAAAGAGAACTGAGCCGATTCCAACAGTAGCACGATCCATAAAGACAAACTCTCGAGGCGGTTTTATACCCCCTAATTTGTTAAGCTCTTCGTGGATTTTCGAGGCTACATCCCAACCAATAATCCTTTCTTGAATAGGACGCACACGATCGTCGAGCAAGGGTTCAAAAAGAAGCTTTGCCCAAGAACCCATCACATCAATGACTGCACCCGTAAGATTTGTAAACCCCCAAGCCTCATAGGCCTGTACCATACGATCACGGTCATTGTTTTTAAGAGATTGGTATAAGTCAACCACACCCTTGATAAACTCTGTAGAAAAGAAACGCACACACCCAAAATCAAGGAGATGAATACCCTTATCCTTATTCACATGATAGTTTCCCGGATGCGGATCTCCGTGAATAACCCCATGGTGATACAAAGGATAATACCAGGCGCGAAAAAGTAATTGGCCAATGCGATTACGCATATCGAGGGAAGCCCCTTGATAATTAAGGACGGATTGACCTTCAAACCAATCCATAGTCAAAAGGCGTGTTGTTGTATAATCGTCATACACAGTGGGAACATGAATATCAGGATCATTAGCAAAAATACTTCGGTAAAGAGAAATATTCTTCGATTCCTTCACATAATCCAACTCGTCAAAAAGCTTTTCTTTTATCTCCGCAAAAATATCACTGGTTTGAAGGGATTTATTGAAGGTCTCATAGACGCTCAATACGAATTTAAGCTGGCTTACGTCAGCCTCTACAATAGATTCCATGCTGGGATATTGAAGTTTACAAGCAACCGTCTCCCCCGATAGCAGCGTTGCTTTATGAACCTGACCAAGAGACGCTGCATAAGAAGACGTCAGTTCAAAACTTTGGAATTTTTTCTCCCACTCCCCTCCAAGTTCTCCCACCATACGACGACGCACAAAACCCTCTCCCATGGCAGGGGCATTTGTCTGCAATGCCAGAAATTCCTTTGCGTACGCCTCTGGCAAAGCTCCTGGCACTGTCGCTAGAAACTGTGCGACTTTCATGACAGGGCCTTTAAGGTTACCTAAAACAGCCTTGAGCGCCTGCGCTTGTTGAAAGTGATCAAGACTTATTCCAAGAAACTCTTCTGAGGCAAACTTAGCAGCCGTGGCTACCACAGAAGAAGATGTCTGCGCATAACGAAGAAGGCGAGTCAAAAGAGAATCACTACGGTCCATATATCACAAAAGCAAACGCTTACAAAAGCAAGACTATCAAATTAACATCCTTAATGGGTTACGGCTTGATCAATGACTTTCCCAGTAGACTTTTGTTCTTTCTTTTTTTCTAAAGGGCATTCCTCATCGCCAGCTGACATATTCTTTGTCTCTAACCCCGATTCAGATGCTGGAAGAAGGGCTATTTTCAAAACGTCATCCACAATCCCAACGGGAATAATGGTGAGTCCGCGTTTGACATTGTCAGGGATATCAGTAAGGTCTTTCTCATTTTCTTTCGGAATAAGGACTATTTTAATACCCCCTCTGTGAGCTGCGAGGAGTTTTTCTTTAAGGCCCCCAATAGGAAGCACACGACCGCGCAACGTGATTTCGCCTGTCATGGCAACCTCCCTCCCAACAGGCCTTCCGGTGAGAGCAGAAACAATAGACGTACACATCGTAATACCTGCCGATGGTCCATCTTTGGGGGTAGCTCCTTCGGGCACATGAATGTGAATGTCTTTTTTCTCAAAGACAGCCGGATCAATACCAAATTTCTCTGCCTTCGAACGCACGTAGCTGATGGCAGCTTGCGCTGATTCCTGCATCACATCCCCAAGCTTTCCAGTAATTTGGGTTTTTCCCTTGCCAGGAAGAATGACGGCTTCAATGGAAAGCAGATCACCCCCCACCTCTGTCCAAGCAAGACCTGTTGTGACACCGACTTGGTGCTCAAGCTCAGCCTCACCATAATGAAAGCGCGGAATTCCAGCGTACTTGCGAAGGTTTCGTGGAGTGATTTTGATGTTCATTGCTTTTTTCATCAAAATATCTTTGATACCTTTACGACACAAATTAGCAATCTCACGCTCTAAACTACGCACTCCAGCTTCCCGTGTATAATAGCGTACAAGATCGCGGAGCGCTTCTGTCGTCATTGAAAACTCCCCCTTTTTTAGACCATGAATTTTAATCTCTTTAGGAACGAGATGACGAATACAAATTTGAATTTTTTCGTCCTCAGTATAGCCAGAAAGGCGTATGATTTCCATACGATCCAAAAGGGGTTGCGGCATTTTAAGGCTGTTTGCAGTCGTAACAAACATCACGTCCGAAAGGTCATAGTCTACCTCCAAGTAATGGTCACTAAACGTACTATTTTGCTCAGGATCTAACACCTCAAGAAGTGCCGACGAAGGATCACCACGCCAATCCGCACCAAGCTTATCAATCTCATCCAGCAGAAAAAGGGGATTACAGGTTTTTGCTTTTTTCATACCTTGGATAATTTTTCCAGGCATAGACCCGATGTAAGTGCGCCTATGACCACGAATTTCAGCCTCATCACGTACACCACCAAGGGCAATACGCACAAAAGTCCTTCCCGTTGCTTCTGCAATAGATTTACCCAGGGAGGTTTTACCTACACCCGGCGGTCCCACAAGACATAAAATCTGACCGCGCACCTTTCCCACACGTGACTGCACGGCAAGATATTCCATGATTCGATCTTTGACTTTTTCAAGACCGTAATGGTCATGGCTGAGAATTTTTTCTGCTTCTTTTAAATCACGACGAATGCGTGTGCGTTTATGCCAAGGAGTCTGCAGCATCCAATCCAGATAGTTACGCACAACCGTTGCCTCTGCTGCCATAGGACTCATGGTACGCAGCTTTTTTACCTCAGACAAACATTTGTCAAGAGCTTCCTTCGGCATTTTCGCTTTTTTAATTTTCTCTTCAAGCTCAGACACTTCATCTTTGACTTCCTCACCCTCTCCAAGCTCTTTTTGAATGGCTTTAAGCTGCTCATTGAGGTAATAGTCCCTCTGGGATTTTTCCATTTGGCGTTTAACACGTGTTTTAATACGTTTTTCCACGTTCAAAACACTCATTTCTGATTCAATAAAGCTTAAAATCTTTTCCAAACGCTCTTGAACGTCGCCGATTTCTAAAAGATCCTGTTTCTCACGAATTTTCAAGGAAATATAAGAAGCAATCGTATCCGCCAGGCGGCTTGGTTGATCAATTTGGGTAATGGTCACAAGCACATCGGGAGGTATTTTGCGATTGAGTTTGAGATATTGCTCAAAATTATCAATGGCGGCCCGCATGAGCCCCTCTACTTCGGAGGATGTTTCATTCAGAGATTCAATCAGATCACCTTGGCCTTCGAAATAATCTTTTTCTGAAAAGAACTTTGTGATATGAATGCGTTCTTTTCCCTCAACAAGAACCTTTACTGTTCCATCAGGCAACTTTAACAGCTGCAAAACAGTCGCAAGGGTACCATAAGTAAAAAGATCAGAGGCCTTAGGATCATCAATATTTCCATCTTGCTGTGTAACAAGGAGAATTTGCTTTTGATCTGACTCCATCACATCTTCGAGAGCCTTAATCGATCTCTCCCTCCCTACGAAGAGCGGAACAATCATGTGTGGGAAAACCACGATATCTCTGAGAGGTAAAACGTTGTATTTCTCACCTTTTTTCATTCCAAACATCATTCAAAGCTCTTTTTTATTACTTTAAGGCATATACTACAACAGTATACGCGCGAAAAAGTATCTTTTTCCTTAATTTCTCTCGGGATTTTTTGAGAAATTATTGTTAAGCTTGGAGTAGCGATGCATTTCCTAAAAGAGGAAAACAAGTGCACTTAATAGCACATAGACTAGCGCCGCTGCTAAGAAATCATCGATCATCACACCAAAGGATGCCCCTAAAGGACCTCTTTGCTTGAAGTAACGATCAACAGCACTAATGGGCCAAGGTTTAAGAATATCAAAAAAACGAAAAAGAACGAATCCTACGAAAGTACTAAGAACAATACCCCCCCGCCTCGGTATCACCAGAAACACCGCCATCATAGCATAGAGCTCATCAATCACAATATACGAGGGGTCCCTATCGGAACCATCGTACTTTAACAGAATATACGTGGCCACCCACCCTAGAACAAACAAGAGAGGGATGCTCATAAGAAAAAGAGGTTGCGGTAGTAAAAAGTAAAGAGGAAGGGCGACAAGACTTCCCCATGTACCCGGTGCTCTAGGAAGGTAGCCAACGTATCCAACAGTAGCGATGAACGTGCAGATATACCGTAACATTAGAGTTTGGAAAGATTTGAAACAGAGGCGGGTACTGCTGATGTTAGCCTAGAAAAAAAGTGGAAAAGCGAACAAAGTGATAGATCCAGAGTAGAAAATTCCTCCATCGTTGTTGCTGTTTTTTTCGTTTTTTGTTCTTTAATAAAATACATGTAAGCGCTAATAAAAGGACGGTAGTACTCTATGTGGTGCGTCAAGTATGGTTCTATGGCTTGGGCTATGGCTTCCTCCCTTTGCTGAGCTTTAGCACCCAAGGTACGCTTGAATAAAGACACACACGTCTGCGCCCAATCAGAAAGATTTTTATCTATCGCATGAATCTCAGGACTCTTTATCCCCATTTCTTGAAGGAATAAAATAGCCGTTGCGTCTTTGACAAGAGATGCAAGCATCGTTGCCGTCATAATCATGCGAAAACTCTCTGGCTTATCTACCAGCGGCTGTACATTTGCCTTTTCCAAGGCCATTCCGAGAGATTTTGCTTTTTCTAGAAAATCCTTCTCCCCCTCTAAAAGCCTTTTAAGTGCAGCGTCAACCTGTTGACTGTTAAGGTTCTTTTTTGCTTTTGAGGCATCGTACGATATCAACAAAACCTTAAAAGCAGGAGAATGATCTTTGAATGTGAACCTATCAGACCATTTTTCTTGCGCGGCTTTTGCATTTTGAAAAAGCAAAAAGAATAGGAGAAAAAACACAGAGTACCTCATGACTACAAACCTAATAAAATGCGAGCCGGATTTTCAATATATTCTTTAACCTTAACTAGAAAGGTTACAGCTTCACGGCCATCGATTATGCGGTGATCATAAGAAAGAGCTAAGTACATCATAGGGCGAATCACTACCTGGCCCCCTATGGCGATAGGGCGTTCTTGAATCTTGTGCATTCCTAAAATGCCTGATTGAGGAGGATTTAAAATGGGCGTTGATAGAAGCGACCCGAAGGTACCCCCGTTGGAAATAGTGAAGGTTCCTCCAGTAAGATCTTCCATGGACAATTTATTGATTTTTGCCTTTTCTCCATAAGCAGCAATCGTTTGCTCAATCTCATGCAGACCCAGTTTATCGGCACTACGGAGCACTGGGACAACAAGCCCTTGAGGCACTGACACAGCGATGCCTAAATCATAGCGCTTGTGATAGACAATCTCATCACCCTCAATCTCGCCATTTACTGCAGGAACATCCTTAAGTGCTTGAACACAGGCTTTCACAAAGAAGCTCATAAAGCCAAGCTTTGTACCATACTTTTTGACAAATTCATCTTGGTGGGTTTTACGAAGTCCCATCACCGTGCTCATATCGCACTCGTTAAAGGTTGTGAGAATGGCCGCAGTATTCTGCGCGTACTTTAACCGCTCAGCAATTTTGCGTCGTAGTGGCGTCATGGGTTTGCGCTCCTCCATCGCTGGTGAGGAAGAAGCGAAAGAAGGCACCGGTGAGGGTGTAACCACACGTTCACGTCGCAAGACCACATCTTCTTTAAGAATACGCCCCCCCTTCCCCGTACCCACCACATCCGCTGGCGTAAGATGTGCTTGTGCCATCTGTTTACGCGCAGCAGGACTTACTAACGCTTCCGTGGGGACAGGGGTTTTAACAGGAAGATCAGACAGATCATCAGCAAGCTCCTTTGTGAAGGTATCCACCGCACCCCCAGCACCATGGTCAGGCGGCGTAGTAGCTGCTGTAAAAGCATCGCTTTCAATAATCCCCACCTCATCCCCAATACGCACTGTTTCTCCCTCAGGTGCGTTAATCTTCTGAAGCACACCGCTTGATGGTGCATTCACCTCAAGGGTGACTTTGTCTGTTTCAAGTTCTAAGACAACCTCATTTTCAATGAGTGCGTCCCCTACCTTCTTATACCACTTAGCAATAATGGCACTCGAAACAGATTCACCCAAGGGAGGTACTGTGATGGAAGAAGACTTGCGATCAAGGGCACTCATAAAATCACCTTTATTTTATCCGTTTACTTCGTAGTAGAGAGCGAGTTGGTTTGGTTGGGAGCAAGTGCTGCCTCGATGATAGCTTTTTGCTCTTTTTCATGACGCTTCAAGAGTCCAGTAGCGGGAGAGGCAGCACAAAGACGTGCGATAACCCTTGGACGACATTCCCGTGCTCCTAGGTCAATAAGCGTTTCTTCTAAACGCCTATCCACAAAGTGCCATGCTCCCATGTTCTCAGGCTCCTCCTGACACCACATAAATACTGCTTTTTTATAAGGCTCAAGCACTTGAATGAGATCTTGCTTCGGCCAAGGATAAAACTGTTCTACCCGGATGATAGCCACGTGACGTGTACCTGTTTGAGCAAGGGCCTCAATAAGATCATAGTAGATTTTACCAGAGCAAAGAATCACTTTTTCAACAGCCTGAGGATCCCCAGAAGACGGTGACTGCTTCATGGCTTCTTGCGGCGGCGCTATTACAGGCTTAAACGCCCCCTCAAAATCAGCCATGGAAGATAGGCATAGCCTATGGCGTAGCAGCGACTTTGGTGTCATAAGAATAAGGGGTTTACGGTAGGCTTGCTTTAATTGGCGCCGCAGAATGTGAAAGTAATTAGCCGGCGTAGAACAGTAAGCCACACACCAATTTCCTTCCCCACACAATTGCAAAAAGCGCTCAAGACGTGCAGAAGAATGCTCCGGCCCTTGTCCTTCAAACCCATGAGGCAACAAAAGAACCAGACCATTTTGGCGGGACCATTTCATTTCCCCCGCTGCTAAAAATTGATCGATCACCACTTGTGCCCCATTGGCAAAATCACCAAATTGGGCTTCCCACAGCACAAGATTTTGAGGATGAGCGCTACTATAGCCATATTCAAACCCTAAGACAGAAGCTTCAGCAAGCGGGCTATCCACAATGTCGAAAAGAGGCTGATTTTCTTTGAGATGGTTTAGGGGAATATATTTTTCTTCGGTTTCTTGGTCGATAAGCACAGCGTGTCGCTGTGAAAATGTGCCACGGCCACAATCTTGACCAGAAAGACGCACGTGGTGGCCTTCATCCAAAAGTGTTGCAAAGGCAAGAGCCTCCGCCGTTGCCCAATCGAACCCCTCCCCCGTTTCCAGCATTTTTTGCTTCGCTTGAAGCTGACGTATAATCTTATTGTTAACAGCAACCCCCTTTGGGATTTTGAAAAGTATGCCACCTATTTCTCGAATCTTTTCCTGTGACACCCCTGTTATCGTTTGTTGAGATGTTCCTATATGATTATCGGTTGGCCCCGGCTCGATTCCTTGCCATAAACCTTTCAACCAATGGGGATGGTTAAAACAATCCTCACCCTCCACTGCCATGCGGTACTCTTCCTCTAAAACATCCTGCGTATCCGCGTAGAGACGCTTGACATCTCCTTCACTTAAGGTCTTTTCAGCGATAAGTTTCTTCGCGTAGAACGTTGCGGTGGTAGGGTGCTTTGCAATAGTCTTATACATCAATGGTTGGGTGAAGCTCGGCTCATCTGCTTCATTGTGACCATAGCGACGATAACAAATAAGGTCGATAACCACATCTTGTGCGAACTTTGCACGGTAATGACACGCAATGCGACACACACGAAGAACAGCTTCAGGGTCATCGCTATTCACATGGAAAATTGGGGCCTGAATGGCTTTCGCAATGTCAGACGAGTAAGGCGAACTGCGTGAGTGAGGTGGGCTTGTTGTAAAGCCGATTTGGTTGTTGATAATGATATGGAGTGTCCCCCCCGTGCGATACCCCGTGAGATCAGAAAGCTCCAGTGTTTCAGCAACAAGACCCTGCCCTGCAAAGGCAGCATCGCCATGAATAAGAAGGCTCATCACCTTTTGACGCTGCGTATCCTGCAGATGATGTTGTTCTGCCCGTACTTTACCCAACACAACAGGATTAACAGCTTCTAAATGGGAGGGATTGGCCATCAACGACAAGTGAAGCTTTTTTCCCTGAATCAAACGCTCACTCGAGTAGCCCAAGTGATATTTCACATCCCCTGAGCCAATAGCGTAAGGGTCATCCTTTGTAGAGAGAAATTTGGCAAAAAGCTTGCGGTAGGGTTTACCAAGAATATGCGTGATAACATTGAGACGCCCACGATGGGCCATCCCAATAACAAGATGCTGCACCTTTCCTTGCTCTTGAGGAGTGCTTTGAGAGGTTCCTTGGGAAGATTCTTGTACTGTCTTTGGGTCCTGTTCAGCGTCGGCTGTGACATTGCCCAAAATACACTCCATTAATGGGATAAGACTTTCTCCACCATCAAGGCCAAAACGCTTTGCACCTTGGAATTTGGTATGAAGGAATTTTTCAAAAAGCTCTGCACGGATCAGATCAAGAAGGATTTTTTTCTTTTGGTAAGGCGTGAGAGCAAAGGGAATGATCTCAAAGGACTCTTGGATCCATTGCTTACGCACAGGGTCTTGGATGTGCATAAATTCAACACCGATAGTACCGCAATAGGTCTTTTTGAGACGATAGAGAATGTCTTTTATCGTCGCAGTTTGAAAACCCAAAACGCCGTCAAGGTCAATAAGACGATCCTCGTCATCTTTCGTAAAGCCGTAAAAGCTTGGATCTAACTCTGTATGAGAGGGACGCTTTTCAAGTTTTAAGGGATCGAGGTCAGCATGCAAGTGACCACGCACCCGGTAGTTTCGGATCATCATAAGCGCACGGATAGAATCCTTAACGGCACCAGAAGAAGACTTTGCAGGAGGGGTGGTAGGAGAGGGATAAGAAAGAGGGGAGGAAAGGACAGGAGAAGCATGAGAAACAATAGGTACAACGTCAAGCTGAGCATTCGTAGAAGAAGATAAGGGGACGCCCTCCCCCATTACCCCCTCAAAATAATCACGCCATTCCTGTGGCACACTGGAAGGATCAATCCTAAAAGAATCAAAGAGTCCTTCTATGTAAGAAGCATTATGAATATACGGCGAGGCTTCTGTTTCAGGCAGTTCTATCATGGTCCCTTCTTTCTTCTTCCCTTATCTACTTCCTTATTCTCATTCTCCTCTTTTTTTATCTGATTTTAAGGACGATAGATGCGCTCAAAAGGCTTATTACCCCCGTCATTTAACAACTTTGCTATGGTTTTTCCCATGACAGCAGGACTTTCACACACTGCTACACCACACTTTTCGAGATAATCCATTTTTTCTCTTGCAGATCCCCCTGCTCCCGCAATAATGGCACCGGCATGGCCCATACGACGCCCCTTAGGTGCTGATTGACCCGCAATAAAAGCAACGACAGGTTTATAATGGCCCTTATCGTACTGAGCTTTAATAAAATCCCCGGCGAGCTGCTCCTCATCACCGCCAATCTCACCAATCATCAAAACAGATTCTGTGGCGGGATCTTTCCAAAATAACTCCAGCACATCCACAAAACCCATGCCCTTGAAAGGGTCCCCCCCAATGCCTACACACGTGGACTGACCAAGCCCTACTTTAGTTGTTTGATCCACTGCCTCATACGTCAACGTTCCTGAGCGTGAAACTACACCCACCTTACCCGGTTTATGAATAAACCCTGGCATAATACCGATCTTGCATTGATTTGGTGTAATGATGCCCGGACAGTTGGGACCAATAAGTTTAGACTTTGAGTTCTTAAGAGCCCAATGCACTTTCATCATATCTTGAACGGGAATTCCCTCCGTAATACACACGATGAGAGGAATTTCAGCATCCATAGCCTCAAAAATAGCATCTGCAGCATAAAGAGCTGGCACGTAAATCATTGTTGCATCGGGGTGAACAGCATCTGCTGCTTCTTTTACCGTATCAAAGACCGGGAGCCCCAAATGGGAGATCCCTCCCTTCCCCGGCGTCACCCCACCGACCAGTTTGGTACCATAGTCAAGAGCTCCTTGGGAGTGGAATGTACCGTGCTTACCTGTAAAGCCTTGGCAAATAAGGCGGGTATTTTTATGAACAAGAATTGCCATCGCTACTGTCCCTTCGATATATTTACAACAGTTTGGGCAGCTCCTTCAAAATCATCTTCTGCTATGATCTTAAGCCCACTTTGGTTTAAAAGTTCTCGCCCCTTATCTACATTCGTTCCTTGAAGACGCACAACGAGAGGCACTTGAAGATGGATCTCTTTTGCTGCAGCAATAATTCCCTCTGCAATAACATCACAGCGCATGATACCGCCAAAAATATTAACAAAGATGGCCTTGACATCCTTATCATCAGCAATAATCTTAAAGGCTTCCATGACTTTTTCCTGGGTTGCCCCTCCCCCTACATCAAGAAAATTGGCAGGGCTGGCTCCATGATGGCTGATGATATCCATCGTCGCCATGGCAAGGCCTGCACCATTGACCATACACCCAATCGTTCCATCCAGTTTGATATAGCTCAAGTCAAACTGTTTTGCACGAAGCTCTGCAGGATCGACCTCATTCTCATCAAAAAGGGAGCTGACCTTTTTCTGCCTGGCTAAACCGTTGTCGTCGAAGGTCATCTTTGCATCGAGGGCGAGCCATGTATGGTCTTTTGTAAGCACGAGGGGATTAATTTCAATAAGCTCCGCATCCAAAGAGACAAAGGCTTGGTACATGGATTTGGCAAGAGCCATGAGCTCATGTTGCGACTCTTTCGGCACGTTAAGAAATGTTACAAGACGGCGACCATGAAAGGGTTGATAACCCACGACAGGATCAATACCAAGGTAGAGGACCTTTGAGGGAGATTTTTCTACTACTTCTTCAATGTTCATCCCTCCTTCAGCCGAAGCAATAATCATAAAACGCTTGTTTTTTCGATCCAGGACAATACTTAAGTAATACTCATGGTCAATACTGCATGTATCTTCAATATAAAGGGATCGTACCAGCTGTCCTTCTTTGGATGTCTGTGCTGTTACAAGCTTTCTACCAAGAATACTTTCCACAGCGGTATTAAAACTCCCCTGATCCTTAGCAATTTTCACCCCCCCTGCCTTACCACGCCCCCCTGCATGGATCTGAGCCTTAACAACAACACCTTTGCTAAGATCAAAGTGAGATAAGGCACTAAGAGCTTCTTCTTTTGTAAAGACAACACGCCCATCAAGAGTGGGAATGCCAAACTCCTTAAAAAGAGCCTTCCCCTGGTATTCATGAATATTCATTTCTACGTACCCTTTTATCGTAAGAGTTAGAGATCGAGCCGTTTTAAATCCGTAATGAGATTTTCTACGGCATTAACAGACTTTTGAAAGGCTTCTTGCTCTGAATCCGTGAGTTCCAACTCCACAATATCCTCCACGCCCTTAGCCCCAATCACACAGGGTACACCCACATAAAGATTCCTCACACCATAAGCATCCCTTACATGTGCAGCACAAGGAAGGATCTTCTTTTCATCGAAGAAATAGCTCTCCAGCATCTCAATAGCAGCCGTTGCGGGCGCGTAGAAAGCTGACCCTGTTTGAAGGAGATTTACAATTTCTGCACCGCCATTACGTGTGCGATTAATAATGTCATCCACCCGTTTTTGAGAAATTTTTCCCTTTTTGATGAAGTCACCTAGCGGAACACCAGAGATCGTTGTATAGCGAGGCATTGGCACCATGGTATCCCCATGGCCACCCAAGACAAAAGCTTGAATAGACTGCACAGAAACGCCCAAATCATGCGCCAAAAATGTTTTGTAGCGTGCCGCATCTAAAATACCCGCCATACCGACCACGTGAGAGCTAGGCAACCCGCTTGCTTGTTGCATAAGCCACACCATGATATCCAAAGGATTCGTAATTACAATGACAAAGGCACCTGGACAATGATTCTTAATATGACCTGCAGCTGTTTTTATAACCCCCGCATTAATTTTGAGAAGGTCATCACGACTCATTCCCGGCTTGCGCGGAATGCCCGCTGTCACAATAACGGCGTCACATCCTCGCAACAACCCATAATCATCACCACCTTCCAAACGACAATCATGGTCAGAGATCCCAAGGCTTTGCTGAATATCCAAAGCCTTTCCCTGCGCCATGCCCCCCGCGATGTCCACCAAGGCAACGTCGCCTAAATCCTTCAACACAATAAGGTGAGCCAAGGTCCCACCAATTTGCCCAGCTCCAATGAGCCCTATCCTGTAACGTTTCATACTATCTAAGCTCCAGCGTTTTTATTATTATGAGTCATAACAATAATTGGTGAATTTTGTGTAAAGATCTGCTGAATAAAATCGAGCCCTCTGTGAAGTCCTTGCACATCCATGGTATGACCAAGACCCGCACCCGTCTCTGTCTCCACTCTACATCCAATTTTTTTAAGCTCCTTCTCTGCTATGCTCATACTGACATAGGGCACAACTGTATCCAACATACCGTGAACAAGAAGAATAGGAGGATAGGGTCCTTTAAAAGTAATCTGTGATGGTTTATAAAAAGCCCCGGAGTAGCCAATAATACCAGCAAGACCGGGGATATAAAACACCATCTCAAGAGCAAGCATAGCCCCTTGGGAAAACCCTACAAGTACGACTTGGTTAGACGTAAGCCCATAGCGTTTCATTTCTGCTTCAATAAAAGCTTTCAGCCTAGGCCCTGCTTGATCAAGCCCTTGACGAACGTTGCCTTGATGAGCATTGAAGGGATCAAAATCCTTCAGACCAAACCACTGATACCCAAAAGGGCCTATCTCCCATTGCTGCGGAGCATTAGGTGAGATAAAAGTCGTAAGAGGAAGAGAAGGCGCCCAAAAATGTCCTATTTCTAATAAATCCGCGCCATTTGCACCATACCCATGGAGCAAGAACACAAGCCTCCGTGTCTCCTTATCACTCGACAACACATAGTCAGGGGTAATCATGGGGAATAAAACTTACATAAAATTTTACGAAACAGCTCAAGCATACTAAGCTTACATGACTGAAACAATGGGAAAGTATTCTATAAAACAAAAAGCCCCAAAAACGTCCATCCATCCCCATCACATTCCACATTCATCGGCCTTACACGCGCAAACAGATTATTTCTTTGAGTGCGGATACGTTTCCTCAATAAAAAAGACAAGAATCCATGATAAGAAAAGGCAAAGGGGCAAGGCAAGCATGGCAGTTTGGTAGGCCTCAAGGCTGTAAATACGCACACCGCTGCCATTGCCATTCAATGTACCATCCCACACACAATCAAGAAGAGCTCCAAGAAGGGGTTGAAACACAATACCGCTAATCATAACAATTGTATTCGTAAATCCCACTGACGTAGCGCTAATTTCATGGGGGTTAATTTCCTGATTAAGAGCAAAACAAATGACCTGAGCACCAGCACAAGCCCCTGTAAAAAACAATAAACATTCCATAACGCGCATAGAAACAGGCAAGTATATCGCTGCTACAAACGCTATCGTAGCTCCAAAAGCCCCGTAGAACATCACCTTTTTACGACTTTCAAAATAGTTTGATAAAAGAGCTATCCCAGGCGCCCCAACCCCCTTACCGAGGATAAGCATGACACTGATGCTAGCGGCTGCAGCATTATCAAGGTCATACTTCTTCATAAGGTAGGGCACTGCCCAGAGTTCTGAGAAAACAGATACAGGAACATAGAAAAGGCAGCCATAAAGTGCAACAAACCATGTCTGTTTGCTACGTACCAATATACCAAGATCTTTAAGAACGGTGGAAGTGGATGCCGTTCCTCTATGGTTTTGCGCATCAGAGGGTGCATTCTTGATAATAAGCCAGCAAATAAGGGTCACAAGGATACCAAAAACAGCAGACCATAGCATGGCTTCACGCCAACCAAGGGCGTTGACAAAAAGCGCAAAAGGCTTTCCAACAAGATATCCCCCCGTGGTAATCCCTATCATGGTTGTCATTCCTGAAAGAACAGCAAAATATTTAGGGGGAAACCAATCTGACACAAGTTTAAGGGTACTCAGAAAAGCGCAGGCTGAGCCCGCACCAATAATAAAACGCCCCACCTGCGCCACAAGAAGGCTGTCAGCTTGAGCAAACATGAACGTCCCGATAACACACAAAGCGCACGAGAGGGTAATGACAAGACGTGCGCCCAATCTATCCACAATAAGTCCGCAGGGAATTTGCAAAGGCGTATAAGCGTAATAGTACATGGAAGACAAAATGCCAAGGGACGTCGACGTAATCGCAAAATCCTGCATAAGCTGCTCTGTCATAACGCTTGGCGAAGCACGCAGAATATACTCATACAAATAAAAAAAGGCAGCGATAAACCATACGGTCCACCCACGGAAGGTCAGCTTAATATCCTCCTTACTCGCTGCTATAACTAACTTACTATCCTCAACGGAGGCCATTGCCGTCTTCATTCATACCTCATTCTCGACTCGCTCCTACCTCGAGGTTTCTTCCATTGGATCAAAAACCCCTGAATAAATAGTTAATATGGTTTTTAGTTTACACACTGTCAATGTAAAAAAGATATTGATAAAAACACAAAAAATGTTATGAAGCAAGGGTCAATACGCATAGAATCTATCTATATTCTTATAGAATAGGAAATGACTCTAAAATGTTTTTGAAAAAGCTTATAATGATACTCTGTAGCATGAGTGCGATGACTTATGCAGCGGACTCCTCACCCAAATCCCCCGAAATTGTGGTAGTTGGAGCAGGTCTTGGCGGCCTTACGGCTGCTTATCGTCTCCACAAAAAAGGTAAAAACGTCAACGTCTATGAAGCTCGCACGCGCATAGGGGGACGTGTGCATACTGTGCTCATCAAAAACCAAGATGGAGGCTATTCCTACGTCGAGCTTGGCGGTCAGAATATAAATGATGCCCCCAACCCCAAAAACATTCTGGCCCTTGCAAAAGAGCTGGATGTCAAGATTACTGAGGACTACGTTAACCCCTCTGCCGTCTTCTTTGACGGCACGGACCTCTATAATCCCTACAGCCTTGCAAGTAAACAGAATATTGCTTTGAACTTCCAAAATCTCGAAAACATCAAGCTACCAAGAGACATGGGGACCATTTTAGACCTATTCTTCGGTAAGGAGCCTTCTATTCTCAAACGCTTTATTCGTTGTCGGCTAGCATCATTTGAAGGATCCCCACCAGAGGATTTGGCTGTGTGTGAGTACAATGAAAAAACGTTTTTTGGTATGGTCGTGAGCCTTTTGGATGCAGACCCAGAAAACAAAAAATTGTCAGACAGTAAATCGTCGAACAATAATAAAAAAATTAAAAGGCTCATCGCTAAAGAAGGAAATGCTACACTTCCTCTCAAGCTCGCTGAAAAGATAGGCACTGACAAGATCCACTTAGGCCATGTCCTCACCCATGTGAAGGAAGTGGAGAACAAAAAAATACAATTAACGTTTAGCAATACACAAACTCAAACCACAACAATAACCACGTGTGATAAGCTTATCTTGGCTATGCCATGCTCGGTTTTTGGATCTATCACCTTTGATACCACTGTTCTCCCAAAGGAGCGGATGGATGCTATGAAAAAAGTTTCCTACGGCCAAAATGGGAAGATCATGGTTCCCGTCAAAAAGTCACAAACCCATGCTATCGTCACCGATGACATGATCGCCTTTGATAATGCAGATCACAAGGTTGTCACACTCTACATTTCAGGAAAAGCAGCAAGTACGTTGAATCAAGAGACAAAGGAGCACTTTGAAAGAGGGCTAAAAGCCATCAAGGCCGGGTTTCCTTTATCCTCAGTGAATGACTCCCCTCCCGTCATCCCAGCAGAGGAGCAGCTTTCTTCTTATGACGGTCCTGTCGTCAAATCATGGGCAGATGATATCCACGCTAAGGGCTCTTACACGAATTATGGCACTGAAATGGCTGAACAACAAGAAAAGATCACTCCTTATAAAAATATTACCGTACGTGCCCCCTTCGCACCCCAAGATGACCGCGTTTTCTTTGTAGGGGAGCACGCCACCACCCTGACTGCTCTTGGAACCATGGAAGCAGCTGTGGAATCAGGTGAACGCATTGCAAGCGTTTTATAGCGCCCCTCCCCGCGGTTACCTCAAGAGCTCGCGTGGAGAGAGGCAGCTGCTCTCATTACTTTGGATAGGTATCCTTCACAAACCTCAAGATAAACCAAGAGAGTAAAAGACAAATGGGAACCGGACTGAGTGCAATCTGGTAGGCGTATGTACTATAGAGAGGAATGCCTACGGCTGTGCGCATACCATCCCACGCATAGTCAAGGAGGTACCCCAAAAGCGGCTGAAAGATGATGCCACTCGCCATGACAAGGGTGTTTGTAAACCCCACAGTCGTCGCACTTGTTTGGGGTGGGTTAATTTCCTTCGCTGCAGCAAAGTAAAGAATTTGCCCTCCTGCAATAAATCCTGTAATGAAAAGTAGCCCAAAAGTCAAATTAAGTGATAAAATGGGACAATACACAACAAAGACAAATAAGAACGCGGTAAGCAGAGCTGAGGCCCCCATAATTTTGATACGGCTTTGCACTTTGTCAGACAGCCAGGCGGAGGCTGGACATCCTAAAGCCATACCAATAAAAACCATAACCGTGGCTGAAGAGGCAGCTTCATTGTCGATGCCATGCAGTTGCATAAGATAAGGAACCCCCCAAAGTTCTGCAAAAGCCGATAAGGGGAGATACATAAAACAGCCGTACAAACCAATTAACCAACTTTGCGGGTTGCCTGCAACAATTCTTAGTCCAGAAAGAAGTGTCTGCCCTGCTATCGCGTGGGGTTGAGTTTGAGAGACTGTCTCTTTACGGTCCCGAATAATCAACCACGCCGTTAACGTGACACACACACCCACAATAGCTGCCATAACCATGGATTCGCGCCATCCATAGTGATTCACGATAATGGCAAAAGGCTTCCCACCAAATGTACCCCCAATAGTTCCCATACCCATGGTCACAGACGTCAAAAGAGCAAATTTTTGCGGTGCAAACCACTCAGCTGCAAGCTTCGCCGTACTGAGATAAGCGCAAGCAGACCCTGCCCCCATAAGAAAACGACCAAATTCTGCGTAAATGAGGCTATTACTTTGCGCAAAGATAAGACATCCCATTGTACAAAAAAGACAGGATAGTGTTACAACACGCCTCACACCAAGACGATCAACGATAACACCGCAAGGAATTTGAAGGGGAACATACGCATAATAGTAGAATGAAACGAGAACGCCAAGAGACGCAGAGGTAACCCCAAAACCTTGCATGAGCTGGTTTGTCATGACACTCGGGGAAACACGCAGAATATACTCATAGAGATAGAAAAGCGCCGCTGTACCCCAAATCAGCCAAGACGTCCAAGGTATTTCTCCGCGACAGATGACTCGGTCCTCAGCTCGGTCCCCAGGCAAATGACACGCATCAAAACTCTCATGAATAACAGACTCTCGACTGGGTTTAGACATTAGGTTGCGTCCTTTTTGTAATTTTATAATAAAGTCTATTTTTAGATTATTATCTAAATTACCATTTTATACAGCAAATATATATGATAGTGCACAAAATTTCCATTGATTGTTGCTCAAAAAACAACAATTTGCGATAATTTGTCGCGTAAAAACATACATTTAATCCGAGTATTTACGTTTGTTTTTCAGATAAACCATCTTCTAAACCCTTACAAAGGTAGGATTTATCGAGAAAAGTTGCATTCGCCTGAAGCCACCCCTCCTTCGAACCGCAGTCAAAACGCCTCCCGTCGTATAAAAAACCATAAAAGGCTTCACCACGCTGTAATAAGTGGCGAATAGCATCTGTTAACTGCACCTCATCCCCTACACCTGGTTTGAGATCTTGCAAGACAGGAAGGATTGACGGAGGAAGAATATAACGCCCCATGGCAGCAACATTTGATGGGGCCTCTTGGGGTGCGGGTTTTTCCACGATATCTTTCGCAACAACAAGGCGGCTTTGCCCCTGCCACTGATCTTGCATTACATCCAAAATCCCATAAAGCGGGGTTTTCATCAAAGGGATCTTTTCTACTGCGAGCATCATACCGTCATGATACGCTTGACACATCTGCTTCAAACAAGAGGGCTGTGCTTGAAAATAATCATCAGGCAAGAGCACAGCAAAGGGTTTATCCCTTTCCACCCACGGAATCGCGCAACACACAGCATGACCAAGACCAAGGGGTTGGTGTTGATAAGTAAAAATCGCCTGACCAGGCTTGAGTATACAGTGACGCACACATTGAAGTGCTTCGTGTTTACCTTTCTTAATCAAATGCTGTTCAAGCTCAGCATGAGGATCAAAGTGCGAGGCGATGGATGTTTTTTGGGGAGACGTTACAAAAATAAACCGCTCTATGCCACACTCAAGTGCTTCTTCCACAGCATATTGAATGAGAGGCTTATCACCGACAACAAGCATTTCCTTAGGAATAGCCTTCGTTGCAGGTAAAAACCTTGTCCCAAGCCCTGCGACAGGAAAAACAGCCGTCGTTATGTCTACCATGTGCACACCCTAAATAATGATCGTTAAATTGGGTACGAGCGCCGCCCCACTATCTTTCTCTGAAAGACTCGTGGAGTGCGATATAAATGGGCTTGACAAGGTATTGAAGGAGTGTTTTTTGATCTGTTTCAATATCCGCCTGTACAGTCATACCAGGCGCGATAGTATTTTGCCCAACGTCTTTGCCCACATGATTTTTTGAAAGAGTAATAAATACACGATAATAGGGATTCCCCTTCTCATCCAAAAAAGTCGTCGCAGAAACAGATTTAACTTTGCCATCAATGCCACCATAACGCGGGTAATCGTAGGCTGTGACCTTCACAAGCACATTTTGCCCTGCGCGCAGTTTCCCAACATCCTTCGGGTGGACTTTTCCTTCCACCTCCAGGTTTTCCTTCGGCACAATTTGCATAATTTCAGCACCAGGCTGAATAACACCTTGAAGCGTTGTGTTTTTAAGCCCCTTCACAATTCCCGAGGACGGAGACTTAATTTCTAATCGCTTGACACGGTCTTCCAGTTTAATTTTTGCCTCCATGAGTTGAGCAATTTCTCCTGTGACATTCCCCATCTCAATCAGCGATTCATTGCGAAGACGCGTGTCTAACTCAAGCAGACGGCTTTCAAGCTCATTCATACTTTGGTGAGTCTCAAGGACTGTATTTTTAGCCTGGTTAAGATCCATCACCACTTCGGCAAGCACGTCTTCTGCGGCGCGGTACTCGGTCCCTGTTTTCAAGCGCTTATCATAGAGATCCTTGAGAACATCACGCTGCTTTTGCAAAACCTCCACCCGATGATCAAGATCTTTGACACGCCCTTCTTGCACCGCAAGGGTTGCTTTACGCTGCTCAATTTGCTTAAGAACAATGTCACGCTGATCAGTTCTATTTTTTGTTTGCATATCGAAAATCGACTGCTGGTCATCAATGAGCGTTTGAAACCCTTGAGTAAATTGTTTGAAATCGGGCTTCTGATTCATGCCAAAAGCCCGCAAGCGTTCTGCTTTAATCCGCAGTGATGCCTCACGAGCACGCAGCTGATCCAGTTCAGATGCTGCTGACGCGTCATCCAAACGGAGAAGAATATCTCCCATACGCACATCAGACCCATCTTCAACAAGGATTTGCTTAACAATTCCCCCCTCCAAATGTTGGATGGTTTTTACAAAAGTAGAGGGAATAATTTGCCCTGGAGCGCTGGCAATCTCTTTGATAGGCGTGAGAGTCGCCCATAGAACGAAAGCAAAAACCATAGCGCAAACAGCAAGAATATTCAGACGGCTTCCTTTAGGTAAATCCTCTTGCGCAAGACCAATAGGTCGACCCAGCTCAGGGAGATGGCGTTTAACATGCGCAAGGTTATCTGTTCCAGACACAATGCGTGCGAGATGGTCATGGGCCTCTCTCACAACGGATGTCTGGCCCACAGGGTTCGGACCGTTCTCCTTGTTCCCTGCGTTCTTCTTTGAACTATTCTGATTTGGAGCATTTTTCTTTGAATCATCTTTGGCCTGCAGGTCACTGTTGGTACTCTCTTTATCCTTCATAATACGTGTACGACTGCTTGCTTCTTCATCTCGAGGGGAAGGTGGAAGGGATGTGGTAGGGTCAGTCATGCGGCACCTTCTTCCTTCATCAGCTCTAATACCTTGTTCGTAGGGCCAAAATAGCGCATTTTCCCCGAAGACAAGACAAGGAGACGATCAGATAAGCTCACAACACTCGGTCGATGCGTCACGACAACCATCGTCTTAACCCCATGCCACGTGAGAAGTGTCTCCTTAAACCACTTATCTCCTTGGAGATCCAAATTACTCCCAGGCTCGTCAAACAAAAGGACGGAACTATCGCGCAAATAAGCACGGGCAAGAGAAAGCTTTTGCTGAAATCCAGCATTAAGATGGCTTGTAGAACGATCGCTTAGTTTCGTATCAAGGCCGTTTCCAAGCATGCAAATATCCTCCCACACAAGAGCTTTCTTACAGGCCTCAATCATCTGAGCACGACTCGTATCGGGTGCAGACAAAAGCAAGTTTTGCTCGACTGTTCCATGGAAAAACTGAATATGCTGTGGAACAAAGCCAACGGACTGTCTGAGATGATTAACGGGCATTTGCTTAATATCGAAGCTATCCAGGTAGATACTACCGCTCATTGGTTGATAAAACCCTAACAATAACTTTAAAAGTGTGGACTTCCCAGACGCATTTTCCCCCATAATGGCGACAATCTCACCGGGTCGTGCTTCGAGCATCACATCGTGTAGAGCGAGAGATGCTGACCCAGGGTAGCGAAAACTCACATGGTCGCAAGAGACATACCCTTTCAGCTTTTGGCGATTTACATGGGTTGGTGCATAACTTTCAATGGGGAGAGCCATCAGTTGGTTTAACTGCTTAATTGTGGAAAGGGTTAAATCAAACTGACTCAAGAACATAAAAGCCGCTTGGAATGGCGATAGCGCTCGCCAGATAAGAAGAACAACAGCCACAAGGCTTCCCACCGTCATATCTCCAGTCATCACCCGCGTAGATCCCCACAAGATGGTGACAACACCAGCAATTTTTATAAGAATCTGTGACAAATTAGATGCGTAAGAATTAATCACTTCACTCTGCTCAAGAGCTTTACTGTTATTATAGGTTTTTTCTTCAAAACGGCGTGAAAAGATGCGCTCTCCCCCCAGATACTTAAGGGTATTAATTTTACTGAAAGACTCTAGCATAAAAGCGAGCTTATCATTATACGTAAAGCTGCTAAGACGCGTTGAGGCTCGGATCATAGGGAAGAAAATCATTGCAAGAATGATGAAGAGAACAAGAAGTATAATAGGAATAATGACAAGAGATCCGGCAAGTATCCCAAGAACAATAATAAAAAAGATGACAAAAGGCCCTTCTAAAATAAGCTGAGCAAGGGGAGAAGTGAAAAAATCTTTTAATCCATCAAATTGCTTAATGCGAGAGACTTGCTCTTGGACGGGAGCCGTCTCCACATAGCTGTAAGGCAGGCGTAACAACTTTTGCACCACAGATAAACTAATAATCATATTGAGGCGTGCTCCCACAAACGCCAACGATTTGTTTTGAAACCCATGGATCACATGGTGACACAGCAAGGCAATAACAAGACCGACTAAAAGATAATTCAACGTTTCTTCTGACCGTGTAGGAATTGCCCAATCAAAAACAGACCTTATAAACAAAGGAAGTGTGAGGGCAAAAATAGCATTCAATAGCCCAATGAGAAAAAGATGAAAAGCCTGAGGCTTAAAGCGTTCGATAACGTCATCAAGCCATTTATCCTTCGCTGACAAAGGCCGGCTATTTGTAAAAAAATAGCAAAACTCTCCTCTAAGCCTGTGGCGTCTTGGAACACTCTGCTGCTCTTTTGTTAAGAGATTAACGAGCTCTATGCTCTCCCCATCAGCATACGTCATCAAAAAAAGACCTTTTTTTGTCTTTAAAATACCCGGATGACCAGGAAGGTTTTTAAGAGATACTTTTCTCCTTTTACTGGCATACCCCAAATTCACCATAAATTCACGCAGCTCCTCGAGGCCCAGATGGGCTATGAGATGGGGCATCGCCTCAAAGATAACCCTGTCGTCTCCTTGAAAACCAAGACTTTGCAAGAGCGGGCGCACAACCAGATAATAATCATAGTCGTTATTGTCACGTGCATCTCCTTTATCATTATTGCCGCAGCTATGACTATTGCTATCCATCTTTACACACCTTCTTTTTCTTCTTGCACCAACTCTTGTTATCTCTACTTCCTCTTTTCATGATTGTACCGACCTCTCGATCATTTTTTGATCACGAATCTCAAAGGTACGATCTGCAAAACGCACCACGCTCGGGCGATGGGTAATAAAGATAATCGTCATTTCCCCCTTTAGCTTGGAGAGTATATGGAGCATATCTTTATCGCCTTCCCTATCCAGATTTGTATTCGCTTCATCCAAAATGAGAATCTTAGGTGCGAGAAGAAGAGCCCTTACAAAGCACAGACGCTGCTGTACTCCAAGGGGTAGTTCACTGTCCAGGTGATTCCCTATAAGAGTATTATAGCCATACGGGAGTTGACTAACCCACGCATCAAGGCCTACCTGACGCGAAAGAGACAAAACATGTTGTGTATTATCGTAAGGATAGAAAAATGTAAGATTCTCCATAACAGATCCTTTGAAAATCTCTCCTTGGGGAGAAAGATAAGCAACCTGTTTTCGAAAAGAGGGCATATTGAGTTCATCAAGGGGGGCACCATCTATAAGAACCTGTCCAGAAAGAGGTTTTAAATTACCCAAAATCAACTGGGAGAGCGTTGTCTTTCCGATACCACTCTTACCAATGATAGAGATAAATTCCCCTTGTTTGACATCCAGATTAAGATCTTTAAAGAGAACCCGGTGAGGTGATGCGTCGTAGAAGAATGTTAGATTCTTAAGCGTAATATTTCCCTTGATACCTTTTTTCACTCCATGATCGGCTTCTGGAGATAAACGAAAAACATCACGAAAACGCTTCTTAGCAATCTTAAAATACTGAAACCGCGTCCACACAGAAAGACCTTGCTGAAGCGGTTGAATGAGCCGATTGCTCAAGAACAAGCATGCTGCCATGGACCCCGTAGAGATCACGTTATTAATCACTTCAAACCCTGCAACATAAATGATCACACCAAAAAGAATGCTTGAGAACACAGAGCCCAGATCCCTAGCTTCGCTACTGTACATATTGATCTTGTAATCAATGAAAGAGGCTTGCAGCTGAATACGCTCAAACCGTCTTAAAAAGAGCTCCTCCATACCGAGGGACTTAACAGTGTAGTAATTGTTGAGCATTTCTACTAAAAAGCTATATTTGCGATCACCTATGTCTTGACGTTCTATCAGTTTATGATGGAGCTTACGCCCTAAGTACACAGAAGACACAATGAAAAAGAAAAGAACAGCAAGGCATGCAATGACAATTGGTCTTCCTGCAAAATAATTAATAAGCGCCATGTAAAAAATGACAAAGGGAAGATCGAGAAAAATAAGAAAACCTTGTCCTGCTAAAAATTCCTTGAGCATTCCTAAGCTTTCGATGTTTTCAAGGTGCTCCCCAATACCCATTTTATTGAGATCATAAAGATTGGAATGGAGAAGATGAGAAAAAACAGACGTGGACGTACCATAGTCAAACTGTTGTCCAATCCAAGAAAGCACATAACCACGAGCGATACGAAGGATAGCTTCCATAACAATAGCAACAGCCACACCGACAGCCAAAATCGATAGGGTCCCCATCGCTTGATTAGGGATAATACGATCATAAAGCTGCAAAATCACAATGGGAAGAATAAGAGCAAAGACGTTTAAGCAGATAGTGCTTAGGATGATATCCCAGCGCTTCCAAGGGTATATGATCGTCAATCCCGGTTTCGAGGCTACACCTTTTGTTGTCAATAGATGAGGATTTTTCGACTCATTTTCGATTTCAACCGTTGCAACATCCGCCATTGTAAAAGGTTTATTAATACTTTTTCCTTTGTCAGTATGGGATACGATACTTAACAGAAAGTTAATTCTTAGGAAAAAATAGGAAAACTTTTCCTTAAATAGTCGAAACTTCCTCCATCAAAATCACCCTTAGAAACGCTGAGGGGTGGAACAAGATCTCTTAGCACTCTCCCTTTAGGGGTGTTTCTTGCTTCTTCTGGGTCCCCTTCTTTTAAGTCCCTTCCTTTGAATCCTTTCTTTGGAGATATTTGAGATGTTCTTTATACGCCTACATTCACTTTGAGAACATTTTCTTGAATGAAGGAAAGACGTTCTTCTGGATTCTTCCCCATCAACCTATCAAGGAACAGGCGACTATCATCAAGGGAATGAACCTTGACTTGAAGAAGGGAGCGCGCATTTTTATCCATTGTCGTTTGTTTAAGCTGCTGTGGGAGCATTTCACCAAGACCCTTAAAACGACCGACTTGGGGATTACCTTTGAGCTTTTTAACTAAAAGGTCACGTTCTTTTTCACTCGCAGCATAATGCGTTGTACTCCCCTGTGTAATACGATACAAGGGAGGTTGGGCAAGATAAATATGCCCTTTGAGAACAATATCTGTCATTTCCTTCAAAAAAAAAGTCATAAGCAGTGAGGCAATATGAGCCCCGTCGACGTCTGCATCTGTCATGATAACCACTTTACCGTAACGACGTTTAGCAGGGTCGCAATTCTTACCCACACCGCATCCAAGAGCAAGGGTCAGATCGGAGAGCTCTTGATTCGCACGCATTTTATCCAGAGTCGCATTGGCGACATTAAGAATCTTCCCACGCAGAGGCAACACAGCTTGGGTTTTGCGATCTCGTGCCTGCTTGGCAGAACCTCCGGCAGAGTCGCCTTCGACAAGAAACAATTCCGTTTCGTCTAAATGTGTGCTTGTACAATCCGCAAGTTTTCCAGGAAGGCGCAAACGATGGGTAATACTCGCTCGTGCAATATCTTTTTGTTCTTTTTTTCGAAGGCGCGTTTCAAAACGCTCAATCAGCATATGAATAAGTGTACGAGCGGCCTCTGGGTGTGAAGAAAGCCAGTGTTCAAAATGATCTTTCATCATATTTTCAATGGGACGAACAATGTCACCACTCGTGAGCTTTTCTTTTGTTTGTCCTTGAAATTGAGGTTGTGGGATGAAGACTGATATCAAGATAGTCGCATCACCACAGACATCATCCGTCGTGAGGTCTTTGGCGCGTTTAAGCTGTAGCTTCTCACCACAATCACGCAATGCACGCGTAAGACCAAGACGAAAGCCTTGTTCATGGGTACCACCAAGAGGGGTAGGGATTGTATTACAATACGATTGAATGAATCCCTCCCCTTCTTCTTCAGGCCATAAAACAGCCCACTCAAGCTTGCCCGTACCTAAAAACGCACCCGTTCCACTAAAACAATCGGGATGAAGCGTCGTTGTGTCGAGAAGGAGATCTTTTAAGTAATCCTCCAATCCTCCAGGATAATGAAAGTGTGCCTCGGAAGGAATATCATCCGTTGTGAGTTCTTCAGGGCATCGCCATATCAACTCCACACCCTTAAAAAGAAATGCTTTGGCCCTAACCATTTTCAAAACGGTCTTGGGGTCAAAAAAGCATTCTTTGAAAATCTCTGGGTCAGGCGTAAAGGTAATCCTTGTCCCTCGAGACTTCGAGGTATCCACCGTCGTAAGTTCAGAAGTAGCGAATCCTCGGCTAAAAGTTTGAGTGTAGAGAGTGCGACCACGCACAATCTCAACAGTCAAGGAAGTTGAGAGGGCATTGACAACCGCAAGGCCGACACCATGGAGTCCCCCAGCCGTTTCATAAGCACCAGACTTAAACTTACCTCCTGAATGGAGCGTTGTAAAAATCACTTCACAGGCCGATTTTTCTGGATATTTTGGGTGAAAGTCCACAGGAATGCCTCGACCATTATCAGAAATGCTGATCGATATCAGACTACAAAGGGTAACCGTGATCTTGGATGCATGTCCTGCTACGGCTTCATCCATAGAGTTATCCAGTACTTCGGAAATGAGGTGATGCATGGCTTTACCATCCGTGCCTCCAATATACATACCTGGTCTTTTACGAACGGGCTCAAGACCCTCCAGAATTTCAATATCCTCGGCTGTGTAGGCATTGGATTTTCGATTAACTGCTTGGAAGAGGTCAGGCATTGATCATCCTTTTCTTTAATACACATAAAACAACAAAAATAAACGAGCTCGAAAAGACCATCGTGGCTGAGGTGGGGATATCCAAAATAGAGGACAGTGTTATCCCTAAACAACAACTGAGAATAGAAAGAACAATAGAATAAACCATCATCTGTTGAGGCGATACGCTGAGGACACGGGCACAGGCGACAGGTAGTATGATGAGTGCTGGAAGGAGGAGAGCTCCAACAAGGTACATACCAAAAGCAATCAAACACGCCGTGATGAGAATAAAAATCACGTCGCCGTTCTTTGCTCTTGCAGAATTTACTTTAGCAAGATCGGGACTGATACAGCTTAAGAGGAGATCTCTCCAATAAACAAATAAAACGACGAGAGCTATAAGAGAAAGACTGAGTGCAACAAAAAAATCCTCTCTTTGAATAGCAAGGAAATCACCAAAAAGAATGTCATCAATACTTATATGTGCACCCTTTATTAAAGAAAGCGCTATGACACCACCTGCAAAAAATGTAGAGGAAAGAAGAGAAAAAAATATATCAATCGATACATACTGATATTTTTCAGAAAAAAAGAGAATGAAAGCGATTGCCAGCGCCGTGAGAAGAATACCCACTAAAAAATGAATCTTGAGAAAAAGAGCTAGGGCAATGCCAAATGTACAGGCATGTGACAGCCCGTCTGAAAAGAACGTTAAGCGCTTCCATACTAAAAAACAGCCAAGCGGCGCAAGCGCAAAACTTAAAACAACAAGCGTTAACATAGGAAGTATTAAAAGTTGAAGAAATAAAATATCCACAAATGCCTTTGTCGCTCTAAGGTAAACAACCTAAGGCAGGAGAATACCATGAGACACAACAATAGGGGAATTTTTTAAAGGATCGCGCCCTCTGTTTCAAAACGTAAGCTACCATAGCCTTTGGACATTTCTGGTGGAGTACGTATTCTGTTGGTCCGAGTGATAAATCGTAGTATCCTATGCTCCATGCTCATGCCGCAAAAGACCATGCTTTATCCGTCACTTACTCTTGAACAGTTGGAAATACTTGCAGAGGAATTTGCGCATGCGCTCGCACCTCCTTGCTGTGTCTTGCTCTATGGTGATCTAGGAGTAGGAAAATCCACATTTGCTCGCACGATCATTCAAACGCTCACATCTAAACATACTATCGTTCCGAGTCCCACATTTACCCTGCTTCAGACATATGAAACAACATCCGGTTCCGTCACTCACTTTGATCTCTACCGTTTGCACTCCACAGAAGAAATCGTTGAGCTTGGATTCGACGACTATCTTAAACATCATATATGCCTCATTGAGTGGCCAGAACGCATAGGCGACTCTATGCTAAAAAAGTATACTAAAGTCCAGCTTACGGAGGCATCAGATAATACGCGCACGATCACCATTGAAAGATACGGTGACTAAATGCTTTTTACGCGCCTTCAACAGGATCAGACCGCCCTCGATCTTTTCTTGAAAAGTGTAGGAATCGGCTCTGTTCGTATTATCCCTTTGCCTATAGATGCATCAAAACGCTATTACTACCGCCTTGAAGGACTAGAAAAACTCGTTATGGTTTGTCCTTCCTCTGAAAAACCCGAACAGTTTTTACATATGTCTGCTTTACTCAGTAACATAGGCCTTCGCGCACCTAAGGTGCTTGCCCAAGCAAAGGATTTTTATCTGATTGAAGACTTTGGCACGCAGACCTACCGTTATGCTCTTAACAAAAGTAACCGCCAAGAACTCTACACGCTTGCCACCGATGTCCTCATTCATCTCAAAGAGATCCTGACAACACAACCCTCTTTTGTTCCTACGTACAACACTGAAACCCTTCTTCTCGAGGCTACCCTCTTTACGGAATGGCATAAAAACTTGAGACCTTACACCGCCGATTATATCGCTATTTGGAAAGACCTTCTCTGCCATATAGACGCTCCAAAGGGTTTGATTTTAAGAGATGTTCATATTGATAATCTTTTCTATTTACCACAGTATGAGGGATTGATGGCCTGTGGGCTCATTGATTTCCAAGATGCTGTATGGGGTCCCGTGGGCTATGACCTTGTCTCCTTAACCGGGGATGCACGCGTGGATGTACCAGAGGATTTACGGCAGTTTTTGAAAGAACGCTATAGAGGATCATTCCCAACTTACCAACAAGAAAACATCGACAAAACCTCCATCATTCTTGATATGCATAGGCAGTTACGCATTTTGGGTGTGTTTTCAAGACTGAGCAAGCGTGATCACAAGCACCAGTATTCACATCATATCCCTCGAATTCTAGAATACGTGCGACATCACCTAGAAAATCCCCTCTTCAAAGATCTCAAACAATGGCTCCAGAACCATGAAGCTCTCTCATCTTAGCTCCAATGCCATGATTCTGGCTGCAGGATTTGGCAAACGCTTACAGCCACTCACACTCAATACGCCTAAGCCACTTCTCACGATTGGCCACGAGACACTCCTTGATTATCATCTGAAAAATATAAAAAATGCAGGATTTGAGAAAGCCATTATCAATACCCATTATCTTGCCTCAAAAATTGAGACCCATCTGCAACAACACGCTTGCCTACCCTACGCTCTCTCTTTTGAAGAGATTCTCCTCGATACGGGTGGCGGTATTGCAAGGGCTCTATCCTCTTTTGATAAATCTTTCTTGAGTCTTAATAGTGACGCGTACACAAGTGCTTACCTCCCTTCTCTTTTCGAAACGATGGCCAATGCCTTTGATCCAGAGTCTATGGATGCCTTACTGTTGCTCACCTCCACAGAAAAAATTCTGGGATACCAGGCTTTAGGCGATTTCTTTCATGAAAGTGCTACAGGAAAAATCACATTCCGCGGTAACGCTCCCCGTGCCCCTTATGTTTATGTGGGTATACAGATTCTTTCTCTTGGGCTTTTTAACAAGGCACAGGGGACTTTCCCCATCCATAGGCTTTGGCAAAAAGCAGGGTCAAGCGGCCGCCTTTTTGGAGTGATCGACACCAGCGATGGGGCTCTGTGGTTTGACACGGGCAATCACGAAGGGCTCTGCTATGCAAGAAAGTATCAAGCATCCCAAATACAGTATACACGGAACAAGTAAGCACCTTAGTACGCAACAACGTACGCCGTTATAAAGCTCTAAGCCTTATAGGGGGGGGATAATGAGATAATTAACAGGCTGCTGCCAATAAATTTTGTGTGTAAACATGCTGAGGTGATGTAAAAATTTCGTTAGCCTCCCCTTCCTCGACGATCTTACCTTGATACATCACGATAATACGGTGGCTCATCGCACGCACAACCTTGAGATCATGACTAATAAAAAGATAACTGAGACGACGTTCTTTTTGCAGATATTGAAGAAGATCAATCACTTCGGCTTGGATAGAGCGGTCAAGGGCGGATGTTGGCTCATCCAAGATAACTACTTTTGGATCCAAAATAAGTGCCCGAGCAATGGCAAGACGTTGACGCTGTCCCCCCGAAAACTCGTGGGGATAACGATCATAGTGTTCTTCACCCAAGCCCACAGCGTTCAGCGCATCTACAACACGAGCACGATAGTCAAAGGCACGTAGGTGCGGTTCATGAACCCTCAGCCCTTCCCCCACAATCTGCGATGCTGAAAAGCGTGGATTAAGAGACGAGAAGGGGTCTTGGAAAATGATCTGAAGCTTTGAACGATAAGGGCGCAGTTGCTTGCGTGTTTTCTGATCAAGGTGCTCCCCTTGAAAAATAACAGATCCCTCATAAGGTATAGTGAGAAGGCGTAAAAGGGCATAAGCAAACGTGCTTTTCCCAGAACCGCTCTCACCCACAACACCCATCGTCTCGCCTTCCCTAAGCGCTAAGGATAAATTATCCACAGCTTTGAGTTCATAGCCCCTAGGATTCCAAAAAGACCGTGGCTTGCCAAAAGTCACGGTCATGCCTTCGCAAGAGAGAACTGTCTTCGCTGTTTGAGGCACTGGCAACGGACGCCCTGAAGGTTCTGACACGATGAGATACCTTGTATAAGCGTGCTGCGGTGTATTTAAAACACCATTAATATCTCCAAATTCGACCATTTCTCCCTTGTGCATCACCCCCATGTAAGAAGAGTTCCCAGCTCCAAGTTTACGCACGATACCAAGATCATGAGAAATGAAAATGAGCGCCATGTGCAGTTCTTTTTGCAGGCTTTGAAGAAGACGAATAATACCCGCTTGAATGGTCACATCCAGTGCCGTTGTCGGCTCGTCAGCAATAAGAATTTTAGGAGTACACGCAAGAGCCATGGCAATCATGACACGCTGGCGTTGTCCCCCTGATAATTGATGGGGGTAGGCTGTTAGGCGCTCTTTCGCCTCGGGAAACCCTACTCGCCTTAGTAATTCTATAACACGGGGCTGCGCTTGTTTGAGCGTCAATCCCTCATGCGTTATCAATGGTTCCGCAATTTGCTTTTCAATTGAATGGAGGGGGTTGAGTGCTGTCATCGGTTCTTGAAAAATCATGGCAATTTGCTTGCCGCGGACCTTTTGAAGTTCAGCGTCTGTCATTTGAGTTAGAAGGGATTCTTGATAGCGGATATCACCACTAATGGTGGCGGATTTTGGAAGGAGCCCCAGCAAGGAGAGTGCCGTGACAGACTTACCTGAACCACTTTCACCAACAAGGGCAAGGGTCTCACCTGCATTCAATTTGAAACTAACATCCCTCACAACAGGAGTGTAAGCATCCCCTCCTTTAAAGGAAATATTCAGGTTTTTTACGGACAGTAGCGCCATTTATAAAACTTTCCGTGGATCGAAGGCATCACGCACGGCTTCACCAATAAAAATAAGAAGACTTAGAAGAAACGCAAGTGAGAAAAAACCCGTAAGACCGAGCCATAGAGCCTGTATATTGTTCTTACCTTGGGTGAGGAGTTCACCCAAAGACGCCGATCCAGGAGGGAGCCCGAAGCCCAAAAAATCGAGGGAAGTTAACGTCGAAATGGATCCATTCAAAATAAAAGGGAGATAGGTAATCGTAGCGACCATAGCATTAGGAAGAATATGGCGTGTCATGATGCGAAATGTGGGAACACCAAGTGCTTCGGCTGCACGGACATAATCAAAGGAACGGGTGCGGAAAAATTCTGCACGCACAACCCCCACAAGTGCTACCCATGAAAAAAGTGCCATAATCCCAAGGAGCCACCAAAAATTAGGCTCAATCATGCTTGAAAGAATAATAAGCAAGAAGAGCGTTGGTAAACCAGACCAAATCTCAATAAAACGCTGAAAAATTAAATCAACCTTACCCCCAAAATACCCCTGAAGGGCCCCTGCTGCCACACCAAGCATCGATGCTACGATCGTCAGATAAAGACCAAAGAGAATGGATGTGCGATAGCCATAAATTAAACGCGCCATCACATCACGCCCTTGATCATCCGTCCCCAGCCAATTGTCAGTGCTTGGTGGAGAAGGTGCGGGTGTTGTCAGATCATAGTTGACTGTGTTGGGACCAAACTTAATCATAGGCCAAACGATCCACCCCTTCTGCTTAATCAGATCTTGGACATATTTATCCCGATAGTTTGTTGTCGTTGCAAACGTGCCACCAAATGTGGTTTCGGTATAATTCCTTACAACAGGAAAATAATACTGTCCATCAAACTTCACGAGTAGAGGACGCTCGCTCGCAATAAACTCCGCAAAGAGTGAGAAAAAAAACAACGCCAAGAGCACCCATAACGAGTAAAAACCACGCTTGTTTTTTTTTAACTGATCAAGGCGGCGACGCATCAAAGGTGTCATCGTAAGTGTAATCATCATGGTAGCTCAGTATCCCTAATCTTTCTTCCTTTTGATCAGTTCAAGGGATCGTTTCATCCTCTCAAAAGGTTCTTTCAAATGATCTACCTTTTCTTTTTGGAGGATTTTCATTAATTTCGGCATTTTCTTAAGAGAAAGCACTTTAAACTTTCTCATTGTAGGACTTTGGAAAAAGCCCAAAAGCTCACGAATTTCCCCCAGTGTAAAGTTCTCGCTCAGATACTCAGCCATATCATCTGTTATTTTTGCCAATATAGGACCCTTTGCGCGCTGCAAATCTTGATAAAACGCATCCATAGCGTTCAGACTCGCTTCAATCACACCATCACTCATTCCTTCTTTTATCATATCCTCTTTGATATTATCTCGGTCATCGGTAAAGTGCTCGAAAGGCCCCAATTCCTCACTGATATGGGTAATCATGTCACTAACGACAATCAGTTCCTGAATCGCTGCGTCCTTAACCTCATCAGCAAGGATAAATGGCACCCACAGAAAAGAGAATAGAAGCAACAGAAGCATACGATAATAAACCATGAATTCCTCTCCCCCGCGCTTCGTGTAAAAAAAACTTTATGCTATCCTACGTCATCTTATGAATGATCTAAAGCTTTAATGACATCATTGCGACTCGTATCTCCCTTCCAGCCTTCAGGAGACCAACCAGAAGCTATTGAGCAGCTGACCCGTGGTATTAAAATGGGTAAACGTGATCAGGTATTGCTTGGAGCTACAGGAACAGGCAAGACCTTCACAATTGCCAATGTGATCCAAAACACCCAAAAGCCAACGCTGATTATGGCACCTAATAAAATTTTAGCAGCGCAGCTTTATGATGAGATGAAGGATTTTTTTCCCCATAACGCTGTAGAATACTTTGTCTCCTACTACGACTATTACCAACCTGAAGCCTACGTTCCCCGCTCGGGAACTTTTATCGAGAAAACAGCCTCCATCAATGAGGAGATTGACCGTATGCGCCACAGTGCAACGCGGGCGCTGTTTGAGCGCAAGGATGTGATTATCGTAGCAAGCGTGTCTTGTATCTATGGTATTGGAAGCTCTGCTGAGTATAGTTCTATGGCCATTGACCTCACAGCTGGAGAGACTATTGACCGAACAAAACTCCTGCGGAGTCTTGTGGAACTCCAATATAAGCGCAACGATCTATACCTCACCCGTGGTACCTTCCGCTTACGTGGGGAAACCCTGGATGTTTTTCCTTCCCACTACGCTGAGCGTGCGTGGCGCGTGACATTTTTTGATAACGATATTGAGAGCATCCAGGAATTTGACCCACTTACAGGGGAGAAATTTGAAAAGCTGGATCATATCAAGCTTTTCCCCAACAGTCACTATGTGACGGGAGGTCCGACAATGCAGCAAGCCATAAAAATGATTGAACAGGACTTGGCTGTGCGCCTAAAAGAACTTAAAGAGCAAGAGAAGCTCGTAGAACACCAACGCCTGAAAGAACGTACCAACTTTGATCTGGAGATGCTGCGCGCCACAGGAATGTGTAACGGTATCGAGAATTACTCACGCTACTTAACAGGGCACGCACCAGGAGAGCCTCCTCCCACACTCTTTGAATACATTCCTAGAGAAACTTTACTCGTCGTGGATGAAAGCCATGTGAGCGTTCCACAAATCGGAGGTATGTTTAAGGGAGACCGCGCCCGTAAAACGACCCTCTCCGAGTACGGCTTTCGTCTCCCCTCCTGTGCTGATAATCGCCCCTTAATGTTTGAGGAATGGGAAAAATTTCGTCCCCAAACGATCTTTGTCTCTGCAACACCTGGGCCTTATGAGCTCCAACTTTGCGAAGGAGAATTTGCCGATCAGGTTATTCGGCCCACAGGGCTCTTGGATCCTGAATGCTACGTAAAGCCCTGTCAAAATCAGGTGGATGACCTCATGGCAGAGTGCCGTGCCGTCATTGCAAAAGGATTTCGCGCTCTTGTTACAACACTCACCAAGAAAATGGCGGAGGCACTCACAGATTACCTTAGTGAAGTTGGATTGAAGGTGCGATACATGCACTCCGATATTGATACGTTGGAGCGTATCAATATTCTCCAGGGGCTAAGGGCGGGAGAGTTTGATATCTTGGTAGGGATTAACCTCCTGCGTGAAGGGCTTGATATTCCTGAGTGTGCCCTTGTGGCAATTTTGGATGCGGATAAAGAAGGATATCTGCGCTCTAAAACCTCCCTGCTCCAAACCATTGGCCGTGCAGCCCGCAATAGCGAGGGGAAAGTGATTCTTTACGCCGATGTAGTTACAAAGTCCATGGAAAGTGCCCTCTTTGAGACCAATAGGCGCCGTGAAAAGCAAAAAGTTCATAACCTCATCCATAATATCACACCTAAAACCGTAGCCAAGCAGCTCCGTGAAAGACGTACTTCCTATGACACAGAGAGCCAAAAACCCAAGGTAGGTACTCTTGATAAGGCGAAAATTGAAAAAGAAATGTTCGAAGCTGCATCTAATCTGGATTTTGAAAAAGCAGCGAAACTTCGTGATCTCCTTCATTCCATAGATCGAAAAGAAATGCGTGACTGAAGTGGAGGAATAGAGGTATAGCAGACTATTATATATAAGTATATAAAAAAGCAGCCCAGAAAGTCTGAGCTGCTTTTTTGCACTTTCGCCGCATTTGCTGGAGACGATTAGAATCTCCAACCAAGCGTGACGGCGAACTCATGCGTACGGGGACGCGCTGAAACACGACGACCGTTTGTTTCAGCTTGGGTAAAAGCACCATCTCTATCAACCGGTACGTTCAACGTGACTCTATTGGCGAAACCATAACCATATTTTGCTTCAAGGAAAAGATTACGGTTGCCGCCTAGACCTGTTGTGCGAACACCAATCACAGGTTTTGCGTATACTTTTGTTTTGCTTGACTTCAGTGTGGGACGAAGAGTACCATTCCCAAGCTGGCTTACCTGCGTCCACTCGAGCGTATACTTACCTGCTTCAGCGGCAACACCAACGAAACCAACCGTATCCTTTGTAAAGTGATAACCAAGCTTAAACTCTAAACCATAGTTATATTTATTTTTAAGAACAGCGCGTGTCTGTCGCATAAATTCAAGTGTACTTGGCGATCCGAGGTTATCATTAAGGGTCATTTTTGTGTTGAGAATCGTAGCATAGACGCCAACACCAAACCAGCCACAACCAGCAAACGTCATACCATAACCAGCCTCAATGCGGCCACCAAACATTGTCTTGCCACTGTCATTCTTCACTGTTTGTCCAGCGAACACTAGAAGCCCAGCAGGGGGGGTTGTATTTGCCTGGTCATTGTATTTCGCCGTTGTTGATCCTGTTACCGCTCCAACGCCAACGTAAAAACCTGTCATGTTTGCAGAGGCCACACCCGCTGTTGTTGCTGTGAGCAATAATGCTGCTAAAATCTTTTTCATAATTTAACTCCTAGTTTAAGGTGTCTTAAAGAGAATACTTTAAGGGTTCTTTATACATTTCCTTTTTATACGACATTCCCATCCTCGAGCAATTTTTCATAGCACTTTCTTTGGGGTAAAATTCATTCGTGTTACTCAAAAAGCACATTTGATTAAGGTTCATTCAGGAATGGAATAGTCCCTCTGGTCCGAAAAAGGTCCCGTAAACGCTACTTACCGTGATTGGCACCTCTTGTGCAGTAAACGGAAAAGAGCATTCCTGAAAACAACAGCAGGAGAGTGATCGTCAGTGACAAAATTGCCGAAATTTTGATCCCAAACTCCACAAGAAAAATCTTTCCCCCTATAAAAACCAAAATAAGCGCCAAAGCATACTTAAGATAGGCAAAACGATGCATCAAGGAAGAAAGAGCAAAATAGAGAGAACGCAGACCAAGGATTGCGAAAATATTACTCGTATAGACAATGTAAGGATCTCTTGTAACGGCGAGTATCGCTGGAACACTATCCACAGCAAAAATAAGATCCGCAAACTCAACTATCACAAGAGCCAAAAAAAGAGGGGTTGCAACCCATTTTCCGTTTTCCTTCACCCAAAAATGCCAATCGTGCAGACCTTGAGCCAAGGGAATATACCGTTTCATAAAAATGATAAGGGGAACTGTTTGAATATCTTCTTTTTCCGACGCTATAAAAAACATTTTAGCGCCTGTAAATACAAGAAAAATACCAAAAACATAAAGTATCCAACTCATGTTCCGAATCAGCTCAATACCCAGCCCTATCATAAAACCTCGAAAAACGATGACACCGAGAACACCCCAAAAAAGAACACGATGTTGGTATATACGAGGAATACTGAGTGAAGAAAAAATAAAAGACATAACAAAAATATTATCAACGGAAAGGCTTTTTTCTAACACATAGCCTGTGAAATATTCTATAAAAGCCTGTTTTCCTAGGACATGACCAACCCACAAACCAAAAAGACATGAAACAATCAGGTAAAAAATACTAAGGACAATACTTTCCCTAGCAGAGATAGCACGTTCCTTTTTGTGTAAAACACCGAGATCAAGAACCAGAAGTAATCCAACAATACCTAAAAACAAAGCCCAAAGCCAAAAAGGTTTTTGCATAAACTATCAAAGATACGGAAAATAGATCTCTACACCCTCCTCTACCACAATGTTTCTTACCAAAACCTTAAGAATCTATTTCTACTAAGGTACCTCTCATTTGACATTTGATCTCATCTCTTGTCTCGAATAACAACGTCTTTAACGTTAAGAGAGCTTGACATTTTTCTGGAAATTACCTTTGATCGGGGTGTTAATGTTTGAGAAAAGTAAAATTAAAATGAGCTTCATGTTTTTAAGAGAGGTACACTTGGGTGATTTATCTAAGCACGCCTGGCAATTTCATACTGTGCACGTTTGTGTTGGGTTGATAGCCTTGTTTTTATCCTCTCAAATTTTCATTCCTTTAGAACCTGTTCCCATCACCCTTCAATCAGTAGGTGTTATGCTCGTAGCCTTCTCTCTTCCTCCCAAGGCGGCTATTCATACCATCATCAGCTATGTTCTTCTAGGAGCCATGGGTCTCCCTCTTTTTGGGGGCTTCTCAGGCGGAATGGCTGTACTTGCAGGGCACACAGGAGGATATCTTATAGGGTTCATCCCAGCGGTTTATGTGATGTCAAAGGCGAAAACTTTTCTTGATATGTCTTCCTCTTGGAAAATCTTTGTGAATTGCGTGTTAGGAAGTCTTTGCATCTATTCTTTCGGCGTTACTTGGCTAGCTTATCACTTGGGATCTTTCGATAAAGCTATTGTAGCAGGCCTGATGCCCTTTATCTTTCCTGGATTGATCAAGGCAGGTTTGCTGTCTTTGTCTCTTTGCTATATTCATCGTGATCTTGATAAAGAAGGCGCTTAAAGGAGCCTCCTAAGGAAGGAACTGTTAAATCATAGATTAAGTGTCTACCGCCAATTCCATAATAATGCCACAAAACCTCGTTCTCTTTCGACCACACCATTTTTTGTGCACGTTGGGGTTTCAAGGGGTGGGTTATTCTTCTGGGTTTGTTAATAATTTTAAAGATGTAATCCATACCATCCAGTCAGGTAAGTCTATCTGTGTTACACTTCAGCTCGATACTCTTTGCAAACCATGCCCCCACCATAATGGCACAGTCTGTCACACACAGGCTTTTATCAGCACTTTAGATCAAAAGCATGCCAAGGCTCTGGAACTTAGAGAGGGAGACATACTCACATGGAGAGATGCTCTCGAAAGAATTAAAGAGCGTATCGCCCTCGAAACATTCCACATTATCTGTGAAGGATGCTCATGGAAAGAGACCGGCATGTGTGAAGAGGCTCTACGTCGTCTCCACACAAAGCAAAAGAAATCTTGATTTCAGAATAAAGTTCCGCTTACATTTTCCTTATCGGAGGGGTGCCAGAGCGGTCGATTGGGGCGGTCTCGAAAACCGTTGTACGATTGAATCGTACCGTGGGTTCGAATCCCACCTCCTCCGCCAGTTTATCAGCGTTGAACTTTTTGGGCGTGAATTTTTAAATTATCAAA
>CALBMH010000024.1 GCA_937896365.1 uncultured Alphaproteobacteria bacterium
CAATCGTTCCTATATTACAATGCGGCTTGTTCCGCTCAAACTTTGCCTTCGCCATTTTCAGCCCCTTCTCTTATATTACATTAAACAAGTAATCTAGCCTTATGTTGCTTTTTATCAAAGTAACCTGCCTAGTGGTCATTTACTCTTTACTACTTAACTATTTTTACGCTTTTGATTTTTCTTTACCTACCTAGGCATTTTTCGCAATAATCTCATCAGCAACATGCTGGGGTACTTGTTCATAGTGATCAAAATGCATCGTAAACTGCGCACGCCCCTGACTCATAGAACGCAGCGTGTTCACATAGCCAAACATAGAGGCCAACGGTACCATAGCATTCACCACACGTGCATTACCGCGCTGATCCATGCCTGTCACCTGCCCACGACGGCTATTGAGGTCACCGATCACATCTCCCATATAATCCTCCGGCGTTACAACCTCTACACGCATCACAGGCTCAAGAATTCTCGGAGTACACTTGCGAATACCTTCACGGAACGCCGCACGTGCTGCAATTTCAAACGCAAGCGTACTCGAGTCCACATCATGGTAGGCCCCATCAACCAAGCGAGCTTTGAAATCGATCATAGGAAAGCCTGCCAAAACACCTGTATCCATGGCAGAGTTTAACCCCTTTTGAACACCAGGAATATATTCTTTAGGAATGGCACCACCGGTAATTTCACTCACAAACTCAAATCCTTGACCGAGTTCTTGCGGCTCAAAAATAATTTTCACACGGGCAAACTGACCGGAACCACCCGATTGTTTTTTGTGCGTATAATCAATTTCAGCAACCTTTGTAATGGTTTCACGATAGGCCACCTGCGGAGCACCGACATTAGCATCCACCTTGAATTCCCGCTTCATGCGATCCACGATAATTTCAAGATGCAACTCCCCCATACCCTTGAGCACAGTCTGACCAGATTCATGGTCCGTCGTAACACTCAATGAGGGATCTTCACTTGCAAGACGGGAAAGAGCCATGCCCATTTTCTCTTGGTCAGCCTTTGTCTTTGGCTCCACAGCTACTTCAATCACAGGAGCTGGGAATTCCATACGCTCGAGAACAACCTGTTTTATAGAGTCACAAAGTGTATCCCCAGTTGTTGTGTACTTCAGCCCTGTTAGAGCAACAATATCCCCTGCCCGCGCCTCCTTAATATCCTCGCGCGTATTCGCGTGCATCAACAGCATACGGCCGATGCGCTCTTTTTCGTCCTTTACTGAGTTAAAAACATAACTCCCCGCTTCAAGAATACCAGAGTAGATACGCACGAAGGTCAGCGTTCCCACGAAGGGGTCCGTCATAATTTTAAACGCTAAACCTGCAAAGGGCTCATTGTCATCGGATTTACGGACAATTTCCGTGGCACCATCTACTGAAGTCCCCACTACTTCAGGCACGTCATCCGGCGCTGGCAAGAAGTCCACTACCGCATCAAGAAGCGGCTGAACACCTTTATTTTTAAAAGCACTGCCACAGAAGACAGGTACGAACAACCCTTTCAGAACTCCCTTACGAATGCACTTTTTGAGTACATCCACCGTCGGCTCTTGACCATTCAAATAAGCTTCCAGAGCGGTATCATCAGCTTCTACAGCTGTTTCAACCAATTTCGCGTGGTAGTCCTCTGCCTTCGCTTTCATCTCTGATGGAACATCAACAATGTCGAACTTCGCCCCCAAAGAATCGTCACGCCACACGATGGCTTTCATCGCTACAAGATCAACAACCCCCACAAAGTCAGCCTCTGACCCGATAGGAAGCTGCATCACAAGCGGGCGCGCCCCCAAGCGATCAATGATCATATCCACGCAACGATAAAAGTTTGCACCGATACGATCCATTTTGTTGACAAAGCAAATACGAGGAACATTGTACTTATCGGCTTGCCGCCATACTGTCTCTGACTGAGGCTCGACACCTGCTACACCATCAAAAACAGCAACAGCACCATCCAACACACGAAGACTACGCTCAACCTCAATGGTAAAGTCAACGTGACCAGGCGTATCGATGATGTTAATACGATGATCGTTCCAAAAACAGGTCGTAGCAGCAGAGGTAATCGTAATACCGCGCTCTTGCTCCTGCTCCATCCAGTCCATGACGGCCGTACCTTCATGAACTTCGCCAATCTTATAGGACTTTCCCGTATAATACAGAACACGCTCTGTTGTGGTTGTCTTTCCAGCATCGATGTGGGCCATAATACCAATGTTACGGTAACGCGAAAGGGGTGTCGTACGTGCCATAATCCAAAACTCTCCTTACCAACGATAGTGAGAGAAAGCTTTGTTTGCTTCCGCCATTTTGTGCGTATCTTCACGCTTTTTGACAGAAGCCCCACGGTTATTTGATGCATCCAAGAGCTCACCCGCCAAACGCTCGGTCATTGTTTTTTCAGAGCGTTTACGAGCATTTAAAATCAACCAACGAATGGCAAGCGCTTGCGCACGGTCCGAACGAACTTCTGTCGGCACCTGATACGTCGCACCACCCACACGGCGGGAACGCACCTCAACCGTTGGTTTCACGTTGTTCATTGCTTCATGAAAAAGATCCAGTGAATTCTTGCCTGCTTTCCCTTGAATGCACTCCAAAGCCCCATAGACAATACTCTCTGCAACAGACTTCTTACCTTCATACATAATACTGTTCATAAACTTTGAAAGCACAAAATCCCCAAACTTGGGGTCTGGTAAAACGTCTTTTTTTTCAGCTTGACGACGACGGGACATGGGTTAAATTTCCTCTTCACTCTCTCATATGTACATATAATTTTTTGTGTTATTTCGGTCTCTTAGCACCGTATTTAGAACGGGCTTGCTTACGGTTCTTCACACCCTGCGTATCGAGGGCACCACGAATAATGTGATATCGCACACCGGGCAAGTCCTTCACACGACCACCACGGATCATCACAACAGAGTGCTCTTGAAGGTTGTGTCCCTCACCAGGAATATATCCTGTGACCTCAAACCCATTGGTTAAACGGATACGTGCTACCTTACGCAAAGCGGAATTTGGTTTCTTAGGCGTTGTCGTGAACACACGCGTACACACACCGCGCTTTTGAGGACAAGCCTCAAGCGCAGGCACTTTATTACGAGATACTTTAGGCGTACGCGGCTTGCGTATTAACTGATTAACGGTGGGCATCCTATTAATTTTCCTTAGTCTTGATGTCTATCTGTTTTCAATAAACGGAAAGTTTTTTCTGACCGATCCTACGCGTAAAAGCATGAGAAGTCAACCGCATTCCGTAAAGTCTCCTTGGCTTATTGCAAAAGCGCCACCTCTTCATTGGGTTGGCCTTCCACATGATGAGCACGTTCGTCCCGTGTATGGGCAATTTCACGAAGACGAGAAATCACACGCCCTGTACCTGCGGGGATCAAACGACCAACGATCACGTTTTCCTTCAATCCAACGAGGTCATCCATCTTACCCGAAATAGCAGCTTCGGTGAGAACACGCGTTGTTTCTTGAAACGATGCCGCAGAAATAAAGGACTTTGTCTGGAGCGATGCCTTCGTAATACCTTGAAGAACAGCAACGGCACAAGCACCACGCTTACCTTCGTTTTCAGCTGACTTATTCACAGCATCAAACTCAGCACGATCAATTTGTTCTCCCACAAGAAGTGTCGTTTCTCCTGCATCCACAATCTCAAGCTTTTGAAGCATCTGACGTACAATCACCTCAATATGCTTATCGTTGATCTTAATACCCTGTAAGCGATAAACCTGCTGAATTTCACTGACAAGGTAGCTTGCTAAGGCTTCAATACCGAGAATGCGCAAAATATCATGGGGAACAGCGCTGCCATCCACAAGAATATCACCACGCTTAACCAAATCACCTTCATGAACCGTCACATGACGTCCTTTTGGAACAAGATACTCGATGGGAGACTGGTTTTCATCTATAGGCACAAGCATAATGCGGCGCTTTGTTTTATAATCCTTACCGTATTCAATACGACCATCAAACTCAGCAATAATCGCAGCATCTTTGGGATGACGCGCTTCGAAAAGCTCGGATACGCGTGGCAAACCTCCGGTGATATCACGATTCTTTGCAGTTTCCTGAGGAACACGGGCAATAATGTCACCAGCTTTTACTTCCATACCGGTATCAGTGGAAAGAATAGCGTCTACAGACAAGAAATAACGAGCTTCTAAGCCATTTTGGAGAATAACAGGATTCCCTTTCTTATCACGAATGGAGATCATCGGGCGTAGATCAGAGCTCCGTGCTTGTTGCTTCCAATCGACGACCACACGACTTGAAATACCTGTGGCTTCATCCACAACTTCACGCATAGAAAGCCCTTCAACAAGATCCACAAAATGAACAATACCATCCTTTTCAGAAATAATAGGCATTGTATAAGGATCCCACTCAACAAGCCTTTGGCCTGGGGCAACTGTATCACCCTCTTTCACAAGAAGACGTGCACCATAAGGCAAACGATGACGTACTTTCTCACGGTTTTTATCATCAACAACAACAATTTCAGAAATACGCGAAATAACCGTCAAAATATCTTGGCTATTCACAACAATATTAGGATTTTTAATCGTTACTTTACCAGCGTAAGCTGATTCAATACTTGATTGTTCTGTGCCAACTTTGGCTGCACCTCCAATGTGGAAGGTACGCATTGTTAATTGCGTTCCTGGCTCACCAATGGATTGGGCTGCGATAACTCCCACAGATTCACCCATATTGGCTGGCGTTCCACGTGCAAGATCACGACCATAGCACTTAGAGCAAAGACCAAAAGCTGTTTCACATGTAAGGACAGAACGGATCATCACAGTATCCACGCCAGCACTATGAATAACTTCTACCTCATCTTCTTCAATAAGCTGTCCTGCTTTCACAATCACATCACCAGAATTAGGATGGACGATATCCACCGCTGCCGTACGACCAAGAACGCGTTCACCAAGAGAAGCAATAATATCACCACTTTCAATGACTGCGCGCATCAAAATACCTTTTTGAGTGCCACAATCCGTCTCAGTAATAATGCAATCTTGCGCAACATCTACTAAACGACGCGTCAAGTAACCGGAGTTTGCCGTCTTTAGAGCTGTATCCGAAAGCCCCTTACGTGTCCCATGGGTTGAAATAAAGTACTCAAGAACATTTAACCCCTCCTTAAAGTTTGAAATAATTGGCGTTTCAAGGATATCCCCTGATGGCTTAGCCATTAACCCACGCATCCCCGCAAGCTGCTTCATCTGGGCAGCCGAACCACGGGCTTTGGAATGCGCCATCATATACACAGCATTCAATGGTTGGCCAGGAGCCGATTTGGACATGGCTGACATCATTGCATCAGACACCTTATCCGAACATTGCGACCAAGCATCCACAACCTTGTTATATTTTTCGCCTTGCGTAATCAAACCATCAAGGTACTGCTGCTCATATTCGGATACAACATCCTTTGTTTGAGTAATCAGCTTTTTCTTTTCCTCTGGAATAATCAAGTCATCTTTACCAAAAGAAATACCGCTTTCTGTTGCATAGCGGAATCCAAGAGCCATGATCTTATCAACAAAGATGACCGTATCCTTTTGACCCGCATAGCGATACACAGCATCAACCAACGTACCAATTTCCTTCGATGTCAAAATTTGATTCACAAGAGCGAAAGAGATGTCCTTGTTCTGAGGCACAACTTGCCATAAAAGCAAACGCCCGGGCGTCGTCTCTACACGCATGCACTTCACCGTACCATCCTCTTGTACCAGATCGAGGCGTGCATAAACTTTCGCATGAAGCTGTACAGCTTTTTCAAAGAGGGCATGCTCGACTTCGGCAAGCGATGAAAAAACCATTCCCTCTCCTGGCATTCCATCACGTTGTAGGGACAAATGGTAAAGACCAAGAACGATGTCTTTTGAAGGAACAATGATTGGTCCGCCATTGGCAGGATTCAAAATATTATTTGTCGACATCATCAAAACACGCGCTTCAAGCTGAGCTTCCAGCGAAAGGGGAACATGTACGGCCATCTGATCACCATCAAAGTCCGCGTTAAACGCCGTACAGACAAGAGGATGCAGCTGAATAGCCTTCCCCTCAATCAAGATAGGTTCAAAAGCTTGAATACCAAGCCTGTGGAGCGTCGGCGCACGATTCAACATTACCGGGTGCTCCCGAATCACTTCTTCCAAAATATCCCATACTTCAGGACGTTCCTTTTCCACCATGCGCTTGGCTGCTTTTAATGTACTCGCAAGCCCATAGCGCTCAAGGCGTGAATAGACAAAAGGCTTGAAGAGCTCGAGGGCCATCTTTTTTGGTAAACCACACTGATGCAATTTAAGTTCAGGCCCCACCACGATGACAGAACGCCCTGAATAATCCACACGCTTTCCCAAAAGGTTTTGACGGAATCGACCCTGCTTACCTTTCAACATATCGGCAAGCGACTTTAGCGGGCGTTTATTGGCCCCCACAATAGCACGACCACGACGACCATTATCAAACAAGGCATCAACAGATTCCTGTAACATACGTTTCTCATTACGCACAATAATCTCAGGCGCGCGAAGCTCAATCAAGCGCTTCAAACGATTGTTGCGGTTGATCACACGACGATACAGATCGTTCAAATCAGAGGTTGCAAAACGCCCACCATCAAGTGGAACAAGAGGACGAAGCTCTGGTGGAATAACTGGAATCACATCCATAATCAACCATTCAGGCTTTGTATCTGATTCAATAAAGGCTTCGATAAGTTTCAAACGCTTTGAAAGCTTTTTGCGACGCATCTCTGACGTTGTTTGGAGAAGATCTTCACGCAAGTGAATTCGTTCTTCCTGTGGATTAATGTTTCGAAGCAATGTTTTGAGAGCTTCAGCACCGATAGCTGCTGTGAAAGCGTCTTCACCAAACTCATCTTGGGCTCGAATATATTCCTCTTCCCCCACAAGCTGATGTTGTTTAAAAGACGTCATACCAGGATCCGTCACAACGTAAGACTCAAAATATAAAACGCGCTCAAGATCCTTCAGTGTCATATCGAGAAGCAACCCAATACGACTTGGAAGGGATTTTGTAAACCAGATATGCGCAACAGGAGAGGCCAGTTCAATATGCCCCATACGATCACGACGCACCTTGCTCAACGTTACTTCAACACCGCACTTTTCGCAGATAACACCGCGGTACTTCATGCGTTTATACTTCCCACACAAGCACTCATAGTCTTTCACAGGACCAAAAATACGGGCACAAAAAAGACCATCACGTTCTGGTTTAAACGTACGGTAATTAATAGTTTCAGGTTTTTTCACCTCGCCATAGGACCATGAACGAATGCGGTCACTGCTTGCGATGGAAATCTTCAAACCATCGAAGCCAGGAATGATTTCACTGCTTGTGGTCGCCTTTTGGATCTCTTGTCTCATCATTTTCTCCACTTTCTCCCACTCATTAAGCTTTTAATACCGTTGCTCAAATGACATATTCAGCCCAAGAGAACGAAGCTCTTTGACAAGAACATTAAAGGATTCTGGAATACCCGCTTCCATATTATCATCCCCTCGCACAATAGACTCATACGCTTTCGTACGACCAGCAACATCATCTGACTTTATAGTAAGCATTTCCTGAAGAGTAAAGGCAGCACCATAAGCTTCCAACGCCCACACCTCCATTTCCCCAAAACGTTGACCACCAAATTGAGCCTTACCCCCAAGAGGCTGCTGCGTCACAAGACTGTACGGCCCGATAGAACGAGCATGAATCTTATCATCAACCAAGTGGTGGAGTTTAAGAATATAAATTTGCCCTACCGTGACTGGACGCTCAAAAGCTTCTCCCGTACGACCATCAATCAGTGTTACTTGTCCACTTCTGCTAAAACCAGATTGCTCAAGATGCTCGACAATATCGTTTTCACGGGCACCATCAAAGACAGGGGTAGCAAAAGGCACACCTTTAAAGAGGTTTTTAGACATTTCTAAAACCTCGCTGTCATTAAGCTTATCAATGTCTTTCTGGTCGTTTTTATGGGTATAGATAGTCTTCAAATGGCTGCGCACATCATCAGCAGATGCCGCTTTGCTCCGGTACGCCTGAACAACCTGTTGAATCTGCTCGCCAAGCTTATAAGCTGCTGCTCCCAAATGAGTCTCCAAAATTTGACCGACGTTCATACGTGACGGTACACCCAAAGGATTCAAGATAATATCCACAGGTGTTCCATCTTCGAGATGCGGCATATCCTCAAGGGGGACAATGCGCGACACCACACCCTTGTTACCATGGCGACCCGCCATTTTATCACCCGGTTGGAGTTTGCGCTTCACTGCAATAAAGACTTTCACCATCTTGAGAACGCCTGGGGGCAACTCATCACCACGGCGGAGCTTATCGACTTTGTTTTCAAATTTCTCTTGAAGCCTTGCAACACTCGCATCAATTTCACGTTTCAGATCTTCGATTTCATGCATAACCTTGTCGTTCGCAATACCAACAAGACGGAGTTGGTTTCGGCTTAGCGACGCAATGACTTCCTGCGTTATCTTGACACCGACCTTGACGTCCTTAGGCCCATTGATAAGCTCCTGACCAAGAAGTTTTTCTTCCAACCGATGAAAAAAGCTTCCTTCTAAAATAGCACGTTCGGCATCGCGCTCTCTTGATAAGCGGTCAATCTCTGCACGCTCAATAGCAATCGCACGCTCATCTTTATCCACACCGCGCCTAGAAAACACACGTACCTCAACAACCGTACCACTCACACCTGGTGGCACGCGCAAGGATGAATCCTTAACATCCGCGGCCTTCTCACCAAAAATCGCCCGCAAGAGTTTTTCTTCCGGCGTCATTGGCACTTCACCTTTAGGGGTTACTTTACCGACAAGAATATCTCCTGCCGCCACTTCGGCACCTACATAGATAATGCCAGCCTCATCTAAACTTCCAAGGGCCTCATCCCCCACATTGGGTATATCACGCGTAATTTCTTCATTACCAAGCTTCGTATCACGCGCCATCACTTCGAACTCTTCAATATGAATGGACGTAAAGACATCATCACGCTCAATACGCTCCGAAATAATAATCGAATCTTCGAAGTTATACCCTTGCCAAGACATAAATCCGACAAGAACATTGCGCCCAAGGGCTAACTCACCAAGGTCTGTAGACGGACCATCAGCCACGATATCTCCCGCACTCACCACATCGCCTTTTTGCACAAGTGGCTTTTGGTTAATACAGGTACTCATATTCGAGCGTTGGAATTTTTGAAGGTTGTAGATATCAACACCTTCCGTAGAACCATCTTTTGCTGTCGCACGAATCACAATATGACGACCATCAACCTGATCCACGATACCGGAGCGTTTGGCAACAACGGCTGCTCCTGAATCCCGCGCAACAACGGCTTCCATACCTGTTCCAACAAGAGGGGCCTCCGCCCGAAGCAACGGCACAGCCTGGCGTTGCATGTTCGACCCCATCAAAGCGCGACTCGCATCGTCATTTTCAAGGAAAGGGATAAGCGACGCAGCCACAGACACAAGCTGTTTCGGTGACACATCAACAAGAGTCACCTCAGCCTTTGGAAAAATACCAAATTCTCCTGATTTACGACAAGTCACAAAGTCATCTTTAATAGAACCATCCTTATCGAGCGTAATACTTGCCTGAGCAATCGTATAACGCCCTTCTTCCATTGCCGTGAGATAGACGACCTCGCTTGTCACCTTACCATCCACAACCTTGCGATAAGGGCTTTCAATAAAGCCATACTGATTCACTTTTGCAAAGGTTGAAAGGGAGTTAATTAAACCAATATTTGGCCCCTCAGGCGTTTCAACAGGACAAATACGGCCATAGTGCGTCGGGTGAACGTCACGCACCTCAAACCCTGCACGATCGCGCGACAACCCCCCTGGACCAAGAGCCGACAAACGACGCTTATGGGTAATTTCAGAAAGAGGATTCGTCTGATCCATAAACTGCGAAAGCTGAGAAGAGCCAAAGAATTCACGGATAGCAGCTGCCACAGGTTTTGCATTGATCAAGTCATGGGGCATAACGGAATCAATATCTAAAGCGCTCATACGCTCACGAATCGCACGCTCCATGCGAAGCAAGCCCACACGATATTGGTTCTCGAGAAGCTCGCCCACAGAACGCACGCGGCGGTTACCGAGGTTATCAATATCATCCACCTCACCCCGACCATCTTTCAAATCAAGAAGGACACGCATAATCGCAATCACATCTTCTTTGCGCAGAACGCGCTCTGTATCAGGCGTTATCATCCCCAAGCGTGCATTCATCTTAACACGCCCCACAGCAGAGAGATCATATTTATCCGCATCGAAGAAAAGCCCCTTGTAAAGCTGCTCTGCCCCCTCAAGCGTTTGCGGCTCTCCTGGACGAAGAATACGGTAAATATCAAGAAGGGCTTCTTCACGATTCTGGTTACGATCTGCCATAAGTGTATTGCGAAGGTATGGCCCCACATTCACATGATCAATATTGAGGACGGGAAGCTCCACCAGAGCCAAGTCCTCTATCATATTCAGTGTGGCTTCTGTGATTTCATCGCCTGCTTCGAGGTAAATTTCACCTGTTTCTTCGTTAATATAGTCGTTTGCTACGTACTGCCCGATAAGATCTTCAGACTTAATGAGAATCTTCGTTAGGCCCTCAGTCGCAAGTTTCTTTGCAAGGCGTGGTGTCACCTTTGTCCCCGCCTCAGCAACGACCTGGCCTGTTTTTGCATCAATAAGATCAGAAAGAAGCTTCACACCTTTATACCGATCAGGATTGTACTCAACTTTCCAATCGCTCTTATGTCTTTTGTAAGTCACAGTCTCATAAAAAGCATGGAGAATTTCTTCACGCGACATACCTGTGATGAGGTTTTGAGGAATTGTTTCGCCTTTTGCCTCATATTCTGCACGCAATTTTGCTGTACGCTCTGAATCAAGCGCCATCATAAACGTCGTCGCCGCCATTTTACGACGGCGGTCAATGCGCACATTGAGCATATCCTTAGGATCAAACTCAAAATCCAACCACGATCCACGATAAGGAACCACACGCGCCGCAAAAAGATACTTACCCGAAGAATGGGTTTTACCTTTGTCATGATCAAAAAATACACCAGGACTACGGTGCATTTGAGAAACAATCACACGCTCGATGCCGTTAATAATAAAAGTACCACGACCTGTCATGAGAGGCATATCCCCCATATACACATCCTGTTCCTTAATATCACGAATGGAACGCGCACCTGTGTCCGTATCCACATCCCACACAACCAACCGAAAAGTAACTTTTAAGGGAGAGGCATAGGTCATGCCACGCTGACGGCATTCATCCTCGTCATACTTGGGTTCATCAAAGTCGTAGCGAAAAAACTCAAGCTGAGACTTGCCTGAGAAATCCTTGATAGGGAACATTCCCTTAAATACTTCATTGAGTCCAATGAGCTGCCTTTTTTCCTGAGGAATGTTCATTTGGAGAAAGGTGTCAAAGGAAGATTTTTGCAGCTCAATCAAATTAGGCATAGGAGCTACTTCAGGAATCCTTCCAAAGCTTTTACGAAAACGCTTGCGACCTGTGAATGACCGTATCATCTCTTCCCTCTTTTCAATTTTTAAACAACTTTAAGAAAAAGCACCTATTTAATGATATAGAACCACGATCTATATCATAAAAAAAGTGCCTTCTAAAAAAGAAGCAGCAACGCTGTTGTTGTTCGACACAACAAAACGCCTGCTGCTTGTCATAGTTCCTCAAAAGTTTGATCTTATTTTATCTCAACCTTTGCCCCAGCTTCTTCTAGCTGCTTTTTGATTTTATCAGCTTCATCTTTTGAGATAGCTGTTTTAACAGGCTTGGGTGCTCCTTCAACAAGATCTTTCGCTTCTTTGAGACCAAGACCCGTAATGGCGCGGACCTCTTTGATAACATTGATTTTATTTGCACCAGCATCAGCGAGAATCACGTCAAACTCGGTTTGAACCTCAGCAGCTTCACCTGCACCTGCACCCGCAGCAACAACAGCTACAGGAGCAGCGGCAGTTACACCCCAATGCTCTTCAAGCTTCTTTACTAAATCAGCTGCTTCAAGAATAGTTAACTTCGAAAGATCTTCAACGATTTTATCCAGATTTGTCATTTTAAAACTCCTTATATAATAAAACTTCACACGTTAAATTCAAAAACACTTTATTAGCACCCCACAAAAGGGAGCAAAAAGAAGACTAGGCTTGATGAGACTGCTCCTCTGCCCACTTTTCCATTGCCATTTTGATGACCAGCGCAATTTTCGTTGCAGGCGCATTGATAACACAAAGTAATTGAGACCTGAGCTCATCAAGGGATGGCAACTCAGCTAATTTTTGGACACCTTGTGCGTTAATGACTTCCCCATCAAAGAATCCGCCAATGACTTTCAAACGATCATTCTTTTTTGCAAATTGAACAACAGCTTTCGCTGCTGCTAGAGAATCCTTTGAAAACGCCAATGCGGTAGGTCCCTTCATCATAGGGATTAACCCAGAAAGAGGCGTTTCTTGAATGGCAATCTGTGCCAGTGTATTTTTCAATACTTTAAATTCAGCACTTACCGCACGCACTTGACGACGGAGCTCCGTTGCTTCACCTACTGTGAGCCCCAATTGATGGGTGACCACGACAAGTGACGACTCACTGAGCCTCTGTTTCATGTGGGCGACCAGTTCTGTTTTTTGTGAACGGTCCATTATTATACTCCTAACAGTTCGGTTCGTTAAACCAAAAACCTTTCATACCAAAACCACCCAGCATGAAGGCCACCTGTCCCAGAAGGACCAGAAGGAGTTCTTTTTTATTTTCCTTCTGTCTCATGCTGGCGAAATGAATCTCATTACCCTTTGCTATAAGGACCAACAATCTTGGACAGTATCTTCCGCATATCAACCTTAGGTGATAAGTACACACCCATTCAGCTTACACTGAAGGTGCCTCAAACTTTACCCCAACACCCATTGTTGAACTTAAACTCATTCGCTTAACATAAGTGCCCTTGACACCTGCAGGACGTGCTTTTTGAATAGTAGACATAAAAGATTGGATATTTTCCAAGAGAGCCGCATCAGAAAAGCTGACTTTTCCTACGCCAGCATGAATGACACCGGCCTTTTCTGTGCGATATTCAACTTGACCACCCTTTACAGCTTTCACAGCTGTTGCAATATCCATCGTTACAGTTCCAAGCTTAGGATTAGGCATTAAACCACGAGGGCCAAGTATCTTACCTACTTTTCCAACAAACACCATCATATCAGGTGTTGCAATACAGCGATCAAAGTCTATCTGCCCCTTTTGAATTTGCTCGGCGAGATCTTCTGCTCCGACAATATCTGCGCCAGCTGCTTTTGCTTCCTCAACTTTAGGACCTCGGGCAAAAACAGCCACACGATAAGTCTTTCCAGTCCCATGAGGAAGCTGCACAACACCGCGCAGATTTTGTTCTGCCTTGCGTGCATCCACATTGAGATTCATAGCAATTTCAACTGTTTCGTCGAATTTTGCCTTTGCATTGCCTTTCACAAGCTTAATAGCCTCAACAAGACTATATACTTTTTCACGATCAAAAGTTTTGTACGCGTTGACAAGTTTTTTTCCAACCATGACCTTACTCCACCACTTCCAAGCCCATAGAACGCGCAGAACCAATAATCATCTGACACGCAGCTTCTAGACTATGCGCATTAAGATCTTTCATCTTAACCTCCGCAATTTCACGCACTTGTGCCATCGTCACTTTGCCCACAGTACCGCGACCAGGTGTTTGACTCCCCTTCTTAAGCTCCGCCGCTTTCTTTAAAAAGAAGGTATTAGGGGGTGTTTTTGTCACGAAAGAGAAAGTACGATCTGCATACACTGTAATGACCACAGGTAACGGTGTTCCTGGCTCTACTCCTTGTGTTTGCGCATTGAACGCCTTACAAAACTCCATAATATTGAGGCCACGTTGCCCCAGCGCTGGACCAATAGGAGGCGAAGGATTTGCTTTCCCTGCACCAACCTGCAGCTTAATATAACCTGTAATTTTCTTTGCCATACGATAATATCCTCAGTCTTTATTCAATATTAATTACACTCTAACCTGAGTTAGTGGTCCGATAGTAGTCTAGTTGCACTTTCTATCTCCCACGCTTTCAGCCCACTATGGGCCAAAATTTTATAAATTGCCCTGCCTCTTTTTTTACACCTTTTCTACTTGTGTAAACTCTAGATCCACCGGTGTTGGACGGCCAAAAATCATGACCGACACCTTCAAGCGAGATTTTTCTGTATCGATTTCTTCGACTAAACCATTGAAGGACGTAAAGGGCCCATCACAAACGCGTACCTGCTCTCCAACCTCGAAAATAATAGAATGCCGTGGTTTTTCTACTGACTCTTGAACCTGTTTCATAATGCGCCCCACTTCAGCCTCAGAAATAGGTAAGGGCTTTCCTTTGCTTCCAAGAAAGGAGGAAACCTTCGGTGTGTTCTTAACCAGATGCCAGGCTTCATCCGTCAAATACATGCGCACAAGAACATAGCCAGGAAAATAATTCCTTTCCACACTTACTTTCGCGCCGCGCTTCAACTCTACAACTTCCTCGGAAGGTACGAGGATCTCTAAAAAATAATCCGTAAGGCCCTTCTTTTCAGCCATCTCACGAATAGACTGCGCAACCCTTTTTTCAAATCCTGCGTAAACATGGATAACATACCAAAGTGGCTTTTGCGACATAAAATTTATAATTCCCAGAAAAAATCAGCGCGTTGCAAAATCAATCACCCAGTTAATGAGTTTATGAATCATTGTATCCACAACCATAAAATAGACAGCAGCAATAAAAGCAAAGACAAATACAAAGACAGTCGTCATCGTCGTCTCACGACGCGAAGGCCACGTCACCTTTCGAACCTCTTCTCTGACTTCAGGAAGAAATTTTCTAGCCTGCTTCAAAAAACCCGTCTTTTGCTCGCCCATCGACATCTACCTGACATATTAACAAAAGTGCTCGCATGGCAGGAGTGGAGGGTCTCGAACCCCCAACCTTCGGTTTTGGAGACCGACGCTCTAGCCAATTGAGCTACACTCCTAAAAAAACACAGCTGAAAACCCAGCCGTATTCTTAATAGCCCGATTTTTCTCCCGTGTCCAGCGAAAATGCGCAAGCGCGCACGATGAGGACCCGTGAAAATATAATTAAAATGAAAAGCAGACATTTAAACTGACCGTTGGTTGTCAAGCATATTGGCCCTATAAAAGAGAGATGTTAGATAAAAAATCAAGCCCTCACTAAAACAAACACTCCCTTAACCTTTCTGATATATTTTTAACTCTATAATTAACATAAGAAGA
>CALBMH010000025.1 GCA_937896365.1 uncultured Alphaproteobacteria bacterium
GACGATTTTCATCGCATCAGCTTGCGTTCCCAATTGTTTTTGCTTTTGGCGCGCCCTCTTAAACGCAGCAATAGAACGTGTGCGCCCGGCCTCCTCATCATTCAGTGCGCGTGTGAGAGCAGAGCCTGTCAATTTTCTTGGCAAGGCTAAGGAATCTTTGCGAGGAGGTGTAACAACAGATTTTTTCGGATCAACCCTTATAACTTTTTTCTTTGCAGCATCGCCGGTTTCCTCTTCATCGAACGCTGAGCGGGGTTTGGGAGGTGCTTTGGGCGTTGGTTTAAAATCCTGAGCTTTAAAGATGCGCGGTTCCGAGGGTATGACCTTGTGAGAAGCGTCATTCTTTATTCTCATACTTCCTGCTTGTGGCTCTTTCTCCTTTGTTCGATCATAGGAAGAGCTCTTATCGTCTTGAGAACTTTTTTTGTCAAGAGTTTTTGGAAGATTATCTCCTGGAGACGGAGCATTCATGACAGGAACTCTCGTCTGGGGAGAGTTCTGGTGATCATCTTGGAAAGAGTCTAGGGTCTCTGTTTGGTATGACTGCTTTTCTTCTTTCTCGATTTCCGGGAAGGATGCCTCCTCTACTTCTTTTGGTTTTTCCTTAAGAGACTCTTTTACGGCACGCAAGCGCGACTCCAATTCATCCTTCGTAAAATGCGACAAAAGAACAGCTTCCTCTTGGGTTGCTTCAGGAAGTTCTGCTGGCTTATCACCAGAGATCGTTCGTTTTTTCTTCACTTCGACGGTAACTGTCTTTGACCGACCATGAGCAAAACTCTGCCTTACTTGCTCCATATCAGCAGGCTTTTTCAGCTCCAGCTTTTTGCCAAGAGTGAGTGTTGTTTTTTGCTTTGGCGTGTCGGTCATTGTTTGCTTTCTTTTACTTTGAAAACCAGTCTTTTTTTAACTAGTTTTTTCTAAAATATCTCTTCTTGAACCCGTTATTCCTAAGACTAGCCCTCTTTAAACCAGTGTTCGCGTGCTTTCATAATCAAAGCATCCGCTTGATCATGGGGCATACTATCCTTACCAAGAAGTTCCATGACCTCATCACCCGACAAATCAGCAAAGTCATCGAGTGTTTTGATACCACTTTGCACAAGCTTGATCAGATGGACTGGAGAAAGACCATGAAAACCTATTAAATCTTCTGCTGCTCCCAGTCCTTTTGCTTCTTGTACGCATTGCCTGTCCTTGCTATCGAGGTATGCACTCGCACGATTGCGCAGTTCTTGAGTAATATCTTCGTCAAACCCTTCGATGCCACTGAACTCATTCGGGTTAACAGACATAATCTCTTCAATGCCGGTAAAACCTTCTGCTACCAGAAGTTGCGCAATTGTCTCATCCACATCAAGGGCATCTATAAAGAGCTTTGTACGTACTTGATACTCCTCAGAACGGCGTGCTGCTTCTTGCTCTTCTGTGAGAATGTCAATATTCCAACCTGTGAGCTGGGAGGCTAAGCGCACATTTTGCCCACGACGACCGATAGCAAGACTCAGCTGATCCTCAGGAACAACAACATCAACACGGCGCGATTCTTCATCAATGACAACCTTAGTCGCCTCAGCAGGTGCTAACGCGTTGACAACAAACGTTGCAGGGTTAGCTGACCAGGGGATAATATCTACTTTTTCTCCTTGCAGTTCGCTTACGATAGCCTGCACGCGGGACCCACGCATACCCACGCAAGCTCCCACAGGATCCAACGACGAATCAGGACTAAAAACTGCCATCTTTGCACGACTTCCAGGGTCCCGGGCAATGGCTTTAATTTCAATGACACCATCATAAATTTCAGGCACTTCCTGTTCAAACAACTTTGCCATAAACCACGGGTGTGCTCTGGATACAGAAATCATAGGGCCGCGAGCATTGGGGTTCACTTCGGTAATGAACACGCGAACACGGTCCCCCGATTGGAAATTCTCGCGAGGGATTAGATCATCACGCCTCAAAATTGCTTCACCACGTCCCAGTTCAAGGATCACGTTCCCAAACTCAACACGCTTAACGACAGCACTCACGATTTGTCCTAAACGATCTTGGAACTCCTCATACAGTTTCACTCGCTCGGCATCACGCACTTTTTGTACGATCACATGACGAGCACTCTGGGCAGCCACACGCCCAAACTCAATGGGAGGGAGAGGATAAACAATCACTTCCCCTGGATTATAATTAACGAGATCAGGATCCTTCTTAGCGTCGCTAAGCCTAATCTGTGAGAGCTCATTGTTAAATTCGTCATCCTTGACAACGGTAACATGCTTCTCAATCCTTACGGCACCCGTTGATCGATCCACAATGGCATGGATATCGCGTTCAAAACCATATTTAGCTTTTGCTGCTTTTTGAATGGCTTGTTCCATGGCAAAGATAACTTCATCGCGCTCAATTCCTTTCTCGCGTGCAACAACATCAGCGACTTGCAACAGCTCATGGCGCGGTTGTGAGGTTATTTGCTCATGAAGTTTAATCTTTCGACTTGCCACTATTCTTTCCCTTTTTTACTGAGTCATTTTCGAAATCGACATGCAACTTAGCACTGTTAATCTGGTTGTAAGGCACATCGATACTTAATTCTTCCGTGTCAACTAAAAAACTAATATTGATGCACTTATCGTCCGCATGGTTAAGATGCGCTATGAATCTTTTCCTATGATGGATGGGCTCTGTCAAGCTTAACTTGATATCACGGCCCGAAAAACGTACAAAATCTCCTGGTTTTACAAGAGGACGATCGATTCCTGGTGATGACACTTCTAAGATATAGGCAAAGGGAAAGGGATCCTCCACATCGAGAAGCGTTGAAGCATAGCGACTCACCTTGACGCAATCGTCAAGAGTGATCTCTTGAGAATCCAGACGTTCAATGATAATCTGTAAGACTTTACGAACATTACCCGAAATTTGGATGCGCACAATCCGATATCCCTCGTGCTCAAGAGACGGAGCCAAGATCTGTTCAACTTTTTCTGTTAAATTCAATAACGCTTCCTAAATACTATAGCCCTCCGCATTTCTAGCCTTAGAAAAATGCAGAAGTTCCAACATTAAAAATTCAAAGCCCATACTACAGTATAGCGAAAAAAAAGTTAAACGATATTTTCAAAGGAGAAAGCCTGTTTAGCTCTTATTAAAGTCTTACACTGTTTTCTTACACCACCGGCCGTGGAGTTGGAATTTATTCTCTTGGTGCGTGTTTAGCAAGAATGCGTTGAAGAGTTCTTCGATGCATCTTCAGCCTACGAGCGGTTTCAGAGATATTTTGATGGCAATCCACAAGGATGCGCTGAATATATTCCCACTTTACGCGATTGGCAGAAAGGAGCTCTTGTTCCGGTTCAATAGCCTGTTCCTCTTTTTCTAGGAAAGAAGCTTCGATGTCGTCCGTATCTACTGGTTTTGCCAGATAATTAATCGCACCATGTTTAATGGCTGAAACCGCCGTTGCAAAGTTTCCATATCCTGTGAGAATGACTATCTTAATGCGTGGGTAAGATTGTTGAGCTCGTTCCAAGATCTGGAGCGATATGCCATCTTCTAATTTTAAATCAAAAACGGCATAGTGGAAGGGCTTTCGCTCCAATGCTTCGCGAGCTTCTTTGAGCGATTGACACGGATGTACTGTATAACCCCGGCGCTCAAAAGAAGAGCTGAGACGCTTAAGCCATAGTGTATCATCATCCAGTATGATGAGATTTTTCACAATGTTATCCCCTTTTATTCCAAGCATATTTTAAGGTTGATAGTGGTATATGGATCGTACACATGGCCCCCTTGTCGTTCGCAAAGGTAAGCCGTATCTGCTTTTGGGCGAGCAATCTTTTGGTGATAAATAAACCGATTCCTAGGTGGTACTTTCGATCATTAGGTAAAATCTCACCAAGGTAGTTCAATAAGCTCTCATCGAATCCAGGTCCATCATTATGAATACATACATCGACATCCTTGGGTGCTCTTTTCAAGATAAGGGTCACAGTTTGTTTTGCATGGCGTATTGCGTTTTGAAAAATATTCCCAAACGCAAGAGATAATTCTGGGCATCCCTCGATCAAATACGACCCTTCTAAGTGATTTTCTACATGGAAATGGCAGGAATTTGGGTAACCATAAAAAGTAGAAGTAAGAAAATGAATTAGATCGACCTGAAAATGGCTTGAGGTTTTATAAATTGAGGAAAGCCTTTGGAGTATGTCTTGGCAGCGTTTTGTTTGTGAGACGATGAGCGTTGCATCTTCCTTTAAAGAGCCTTTGGTTTGTTCTTCAATCTCTTGGGCAGAAAGAAGGATTGTCCCTAAAGGCGTTCCAAGTTCATGGGCACAAGCAGCAGCCATAAGTCCTAGTTCGGTTACTTTTTTCTGCTCAGCTAAATTTTCCTCGGCACGATCCAATTGCTCAAGAAGTGCTGCTTTACGGTGATGGATATAAAAAACATACGTGCCATAAAAAAGGATACTCCCCCATAAGCTTACAGCTGCACCGAAGCGGAGAAGTGGATCAAACATTAATCCCCTATCAAACCAGGGCAGAGGGTAGGGCGTTAGGTAGAGAAACGACACAACGAGGCTGCTGGATATAAGGATTGTGCACAGCAATTTCATATTATTAAAGGACGCCATTAGGAAAAGAGGTCCTAAAATAAAAACAACAAAGGGATTCATCAATCCTCCTGTAAAGAAGAGTAAGGAGGCCAGCTGAAAAAAGTCGTACAAAAGAAGGTAGGGAAAGGATTTTTCATTCAAAAGGGGTTTATTCTTTTTGTAAAAATAAAGGAATAAATTCAAAGCGAAAGACAGAGCAAGAACGAAGGCCATTGGTCTAACAGGCATGATAAAGCCTACATAATCAAGAATCCATACGGTGCTTATTTGCCCTACGAGGGAAAGCCACCTCAGCCTGACAATCAGATCGAAGGGGACAAAGTACAAGTTGGTATATGTTTGTGCTTGCATATAAGGGATTTTATGGAAGTATAATGTCAGCCGTAAAGGACGGATTCACATGATCAAGAGGGGTGTGACAAAATGCTTCGTATAATTCGTTTGGTTTTAATGACCTTTGTGTTTTTGGGGATTGCTGTGGGCATTGTTTACTATCAAATACAAAAACCGCCTGTGACCAAGGATGGTATCGATGAGCCCATGGATTTAGGGGGGCCTTTTGATCTTGTTGATCAAAACGGTCGGCCGTGTCGAAGTGAATCATTTAAAGGCAAGTATATGATTGTTTATTTTGGATATAGTTATTGTCCTGATGCTTGTCCACTTGCTCTTCAAAATATAACGAAGGCACTTAAATCTCTTAAGCGTGATCGCGATCAGATTGTCCCTGTTTTTATTACAATGGATCCTGAACGGGATACTGTTGAACAATTAAAAACCTACAGTGAAAGCTACGACGAAAATATTTACTTTCTTACGGGGTACAGAGCAGCTATCGACTCTGTCGCAAAAGCTTATAAGACCTATGCCAAAAAAATTGAGAATGCCGATACAACAGATTACCTCGTTGATCATAGTACGTTGATTTATCTGGTGGATCGTGAGGGGAAACTGATCAGTTATTTCCTCCATACCATCGAACCAGAAAAACTGTCTGATGTTCTTGTTCAAACCCTCGCAAAGGACCATAAAGCGACATGATAGAAAATAAATTCTAAAGGATTATAGCCCTCAATGATTTTGTCTATTCAATCCCATGTGTCTTACGGTTATGTGGGGAACCGTGTGGCTACGTTTATTTTGCAGCGTATGGGGTTCGAGGTCGTAACAATTAATACTGTGCAGTTTTCCAACCACACGGGCTATGGTCGATGGAAGGGGGAGGTTTTTGGTATTGATCATCTTCAAAATATCCTACAAGGACTCGATGATGTGGGGACCTTGCAGCAGTGTCAAGCACTACTCTCTGGCTATTTAGGTTCTCTTGAAACGGCGGACGTTGTCACACGTGCGTTTTGTAAGCTACGAGAATATAATGAGGATGCGCTCTATGTCTGTGATCCTGTGATGGGGGATGTGGGGCGGGGTCTTTTTGTAAGAGAGGGGATACCTGTAAAATTTAAACAGGATGTCGTTCAATATGCCCTTTGTCTCACGCCGAATCTCTTCGAGCTCGAAATCTTGACAGATTGTAAGATTACCACTGTGGCAGGTCTTAAGAAGGCTATGGACAGCTTAGCGAATCCTATTGTGATTGTCACAAGTGTGGATCTGCCTGAGCTTGACCCTACGCAGATTTATATGCTTATGCGTTATAGAGGGGATTTTTTCTTTGTTCACGCGCCTAAGTTGACCTTTGACGTCTCTCCTAACGGGGCTGGTGATGCCGTTTCGGCGCTGTTTTTGGGGCATTATCTCAAAACGGGTGATCCACACCACTCACTTGAAAAAACCAATACCGCCATGCACTATTTATTCCATCTTACCCACAAGCGGGGTTGCCGCGAATTGGCTCTCATTCAGGCCCAAGAATTTTTTGGTTAAGATTACCGCTTGAAGACGGGCTCTAGAAATTCTCTCTTTGTTCATTGAAGAGGGTGAGGTTCATACTTTTTTAACTTTTTTGGGGGAT
>CALBMH010000026.1 GCA_937896365.1 uncultured Alphaproteobacteria bacterium
TGTAACTATAAAGAGTAATGAGAGTATATCGAGAAGTGTTATCACTGTCTTTTTAATCTCTCCTTAATGATTATGTTTTACCTTGGAAGAGATCATTCATAAAATATTTTATATATCTGGTGCATACGCGTACTTACCTTCATACGAGTGAATCTGTTTCTGCTGGTCATCCTGATAAAGTATGTGATCAAATTTCTGATGCTATTGTTGATGCTTATCTTGCACAAAATCCCTTTGCCCACACGGCTATCGAAATCCTAGCGACAACAAATCGTATCATTATTGCGGGAGAAATCAAAGGAGTCCCTCTCAAGCTCTCAAACATTGATGAGCTCATTCGTTGTACAATCAAAAATATCGGTTATGATCAACCGGGATTTAGCTATAAAAATGTTGTTATTGAGAATTATATTCATAATCAATCAGAGGATATTGCACGGGGCGTGGGCGATGCCAGTAACGGTGATGTGGGCGCAGGAGACCAAGGATTGATGTTTGGCTATGCTTGCAATGAGAATGAAGCCTATATGCCCGCCCCTATTTATTACGCTCATCAACTCTTATTAAATCTTGATAGAACACGCCATGCAGGATTTAAAGATAGACTAGGCCCTGATGCGAAAAGTCAAGTGACAATCAAATATAAAGGACGCACCCCTGAAGCAGTAGAAGCTGTTGTGCTCTCTACCCAACATCACGAAGATCTGACAACAGATGAAGTTTACGACATTGTCCTGCCAGTTGTTGAGAGTACTTTTCCTCCAAAATGGTCTGAAACACTCGGACAGGTTTACATCAACCCCACAGGACGCTTTGTCATTGGAGGGCCTGAGGGCGATACGGGGCTTACAGGACGTAAAATTATTGTAGATACATATGGTGGGGCTGCTCCCCATGGTGGAGGAGCTTTTTCAGGCAAAGACCCTACGAAGGTTGATCGGTCTGCGGCTTATATGATGCGGTATTTAGCAAAGAATGTCGTCGCTTCAGGTGCGTGTGATCGATGTACACTCGAGGTGAGTTATGTTATTGGCAAAGCCGATCCACTTTCTATTTATATCAATACACACAATTCTGAGCATGTCCCCCAAGAACTCTTGCTCAAAAATATACAAAGAAACTTTGATCTCACCCCTCGAGGTATTCGGAAATTTTTGAAACTCAATCGCCCCATTTATCTCAAAACAGCCTCTTATGGGCATTTTGGACGACCCCCCGAAGACAGTGGCTGCTTTAGCTGGGAACAGTTGGATTCTATAGAACTTTTCAAAGGGCTTTTATAATTGATCAGAGTTAATCGCAGAGAATAGCAAACCTCCAGATATCATCTTGTCATAACGCCCGTGTCTTCCTAGAATCGGGGTATTCATCTTGTAAGACTCAAAAGATAACGATGCCCTTCAAACCTCTGAACACACCCATTTTATCTATCTACTTGTCTGTTAGTGATCCTGAAAGACTTGCTGATTTTTATCAAAAAGCTTTCGGTTTTAAACTCCGTCAGGAACCGATGAAAAACGAAGAGGGCATCATCCAACATGTTGAAATGAGCTTTTATGATGCATTGATTATGTTTGCATCCGATAAGGCTTGGCTTAACACCGGTCATTCTCCCAAAACTTCTGGAACGCAAGCCCCCGTACGCTTTTATCTCTACTGCGAAAACGTCGATGCTTTGTATGAAAAGGCAATGAACCATGGCGCTGAATCACAAGAGGCACTCCAAGATGCTTTTTGGGGTGATCGCTTTTGCAAGTTACGCGATATCGAGGGATATGAATGGTGTTTCGCAACCCACCTGGGTGAAGGAGTAACAAAGGTCTAGTCCTCTTCAAAGAAGAACTCTTCCCAAGAAGACTGTGTTTGAAAAGTGTGCGATGCGAGGATAATAGCACCGCCTTTTTGAAGGTGTGCTTGGAGAACATCTTGTAGAATAGTCGTGAAATACTTATCCAGGCCCTGCTCCGGCTCATCAAGAAGCCACAGTTTCATCGTCGTCATAAGAAGCCTCGTCAAAGACACACGGCGTTTTTGGCCGTTGGAAAGAGTGTATACTTTTTGTTTAAGAAGAGATTTGATGTCAAAAGGATCCTCATCTAATAAAAGACGGGGTTCTCTCATTAATTTCGCAAATACCCAAAGATTATCTTCGACCGTTGCATGATCAAGAAGAGCATGCTCCTGAGGCAAAAAAAAGTGATCCACCTTTTCAATCGTGAATGACTCACTCTCAAGAATTCCTGCAAGAACGTACAGCAGCGTCGTCTTTCCACACCCATTGGGACCACGTAGACACATCCCATGCCCTTTCGGCACATCCAGTAAGATATGTGACTGTAGCACGCGCCCCCCTCGTCGAAGCGCAAGATTTTTAACAGAAAGCACAAGATTGGTGTTATAATGCGGCGGTATAATCATCAGACTAAATCACTCTTGAGTATTTTAAAAGCTGTAACAACTATCGGAGGCTACACAGGCTTATCGCGCATTTTTGGCATGATACGTGAGATTCTTATGTCCCATTTTTTAGGAGCAGGACTCATGGCTGATGCGTTTGTTGTTGCCTTTAAATTCCCTAATTTCTTTCGTCGTTTTTTTGCAGAAGGAGCTTTTAATGCCGCTTTTGTCCCCATTTTTGCAGGGGAACTCGCAGAATCTGGCAAGCAAGAAGCGAAAAACATCGCCAATGATGTTTTTTCCTTTATGTTTTTTTTCCTCACTGCGTTTTGCATCCTCGTCGTTTTTGCAACACCCTACATTATTCACGTCCTTGCGCCGGGGTTTGCAACAACCCCTGAACGTATGGCACTTGCTGTGAACTTCATCCGTATTACCTTTCCTTACATCCTATTTATTTCTCTCACCGCTCTTTTAGGGGGAATTCTCAATTCCATTCACAAGTTTGCCAGTGCAGCTGCAGCACCTATTTTACTCAACGTTGTCATGATATCCTCTCTTCTTCTTGCGGGTAATTTTGGATGGGATCCCGGATATGGTTTGTGTACTTCTGTCTTTATTGCAGGTATTTTACAATTTGCCTGGCTTTATATCGTTTGTACACGTCATGACTTTACCTTACGTATCCACCTTCCAAAGCTGACATCTAAGGTTGTGCACATTCTCAAGCTCATGGGCCCGGGAACGATTGGTGCAGGGGTCATGCAGGTGAATATTTTTATCGATCTCATGCTTGCTTCTTTTCTGCCCACAGGAGCTCTTGCTTATTTGTATTACGCTGATCGTTTGAACCAGCTTCCTCTTTCTGTCTTTGGCGTTGCCCTTAGCACAGCGCTTTTGCCTCTTCTCTCCAAACAGATCCGCATAGGGGAATTTGGTGGCGCCGAACATACCATCAATCAAGCGATAAAGGTGGCTCTTCACCTCACAATGCCTGCGACTGTCGGTCTTGTAGCCCTTGCTTACCCTATCATTGGTCTTATTTATGGTCATGGAAAGTTTGATGAAACAGCCATTCAGGCCACAGCACCAACGCTTGCAGCCTTTGCTGTAGGACTTCCCGCCTATGTAGTAGGAAAGGTGCTTTCGACATGCTTTTTCGCCCGCCAGGATACAAAAACTCCTGTTAAAATTGCACTCATTTCCGTTGCTATTAATCTCTTATGCAATATGATCTTTATCTGGAAACTTCAACACGTTGGCCTTGCTTTATCAACGGGTCTATCTGCCTGGGCTAACACAGGAATGCTTGCCTATGTTATGTATCAGCGTGATGGATATACCCTTTATAACCGCTCCCTTCTTCTCTTTTTTAGTAAAGTTGCCGCCGCGTGTGCTTTAATGGGAATAGCCCTCTTAAGTTTACAGCGTCTGATTTCATCTCCCACGTCACTTATGGGAGAAATCATTGTTGTTCTTGGACTTGTTGGATTCTCTGTCATTGTGTATATGGTTTCCTCGCATTTTTTTGGGCTTACCGCATTTTTCAAAAGTCTGTGTCGCCAACAAGAAAATCTATAGGAAACATATGAAGCGTATTTTATCGGGTGTACGCCCCACGGGCACTATTCATCTTGGCAATTATCTTGGCGCCATTAAACAATGGGTTGATGGGCTCGACAATCAGCAGGGCCGAGGAGAGGATAACCTCTTTTGTATCGTAGACCTCCACGCATTGACGACACTTGAAAATTCTGAGATCTTAAAACACAATTCCTATCTCATGGCAGCGACCTATCTTGCGTGCGGGCTCTCACCCAGAAAATGCCATATTTTCAGACAAAGCGATATCCCCGCCCACAGTGAGCTTGCGTGGATTTTTTCTTGTATGACGCCTATGGGATGGCTCAACCGGATGACACAGTTTAAGGAAAAGGCAGTGCATAAGGCAATCGATAGCGTGTGCCTTGGACTCTACGCTTATCCGGTGCTTATGGCAGCAGATATTCTTATCTACAAAGCCACTCACGTTCCCGTGGGCGACGATCAAAAACAACATGTGGAGCTCGCTCGGGATATTGCAGGAATGTTTAATCGCCGTTTTCAAAGAGATTATTTTACCCTTCCAGAGCCTGTCATCACAGGGCCTGCGACGCGCATTATGAGTTTGCGTGATGGAACAGCGAAAATGAGCAAGTCTGACACCTCTGATTATTCTCGTATTCACCTCACAGATGATGCAGAGACTATTGCTAAGAAAATTAGAAAAGCAAAAACAGATTCTGATGTGATAGCCTCAAGCATGGAAGCCATGGAGCACCGCCTAGAGGCACGTAACCTTATTCATATACTGGCGGCCCTCACTTCCCAAAAGCCTGATGCTGTGTGTAAGACTTTTACAGGGAAAAATTTCTCTCATCTTAAAAACGCGCTCATCGATGAATTGCACATGCACATTTTACCCATTGGTGAGAAAATTAAACACTATATGGAGGGTCAAACATACCTCCATCATATCATCAAAGAGGGGGCAGAATATGCAAACGCCCTTGCAAGTAAGCACATCAAAGAGATTAAAGAGATCGTGGGACTTTAGCTTAGAGGCTCTTTAGAAGTCTGTCTTCGTAAGTCTTCTGAGTAAGCCTATCTTCAGAAGTATTTTCCTTCTTTTTGACCCTCCTCGTAAGAAATTTTCATTTAAATATATCCAATAACTTTATATTTGTTTTTATTTTTATATTTTTAAATAAATCCATTGGATACAGAAAAAATACCTTTTCAATACAAATAAAACCGCATGCGTTAATAAAATATTAAGAATTTTATTCAATTATTTTTAATAAAATTTAGTTTAAGTTAACTATATGCATACACCTATACATTCATTCACCAAAAAATACTTATTTTCATCTTGCTTTTTACCTTCAATGATAGGAATCATACTTTCCTGTGTTTTTGACACGCAAGCAGCAGGACCAACAAGTAATTTATCCGTTGCAGGCGGGCAAAACTATACAGAAACAGGACTGAAAAATTACAGAAACGGAACAATCGCAGCTGGAGGAACTTATCGTGTGCTGTCTGGCGCACAATCGATATTCTCTGGCATCCTTTCCAATAGTGGCACCATTAGCAACAGTAGTGCCATGAATGCCATGACAGTTATAAATGACGGACTGTTTGAATTCGATGCGGCCGGCTATCTCTACAGCTATGATTCATTCCTCAACCGTGGCACGATCAACCTCAACAGCAACTATCCATCATTTATAATCTATATAAATCAATTTATTAACGACGGGACCCTTTGGAACAACGGCTATGTTTATGGCTATGCACCTGATCCAGCAAATCCTTCTGTTTTTACAAACAATAGAACGTTTAATAACCAAAACCGTTTTATGAATGGACTCACTAGCCCGAATGATGTTCTTATCAACAATGGCACGTTTATTAACGCGCATGGTGCGCTACTTGAGAACCATGCAGTTTTAGCGGGCGCAGGGCTCTATATCAACAATGGCACGCTGCAATATCGAGACGATGGTAATTCCCCGAATATTTTCGTCCAAAATGATGGGATCATTGACTTTTCCACCATCAATGCACCAGGAATAACCCTTAACAGTCTGACGAGTGCATCTAACGGCGGAACTTTTGTTTCAGGAAGAAAAACCCTTACACTCAATAGTGGCAACTATGGTGGAAGCTTTGGTGATATCGGCGCTCTTGTAAAAGAAACGTCTGGAACACTTACACTCACCGGGGACAAGAGCACCTTTTCCGCCCCAGTCACAGTCAACAGTGGCTCCCTTCTCGTGGGGACTGAAGCGTCTCCTACAGCAATCCTGGGAGATGGAACAAGTACGCTCACTGTACAGCCAGGCGCCACAGCAGGAGGTTATGGCACTCTCAATTTTGATAGGGTTGATTTTCAACCAGGCTCAACCTTCTACGCAGGCATGAGCTCCCCAACACAATCAGGTCTTTTGACAACGCAGGATCTGACTGTGGCAAATAGTAACCTTCAGGTAAATAGTCGGTATGCCGCCTTTTACACTATTGCTCGCTACGCTGGAACACTCACAGGAACCTTTGCCCAAATCCAACCTTTAGGGCTCACAGAAATTCGTTCTATCTCTTACGGAAGCGGTAGCAATGACGCTATTATTATTGAAACAGCACAGGCGAATACACTCCCTGATAGCACAACACCGGTCGATGCGATTTCTGAGACCGTCTTGGATATTGGATCGCTCAAGGCCCGGAGTGCTGTGGAAGATGAGAATACTTTTCGATTCTTTCCTCTGGCAGCACAAATGAGGATGTCTCGTTCTTTAACATCCACAAGTCGTATGCGCCAAGAACAATCACTTCCAAGAAGAGGGGATACAACCGTAGATATGACTGATACCGTGTTCCATGCACTAAGCCAAAATGGCCCACTGATTGCTGAACACAACAAAACCTGGACGTGGATAGCCCCCTACTACACCCAAGGACGGTCTAAGGGAAACAATACACCCAACGCTGGAAAGGATCATCAACAAGGTGCCGTATTAGGTTTTGAAAATCAGTTCTCAAATCAAAAAATGACACTCGGAATGACATCCAGCTTTGGAACAGGTCAGCAATCTGCTTTTTCTAACTTTTCCCAAAAGACAATAATCAAAAATAAGTCTTACTCCTTTGGATTCTATCATGCCCTTAATTTCCTTACAGGCGGGCGCTATGATGTCATTGTGAATGGCATCGTGATGCAAAACCACTCAGAGCGCTATGGAAATCCTTTACCAGGAGTTTCTTATAAAGCTGAGTCAGATTTTAAGACAAAAACTCTTGCAGGAAACATGTTGGCGTCATGGAAATTTGTGCTGATCAATGATTTTTCTCTACGCCCTGGAGCTGGAATCAGCTTAAATGCCACAAAAAGAGGTTCCCATACAGAAAGAAATGCAGGAATCTACGCCCAAACCTATGGAGTTAAAAAAACCCACTCCACAGAACCCTATGCGGGCCTTGGGATAAGAAAAAAATGGAGTGATGGTGCCTATGACTACAAGATAACAGGAATTATAGAACAAGGATATGAGCTTGGTTATAATGATACAAAAACGCACGTATCAACCCAAAGCGGTCCCGTGCCACAAGAGTATGTTCTTGAGAGCCGTGGTCCGGGAAGAAGTGCGACTTACCTCACGGTTTATGGATCTGTCTTTAATAAAAATAACAATCTAAAAATATCTCTCAGCTATCTTGGTACAAGCAAACGATATAGACAATCTCACAGTTTAAGCCTTAAGCTTGCTCTCAAATGGTAGCTTAAGAGGGTATAGTGGTCATGGCGTTTTAGAATAGACCTTGACCATGTTTTAAAATAACTCAGGTCAAGGCATACATCACCTGGATATGGTTTGTGTATCTTTGTCAAAACAAAAGAAGAAATGAGACCATTTGCCAAAAATAAATGAGCTATTTGTGCTCCTCCGATCATAAAGATTTTGCATTGAGCGCTTAGCCCATCAATATAAGCAAGACAATCATTGAGAGACGTGACAACCTTCGCATTTTCTAATGATAGATCCCCATTACGAGACAAAACAACCGCATGCCGGTTGGACATAAGTAACTGAGGCGTTGTGTCATAGGTTTTACGCCCCATAATGATAACATGACTTTCTGTCATTTTTCTGAAGTGCTCAAGCTCCTCCGGATAGCACCACGGTAAATCATTATCGCAGCCGATAACACCGTGCTCAGTCGCAGCCATAATGCCAATAATCTGTTTACTGAAGTTCATAGTCTTTTTATACCCCCCCCTATAATCCTTTGAGGAATAAAGGAGAAACTATACGATGGCAATGCAATACTTCGTAATAAAGCTTTCGTTGAAGAAGCACGAGAAATGGTAGAGCATTAAGAAAGTAAGTATAGTTTAACATTCGCCGATGATTAACGCACAACAAAGAACCATCAAAAACTCTGTGTCATGCGAAGGCGTTGGCGTTCATTCGGGAAGGCAGGCAGCTCTCACCTTTCACAGAGCACCCATAGGAACGGGTATTGTCTTTGTGCGCGGTGATCTCACCGGTTGCGAGGAAGATTTTATTCCGTCTCACATCCACTCTATTGTGGATACATCCTTTTGCACCACGTTAGCGAATGAAAAAGGACACAAGGTACGCACTGTTGAGCATGTACTCGCCGCGTTCAAAGGTTGTGGAATCGATAACGCCGTCGTAGAACTCCATGGCGAAGAAGTACCCATTATGGATGGTAGCGCAGCACCTTTTGTGGAGATGATTGAAAAATCGGGCATATCAGCTCAGGATGCCGCAACGTCATTTATCAAGATTATGAAACCCATCAGCGTTACCTACGGTGATAGCAAAGCCATGCTAGTTCCAGATAGTACGTTTAGTCTTCAAATGACCTTTAACGCAGGGCGCAGGCTTAACAATCTTTCATGGACTTTCGATTTTAGTCCTAGCTTCGATCATTTCCGTGAGCATATTGCCTCCGCTCGCACCTTTGGCTTTTATGAGGATGCCGCGAAAATGTGGGCTGCTGGCCTTGCGCAGGGCACATCCTTAGACAATACAGTTGTGTTCCAAGACGGCGTTATTCTCAATGCGTCAGGTCTCAGATTTCAAGATGAGATCGTTCGTCATAAGCTCCTGGATGCTTTAGGTGATCTCTCTTTGCTCGGGAAACACATCCAGGGCAAATTTGTCGGTGTGAACTCTGGTCATACTCTCCATGCCAAGCTCATGCAAGATCTACTCAGCGACAGTCAGAACTATGCGATTGAGAGCCCCAGTTTTTCCAATATCCCCTAAAAGCTGATCTCTGACCCCTTTTCCTCACATCAGAAACTCTCTCCCCTTCTTTCAAGAACGCCCCTCTCCCCACCACTACCTCTCAAAAATAGGGATCGTAAAATCCTCGATCAAAAGAATCATCATTTCATTCCAAAAAACCAAATAAATCTGCTACAGGTAAATACAACACCGCATTAACTTACACTTATCCGGATGAAGTTCACCTATTCCTGGCTAAAAGATTATTTAAAAGGCGATTTTACACTGGACGATGTCCTACAGGGGCTTGTTAACATCGGTCTCGAGGTAGAATCTGTCACAGATGAAGCAAAGAGACTCAAGGATTTCATTGTGGCCGAGATTACCGACACTCGCCTCCACCCTACAGCTGACCGCTTGCAAATTTGCACGGTAAGTATCGGAAGTTCGACAGAAGGAAAGCACTCTTTGGAGCTTGTCTGCGGAGGAAAAAATGCTCGGGTGGGAATTAAGGTTGTTCTAGCTCCAGTGGGCGCTGTGATTCCATCAACGGGTCATGTGCTCAAAGCGGGGAAAGTAAGGGGAGTTGACAGTCCTGGTATGCTGTGTTCATCAGATGAGCTGCTCATCAACTTGCCCTGTGAGGGTATTTTAGAACTGGAAACAGATGTGCCGATAGGTTCTCCTGCAGCAAAAGCCCTTGGACTCGATGACCCTGTGATTGATGTAGCGATCACACCCAATCGTTCCGATTGCTTTTCTGTCTTTGGTATCGCACACGATCTCTACGCCTATTTTAGAACAAAGGGCATACCCGTTACATTAAAGCCGCTTGTGGTGCCCCCTGAAGTGTCAGGGAATAGAAGTAAGCCTCCCTTGAAAATAGTCAATAATGCACCGCAGGTTTGTCGTCATTTTGGTCTCACTTACGTGAAAAATGTCATGAACGGTCAGAGTCCTAAGTGGATGAGTGAGCGTATGCGTGCCATTGGCCTTCGACCGATTTCATCTCTGGTGGATATAACGAACTACTTGTGCTTTGATTGGGGACGTCCTCTCCATGTCTTTGACGCAGATAAAGTAAAGGGGGATATTGTCCTACGATTATCCGTTGAGGGTGAAATTTTTGAGGCGTTGGATGATAAGATGCATGTACTGTCTGATGCTATGCTTGTGATCTGTGATGACCTGGGTATTATTTCCCTTGCAGGTGTCATGGGAAGCAAGCGCACAACCTGTGACGAGCATACAAAAAATGTGCTCATCGAGTCTGCTTGGTTTGATCCTGTAACGATTGCACGCACGGGACAAAAGCTCAACATTATCTCCGATGCGCGTATGCGTTTTGAGCGTGGCGTGGATCCCCTTGTGGTGGAACCGGGTATGAAGCAGGCTGTTCATCTTGTCCAAGAGCACTGCGGGGGAGAAGCAAGTACACCCCTTTGGGTTCAAAAGAAAACGCACACACCATACACAGTAACGCTCCAAGGGCAAAAGCTTCAGCGCGTGACAGGAAAGGCTATTCCTATGGAAACCGCTGCCCAGATGCTTGCGCATTTAGGTTTTACCATTGATTATCAAGATTCAAATTGCGTGAGCGTTACAGTGCCCTCTTGGCGGCATGACATTATAGAGGATATTGATCTGGTGGAGGAGGTTGTAAGATTGCGTGGCACTGAGGCTATCCAGGAAGCACCACTGCCTATGATACCGATGACAACGAAACCGCCTCGCCCACAGGCAGTATGTGCACAAAGGCTTGTCGATCTAGGTTTTCTGGAAACCATTAATTTCTCGTTCATTGACAGGAAAACAGCTGAGATTTTTGGTGATACGGATGATCTGATTCATCTTAAAAATCCTATTACAGCTGACCTTACGACTATGCGGCCAAGCCTTCTCCCAAGCTTGCTTAAAGTCGTCTATGATAACCAAAAGCGTGCCCAAGAAACGATCCCAGTTTTCGAGATAGCGCCTGTTTATGGTCATCAATACGATTCGAAGCAACAGTTCCATTGCACCGCCCTTTGGGCAGGAAAAAACCACCCTCGTCATTGGAAGCATACACAGGAAGATATCGATGTTTTTGATATTAAAAATCATCTCATAAGCTTGCTTAGCGCATTTGGTGTAAAGGAGTTCACTCTTCAAGTGGTCACGACAGAGTCACCAAGCTACTATCACCCGACATGCTCTGCTGTTCTAAAGCAAGGTCATCGTGTATTGGGCTACTTTGGGCAAATACATCCCAAAATCTTAAAACATTTCAATGTAAATGGTTCTGTCTGTGCCTTTGAAATCCCTGTTGATCATTTGCCTATTCTCAAAAATAAACGTGGTAAAGATATATTGCCGTCTTACCAACCGGTAGAGCGGGACTTTGCCTTTATCGTTGATCAAACTTTTGAAGCTGGAAGACTTATACAAAGCCTGAATCAAAAACTTACACGGCAAAATACATTTCCCAAACATATTGCCCTTGAACGGGTGGACCTCTTTGACGTGTTCGAGGGCATCGCAGGAACAGCCTTAGAAGGTAAAAAGTCCCTTGCAGTAAGTTTGAGGTTTCAACCAGAAAAAGGAACTTTGAGTGAAAGTGAGCTTGAGCAAATCATGACAGCGACAATAACACTTATCGAAAAAGAAACCGGCGGGATTTTGCGACAATGACCTCTCCTACCCCTCTTAATAAAATCCGAAACTTTTCCATTGTTGCCCACATTGACCATGGTAAATCTACCCTTGCCGATCGTTTGATTGAGTTTTGTGGTGCGGTGGAATCACGGGAAATGAAAGAGCAGCTTCTTGATTCCATGGATATCGAGCGTGAGCGCGGCATTACGATCAAGGCACAGACAGTGCGCTTGCACTATAAAGCAAGGGATGGGGAGACATACATCCTCAACCTTATGGATACTCCAGGTCACGTGGACTTTGCGTATGAGGTGAGCCGCTCGCTCGCGGCGTGTGAGGGGTCATTGTTGGTTGTGGATGCCTCTCAGGGTGTTGAGGCACAAACACTTGCCAATGTATACCAAGCCATTGATGCCAATCACGAAATTGTGCCCATTCTTAATAAAATTGACCTACCCGCAGCAGAGCCCGAACGCGTTAGGGCACAGATTGAAGACGTTATAGGACTCGATGCGTCTGATGCTGTTCTTATCTCCGCGAAAACGGGTATCGGGATTGGTGATGTACTGGAAGCGATTGTTGCGCGTTTACCGGCTCCTCAAGGGGATAGTCAAGCACCGTTAAAAGCAATGCTTGTGGATAGTTGGTATGACCCTTATCTCGGCGTGATGATTCTTGTCCGTGTTAAAGATGGTGTGCTTAGAAAGAGCGCTAAGATCCGTATGATGGGCACAGGGGCCACTTATGAAGTGGATCGTGTGGGGGTCTTTGCACCGAAGCAAGTCATGGTGGATGCACTTTACCCCGGAGAGGTTGGATTTATTACAGCAAGCATTAAAGCGGTCGCTGATTGCAAGGTCGGTGATACGATTACAGAGGAACGCAAACCCTGTCTTGAGGCTCTTCCAGGATTTAAACCTTCTGTACCCGTTGTTTTCTGCGGTCTTTTTCCTGTGGATGCAGGGGATTTTGAAAAGCTACGCGAAAGTCTTCAAAAGCTTCACCTTAATGATGCAAGTTTCCACTTCGAACCCGAAAGTTCAGCAGCTCTTGGTTATGGCTTTCGTTGTGGATTCTTGGGACTCCTTCACCTTGAAATTATCCAAGAACGTCTGGAGCGGGAATTTGATCTCGATCTCATCACCACGGCACCCAGTGTTGTTTACAAAATCCATATGGTGAACGGTTCAGTGCTCGAACTTCATAATCCAACGGACATGCCTGATGTCGTAAGGATTGATTACATGGAAGAGCCCTGGATCAGAGCGACGATTATGGTTCCTGATGAATATTTGGGGCCCATTCTCACCCTTTGTTCAGAGCGCCGAGGTGAGCAAATTGACCTCACCTATGCAGGAAACCGGGCGATGGCCGTCTACAAGTTACCTCTTAATGAAGTTGTGTTTGATTTTTATGATCGCCTCAAATCCATCAGCCGTGGTTATGCCAGTTTTGATTACCAGGTGGATGAATACCGCGAGGGTGACCTTGCCAAGGTATCAATCTTGGTAAACGGTGATCCTGTGGATGCCCTGTCTATGATTGTACACAAGTCCCGAGCTGAATCTCGTGGTCGCCAGCTCTGCACACGCCTAAAGGACCTTATCCCCCGCCAGCTTTTCAAGATTGCCATCCAAGCAGCCATTGGTGGTAAGGTGATTGCCCGTGAAACAGTCTCTGCTCTGCGTAAAGATGTTACTGCTAAATGCTACGGAGGAGATATTTCCCGTAAACGCAAACTTCTTGATAAGCAAAAGGAAGGTAAAAAACGCATGCGCCAATTCGGCTCCGTCGAAATCCCTCAAAGTGCTTTTATCGCCGCACTTAAGATGGGTGATGATTAAGAAGCAATGTGATCTCGGGGACTCGTAGAGAAAATACTCCCAAGGGGGTAGCGCACAAAACCCTCTGTCCAACGGAAAAGGGTGCCCTCTAACGAAAGGGAGGTTCGTCGAAACCGCGCAGTTTGCGCGAGTGGAGTTGATCCACACCTTTTTCTCGGAGAATACGACATGTTTCGAGACCAATCTTCAAGTGCTGATTCACTCGCTCACGGTAAAATGTATTGGCCATGCCTTTAAGCTTGAGCTCACCGTGTAAGGGCTTATCGGAAACACATAGCAATGTACCGTAAGGAACCCGAAAGCGAAAACCATTAGCAGCCACAGTAGCAGATTCCATGTCAAGTGCAATAGCCCGCGACTGGCGAAAACGCTCAGAGAGTTCTTTGATACGAATCTCCCAATTACGATTATCGGTTGAGACAACCGTACCCGTACGCACACGCATTTTGAGAGAATGGATATCATGATCCTCATTATGTTGCTCAGCAATAGACATTACGGCTTCCTCTAAAGCGACTTGAACCTCAGCAATGGCAGGCACAGGGACCCACGACGGTAAATCTTGATCAAGGACATGATCTTCACGCACATACGCGTGGGCAAGGACATAGTCGCCAAGGATCTGGTTAGCACGCAGACCGGCGCAGTGACCAAGCATTAACCAACAATGGGGGCGCAGCACGGCAAGGTGGTCTGTAATGTTCTTTGCATTTGTAGGTCCCACACCGATATTAATGAAAGTAATACCTTTTCCATCCACTGTCTTAAGGTGATAGGCTGGCATTTGGGGAAGATGTCTCGGTGTTTCGCCTCTTATAGAGCTCTTATCAAAGCGATGGTTGGTATGGATAACGTTGCCAGGCATGACAAAGTGGGTATACAAATCGTTGCTTTTAAGCTCACTTAGGCCAAAATCAATAAATTCATCAACATAACGCTGATAGTTCGTAAGCAGTACGAACCCTTGGAAATGCTCAGGGGATGTCCCTGTGTAATGATAGAGGCGTTGGAGAGAGTATTCCACACGTTCTGCTGGGAATAGGGATAAGGGCTTGGCTTCACCTACGTCTGTCATATACGTAGAATTAGCAATATTATCATCAATACGAGCGAGATTAGGCATGACAAAACTATGCTGCATCTGCCACATTCTCTCTGGTTCGAGGGATGTCGGGGTGTGATCAATAACAAAAGGGAGGGGCATCGATACATTACTCGTGCCTATATAAACAGGAACCCGGTGGCGTGCCATAATGAGAGAAAATTGCTCCCTATAATAGGGAGCAAAAATATCAGGGCGAGTGAGCGTCGTACCGTAGACGCCAGGTTCGTGAGCGACGCCGTAAGAAAGACTCACATCCTTGTTCAAGTCTTTCACTTCAATGATAAAAGCAGCGTAAGGATACGTCGCTTCTTTCGTAATAGCCAGGGTTTCAAGAGCATCGGGGCATTCGCCCTGGCATACACGATCAAAAGCCCGTTGAATATCTTCCGTATGCTTTTGGAAAATCTTTATAATCCTTTTGACAGCGGCCTCTGGATCGTAGAAAACATCAAGATCACGGATATGACTCAGTGCAAAATGCGAGAAATGATTCGGTTTAAGGAGCGGTGTCATGAAGCCAAGCCTATTAAACTTTTAGCAAATTCCCGTGCATCAAAAGCCTGCATATCATTGAAACCTTCACCAACACCTATAGCGTAAACGGGCAATTTGTATTGCTCTGCTAAAGCCACCAAGATACCTCCTTTGGCCGTTCCATCAAGTTTGGTTAGTATAAGGCCCGTGAGAGGAATTGTCTTGGAAAAAACATTCACTTGGCGTAATGCATTTTGCCCTGTTGTTGCATCAAGAACGATAATAACCTCATGGGGAAGTTTTGGATCAATTTTTTTCAGGACACGGCTGATCTTCTCGAGCTCATCCATAAGATATTTTTTATTGTGGAGGCGTCCTGCAGTATCAATCAACAAGACATCTGCGCCTTGGGATTGATGATATGCTTGGAAAGCAACACTTGCCGGATCAGCCCCTTCATTGGACTTGTAAAGGGGAATCTTAAGGCGACTCGCCCACACCTCAAGTTGGTCAACAGCAGCTGCTCTGAATGTGTCTGCTGCAGCAAGTCTTACATCGTATTTTTGTTGCTTCCAAGAGTGGGCAAGCTTAGCAATGGTCGTCGTTTTTCCTGTTCCATTCACACCGACAACGAGAATGACAGTGGGCTTATCCTTTTTAAGCTTAATGGTGGCCACATGAGGTGTTAAGATCGCTTCAATTTCTTCTACGATGATTTTTTTCACATCATCAGGGCTAATATCTTTATCAAATTTCTGTGATTTAATGGCTTGTATAATACGATTGGATACCGGAATACCAAGGTCGCTCATCAACAAAAGATCATAAAGCTCGTCAAGAGTTTCTTGATTTAGTTTCTTATAGACAAAGACGGCTTTTAAGCCCTCTGACAATTTTGTAGAGGTTCCTTTAAGACCTTGTTTCAGTTTTGCAAAAAAGCTCATAAGATTAGTCTTACCAGCACCCTTATCACCATACAATGAATTTTCAAAATAAAAAGCCTGATGATCCCCAAAACAGTAGGCGTTGTCACAGGGAGGTTTGCGAGGGTAAAAGCGGCTTTAAGCGCATGAAAGGGAATTTTGTACCGATGTCACCAAAGACTCCCTATAGGATTTCTTTATATTTGGCTTTAAAGGCATTAATGATACAACCGATCCTATAAATGAACCAAGTATCTTCGTCCAGCCATCGTTTTTCCATTTAACTGATATCCGGGGTCAACATTCACTGCTGTTTTTATAAAAGTCCGAAAGACAGCCAAGACCCCCCGTATTATTAATTTTGTCAATTGTATCTTGAATTTCATATTTTTTTCTTTCAAAGAAAAGGAGAGGATTGTTCACCCGCGGTAAGTATAGATACGGACGGATTAAGATGTTTTTCATCATACTATTTGTATGACATCATTCGCATCCTTTGAAAATTGCACCTTCATCGAGGTCTGGGCAGGTGGGACAGCATTCAAGTTACTATCATCCATTATGCTGGCAGCTGAAACCCCAGCAATCAAGAGAGAGAAGTCTTAATATGTTCGTAATACAAATTCTTGTTAATATTATTTACAAAAAACTTATAAAAGAAAATGATACAATAAAGTCAATAACTCTTTTGCATTATTTACACACCTCAGTATATACATATCCCTCTTCTCCTCCATAAATGCTTTTCGCTCCAAAAACATCAAAGATTTGATTTTTTGAAAGGAATGTGCTAAGGGTTTTGGAGGTGTTTGTGGGCTTATAGCTGTAGGGCATGCCTAGTCACCAGTATTTTAAAACCTTAAATGAAGAGAGAAAAATGCCCAAAATGAAAACAAAAAGTAGTGCGAAGAAACGTTTTCGCATTACAGGTTCTGGCAAGGTCAAGATGGGCCAAGCTGGTAAACGTCATGGTATGATCAAGCGATCCAATAATTTTATTCGCAACGCACGAGGCATGACCATTATGCATGAGAGTGATGCGAAAAAAGTTCTCACTTATTTTCTTCACGCATAAAGGGAGATATATACAATGGCACGTGTTAAACGAGGCGTGACAACGCATGCACGCCACAAAAAAGTTCTCAAAGCTGCTAAAGGTTTTCGTGGACGTTCTAGCACCTGTTTTCGGCCAGCACTCCAACGCTTGGAGAAGGCTCTCCAATACGCTTACCGCGATCGCCGCGTCAAAAAGCGTGAATTCCGTGGTCTTTGGATTCAGCGTATTAATGCTTCTGTGCGTGAGATGGGTATGACCTACTCTCGTCTTATCAACGGGCTCAATAAAGCGGAAATTTCCATTGATCGTAAAGTTATGGCTGATCTCGCTATGAACCAACCTGAGGCTTTTAAACAGCTGGTTGAAAAAGCAAAAACCGCTCTTGCTTAAATTTGCCTTTGCTTAAGTAAAAGGCTTTACAAGCCGAGAAAGACAAGAACCCAATACTCTTGAGGAGAGCCAGGCTCGCGGTAGCCTGGTTTTTTATTAACGAAAAATTAACGATCTCAAACTACCTCTCTCTATGTAATAATTTATACCATGAGGGGCTTCTATGAAAAAATTTTCTCTTCTGCTCGCACTGACGGCAGCTGCGCTCTGCAGCCCTGTTAGAGCATATATTACTGACATTAACCTTCCGGATAAAGAAGATGTTATACGGATAAAGAGCCGTTTCCTTTTTCAGCTATTCTTTAGCGAAAAGCTCGATAACATCATCAAAGACGCCCTTGCTGAAACAGCGGATAAAGATTTTCGTAATCGTATTTCAAGCCTAACAGCCGAGGAAGCGAAGCCATTGTTTACGACCGCTGTGATAAACCGCCTAGAAAAAGATCATCACTTGACAAATCAGGAGATAGAAAGTCGACGGTCAGAGCTACTTAACAAAATCTTCTCAGAAACCTATTTTGGTAATCATGAGAACAAGAAGAATCCACCATACATTACGCTCATGGATCCTATCGGATACTTACAAAACGATCTTCGTAACAGTCTAAGATCTAGGTCGATAAACGATTGGCCTAAAGCATTAACCATAATGCTCAATCGTGTTCCGGCGGAATATCGTCTTTTATCTCCAAATGCCGTAAGAGAATGGTTTTCTGATAATGAAATTAATCAGTATTTCGAGAAGAGATCAAAACACAATTCTTCTGAAACGCGTGAACAGTTTGATGCGGCCGTAGCGGATTTGTTTAGCTACAAATACTTTGGCATTCCTGAGAATCCTGATGAAAAGAAAGAATTTTTCTTAAAATCAGATTTCTATTTTCTGACCCCGGATCTTGTGAAAAACATATACAATGCAGCTCAACGCATTATGAATCTATCCACCAAGGGCGACGTCCTTGTTTCCTTTGGTAATTCGCCTTATTTTCTTGGCCGTGCTCTCAAGCACCTTGCCTCGGATAATATAACCGACGAAAACTACCGGCAGATTATTTTTTTCCCCTTTTCAGGGTCTCCTAATAGAACACGTCAAAGCAGTTTTCCAAATCCTAAAGACATTGTGACAATAGAACGCTTAAACCATCTGAAAAATCGCCTTGTTCAAGAAGGGCTTAGCTCAACGAACACGGCACTGACGAAAGATACAAAAGTTCTTTTTATGGATGTTGTGGGGTCAGGGGCAGGTCCCGCCTACGTTATGGAACAGATAATCAGAGATTTCCAAAAAGCGAGCAAAGCTTTGCCGGATGTTCGTCTTTTAACGATGAACTTAATAAATCCAGATACAAAAGATAGTAGTAATAATAATGATAGTAGGAATTTAGAAATTACCCATTCGTTTGGTACAAAAGATAACGAACAACTCACCTTTGGCTTTCCAAGCATCCATGAGAACACGCATTTTAAAGTCGACGGGCAAGTGATCCATGTACCCGGTCATACTGCTCTTGATATGATCCGGAACGATCAATTACGCGTTCTTCCAGAATACAACCCCTGTTACTGGAATAAGGAATACGATTATCTTTTGGAAGGTATCAATGATGATTCAAAAAAACCCCACCATATTCAGGTGTTGTTTAACTATTTTGACACGCATATCAAATCCTTGATAGAAAAGAGCACAGCGGCGCAAACGTCATCCGAAACGACAACCACAACGACCATAGCACAAGAAAAAAAGACCCAAAAAACACAGCGCCCTAGTCCCCAGGATGACGTTGACGATTAACATCCACCGAAGGGTACATTAAAGACTCGGTTTACGAAGACTGAGTCTTTAAATTTTGTATCTGACACCCAGTTCAATGACTTTATGGTTGGGGATTTTATAGAAATCGCTAGCGTTCTGAGCAATGGAGGCAAGGAAAATATACAACTGTTCAGAAAATCCCTTCAAAACGCTTGATTTGCTTGCAACAGGGACACCCTTGCTTAGAAAGACTGAGACTTCATCACAATTTTGAATCATTCCCTTGTCTTGCAAAAAATGGGTGACGCGCGTCAGATTTGGTGATTCTTTAAATCCAAATTTAGCCTCAACACAGATACTTTGTTCATTGAGTTTTTTATACTCAAAACGCTCTTTGGCTGTTAAATAGGGCACGTCTTTTATCGTAAAGGTGAGGAGGATTGTTTTACTGTAAAGAAATTTATTGTGATGTAAATGAATCATAAGAGAGTGAGGCACCTTATTGGGAAAACGGCTCAAGAAAATAGCAGTGCCTGGAATCCGCTCTTGGAATCGACGTTCATAACGTTCCAAGTAATCTGTGAGCCCCATAGAGGGAGAGAATTTTTGAGACTCAAGCGCCTTATTCCCCTTCATCCACACACGCATCGTGTACGAAACGATGAAAGTAATCACGATTATATACCACGCACCTTCAACGATTTTTACTAAGTTCGCCGCAAGAAAAACACTATCGAGACAAATCATAGGGGCAAAAACAGCACAGACTTTGAAAAGATTCCACCCCCATTGCTTGTAGGCAACAAATGCGATTAAGACGCTTGTCAGAAGCATAACGCCCGACACACTCAAACCATATGCATGTGCAAGCGTATCAGAAGAGCCAAACATTAGTACCGCAAACACAACGAGTATCCAAAGAACAAAATTAATGCTCCCGATATAAATCTGTCCAATTTGCTTTGCTGATGTGTGAATGACGCGCATACGAGGAAAATAGTTAAACAAAATAGCTTGGGATGTGATCGAAAAAATACCTGAAATAATAGCCTGTGCAGCAATGACGGAAGCCATGGTCGCAAGAATAACAGCAGGAATAAGAATGGGCTGGGGAACTAAAGCGAAAAAGGGATTTTCAAGAGCTGTGGGATTCACTAAAAGATTCGCTCCCTGACCAAGATAATTCAAAACCAGCGCTGGAAAAACAATAAAACCCCATGCTACCCGGATGGATTGCCTTCCAAAGTGGCCCATATCCGCATAAAGCGCCTCCCCCCCTGTCACTACAAGAACAACGCCTCCGAGGGTAGCGAGACCAAGAATTTTATTGTGAAGGAGAAAATCCAAAGCTGAAAGGGGATTAAGTGCATAGAGTATACTTGGGTAGCACCCGATATGATACATCCCTATGATTGCCAAAAACCCAAACCAAATCGTCATCACGGCTCCAAAGTACTGCCCGATCAGACCGCTTCCCTTCCTTTGAATAGCAAAGAGAATTGTGAGTATCCCAATAGAAAGCGGGACCGTATAAGGATCAAAAGCCTTCGTGACATATTCAAGACCTTCAATAGCGCTCAAAACGGAAATGGCTGGTGTGATAATCCCATCCCCCAAAAAAAGTGCTGTTCCTAAAACACTTGCAGCAATGAGAATATTCTTATTGCGAAAAAGTTTCAGTTTCTGTCCCAGAGTTGTCAGTGCCAGAATACCGCCTTCTCCGTTGTTATCAACACGCATGACAAGAAGAGCATACTTGAACCATACAATCAAAATGAGTGCCCAAATGAAAAAGCTGACAATACCAAGAATATTGACGGGAGTCACAGGAATACCAGAGATCGTCAAACAGCTTTTTAATGCATAGAGAGGGCTTGTTCCAATATCCCCAAAAACAATACCAAGCGCTCCCACAACGAGGGATGAGAATTTTTCTTTTGAAGTGCGAGCTTCCATGACAGACACGCGTTCTCGCCGAACAAAACTGTGGACTCCTAAGGGTATTTTACGAGAGATTCGTTAATAAAGTGTGCAGAAGAATATAAAAGAGCATCACTGCGAAATAGAACCCTCTCCAAATCTCTTGTTTGGTACTCATGGCAGGAAGGCTAAGAGCATAGCAAAGATCTTAGTCACAACATCTCTCTACCGCTGATCCAATTTAAATTCAATACGACGGTTGCGTGAAAAGGCGTTTTCATCGCTTCCCTCCGCGAGAGGCTGATGTTCACCAAACCCAGCAGCAACCATGTAAGCTGGATCGATTCCTTCCTTCGCAAGCGCCCTTACCACAGCGATGGCACGGGCACTCGAAAGCTCCCAGTTAGAGGGAAACTGTGCTGTATTGATCGCAAGCTTATCGGTATGCCCATCAATGCGTAGAATCCATTTGATATCTTTTGGAATGTTTCTCGTAATGTCTTTCAACGCTTTCGCAAGGGTTTTCAGTTGGAAAGCGCCTTCGGACTTGACTTCGGCTGATCCCTTGTCAAAGAGAACCTCCGATTGAAAGACAAAGCGGTCCCCAACAACACGAATATCAGAGCGCTCGCCAAGGACCTTTACAAGTTTAGCAAAAAATTCAGAGCGGTACTGTGTGAGTCCCAGTTTCTTAGGATCTTTCAGCTTTGTAATCTCATCATTTAGCTTTTTATTATCCGCGATAGCTTGTGCAAGCTTATCATTGATAGCTTTCAATGCTTCCACTTTTGCAAGCAACGCCTCATTGAGTTTTTTCTGAAGGTTATCCAGCTTGAGCGTCTGCTCTTTTTCTTTCGTTTCTTCTTCAATAAGCGCATCACTCAAACGCTTGATTTGTGCATTGAGTGATGCAATCTGTGCATTGAGTTCTGAAATCGACGAAAGTGCTGCTTCTTTAGCTTCACTTTCTTTGATAAGAGACTTTTCAGAATCTTGGAGAGCTGCTCTTAAGTGGGCGACTTGATTTTCCAAGAGATCAAGGGTTTTCTGTAAGTTGCCAATCTGCGCATGCGCCTCGTCTCTCGACAGCTTTTCGAGTTTGAGATTTTCCTGAAGATCTTTGATTTGCCCTTCCAAGGCTATAAGCGCGGTTTCTTTTCCTTTAATTGCGTCCGTAAGATACAGCTGAGCAACCACAAAGGTCATGAGGACGAAAACAATCACCATGAGGAGCGTCGCCATAGCATCCACAAACCCGGGCCATATGTCGAGAGGATTATGACGACGGGGACGTGCAAACATAGAAAAATGTCAATAAAAAAGAAAGCTTAGGCATCATTCTACGAAAACAGTGCTTAGAATACTAGCTCTTTTGACAACGATGCCCAGAGAACCACTGCCACACCCTCATTCCCTGCTCCTATTCCAAGGATCGCCGTAAACGAATACACTTCTAGCTTTTCTTGCGAAAGGCATCAAAGCTGATGATATTTCCTTCCACAGCATCGGAAGGAATTTCAAATTTATTTTTCTTAGGTTCTTTTTCTTTTCTAGTAGAGTCTTTTGTAAAACTTTTGAGTTCTGCTTTGGTCTGATGCTGCGGCATCGTTGGAGTAAACTGAAGACCGAATTTGGCAGAAGGATCAACAAAACTCGTCATCGCATCAAAGGGAACAATCAAACGTTCATGAAGATTATTAAAGCTCAACGTTACTTCAAAGCGATCCTCAAAAACATCCAAACCCCAAAACTCATATTGAATAACAATCGTAATACTCTCGGGGTATTGTTCTTTTAAGTATTCTGGAAGCTCAACACGCGGATGATCGGTGTTGTAGGTAACATAGAAATGATGGTTTCCTGGAAGTCCTTTTGTCGCGGCATCGCGCAAAAGATCGCGGACAACAGTGACAAGTGCTTTTTGCACAAGGTCTTCGTAATTGATTTTACGTGTCATAAATCTTAACCTTAATAGCCATCATCAAGCGGGGGCATTCTGTTGCCCGGGGCCCCCTAACCGCGTGATTTTTGCTGCTTTAAGCGTCGACTTGCTAAGCTTTAAGCTGCTTGAACCATTCTCTGACCATTTGCAGCTTGCGCTACAAAACCATTGAAAGTGTTCAAACCACGAGCGCTAACTTTCGTTGCACTTATTGCGTTTAGTCCGCTAACGGTGGTACCATGCCGGATGAAAGGTCTATCTTTATTACGCACGTCGATCCTATTTCGTCCCCGCATTTCCTTGGTGGAGACGCCGGGTACCGCCCCCGGGTCCGCAACGCCTATTCCATAAGCCGTTTATCATCATAGTCGGGTTACCCTAACATCTCTAAGATAATACCTTTTTCTTTTATTTTAAAGGGGGATTGATTAAGATTGTTCAGATATTTCCCTTTTGTTTTGTTTCTATGACGCAAGCATCAATGCGCAAGGACGCATTCTCTTCTGAAACCGTTGAAACCTTTACGACAGCGCGCGCCACGTCCCCTGCCCTTGAAGCCATTCTCTTTGAGCCTTTTCCGTTGCTCGATCATGGATTTATTCGTGTGATTGATTATATGGGGGACGATGGGGCTATTGTGCAAGCTGCCCGTGTGTCTTATGGCAAGGGCACGAAAAAAGTGAGCGAAGACCAAGGGCTTATTAATTACCTTATGCGTCATCGTCATACGACACCTTTTGAAATGTGTGAGATTAAATTTCATGTAAAAATGCCTATTTTTGTGGCACGGCAATGGCTACGCCACCGTACGGCAAATGTGAATGAGTATTCCGCCCGTTATTCCGTATTGGATCGGGAGTTTTATTTGCCCAGACCCGAGCATATTGCCGCGCAATCGACATCGAATAACCAAGGACGGGAAGACGTTCTCATGGGCCAAGATGCTAAGCGCGTTTTAGATTACCTCAAGCATGATGCGCTTTTAACCTATAAACACTACCAAGAAATGCTGAATGTTGATGATGAAGGGAATGTCATCGACATACAGTGGTCCAGCGTGGCGCGGGAACTGGCACGCATGAATCTGCCAGTGAATTTTTACACCCAATTTTATTGGAAAATTGATTTACACAATTTTATGCACTTTTTGAGCTTGCGTGCGGATCCTCACGCTCAATACGAAATTCGTGTATACGCGGAAAGAATGCTAGAAATTTTAAAAGCCTGGGTGCCGCTAACCTATAATGCTTTTATAGAATATAAGATGGGAGCCACCCATTTATCCAAAACAGCAACGGATATCCTAAAGCGTTGCTTGCGGGGGGAGAAAGTTATTCCCTCTTCAAGCGGTTTTGGCGCTCGTGAATGGCGGGAGCTTGTCCAAATATTTCCAGAAATAGGGTTTGAGTGATTTTTAAGTTGACTTTCCCCTTTTGTGCAATTAGTTAACAAGTCAAATAAGAGTAACAATAATACCTTTAACATCTAAAAAAGGAGAACTGATCATGAAAAACATTCAAGTGGCATTGGGGATTTTGGGCTTCCTCACGACAACACTCACTTCTTTGGGGAAACAAGCTTGGCATTCGAAATTCCTCCTGAGGTTGATGCTATAATTTGTAAAGAAGTTAGAAGGAGCATACAAGAAAAGGATCCATATTTTCTTAATAATACAGAAACTGCCCAGGACCTCACGAATATATATAATAGAGAAGCTTCTATTAATTATGATATGCATTGGTAATCAAGGAAGGGAATATTCGATCGTTCCAGATGGCGTGTTAGCTGATTTTTTAGGAAATTTTACAAGAAAAACCCCTCAACTTCTCATCTTGAAAAAGCTATAACAGCCGCTGAATTTATGTACGCTAAGCGTTGTCGGGCAGAGGAATTTGAAATACTTTCGAATTTTTTATACGCTGAACGAAAAAGACAAGATGATCTTGGTATATTGACGGATGCATTGTATGACGCGAAAGTAAATGAATTCATTTCAGAATATTTTGGCGGCACCGTCAAAACAGTTGATGATCGTGATAAGATCGGCGTGTAGGTTTTTCTGGGAAGATTGGCGCACGCACGCAGAATGTGATCTCGGGTTCATAGGAGGAGCGCAGCTCTAGACTTTTTTAAATAAGACGAGGTACTATGCGGAAAAGATATTAAGTACCCTCCACCTCCATGACTGTTAAAGTTCGTTTTGCCCCTTCCCCAACGGGGTATCTGCACGTTGGCAATGTACGTACAGCTCTCATCAACTGGCTTTTCGCGAGAAAGTATGATGGTCATTTCCTGCTCCGCATGGATGATACGGATCTGGAGCGTTCCAAACCAGCGTACGAGCTTGCTATTTTAGAAGATATGGAGTGGTTGGGTCTTACCCATGATAGCTTTTTCAAGCAGTCAGAGCGTTTCAACCGTTATAAAGAAATCATGGATAAGCTCATCCTTATGGAACGTTTGTACCCCTGTTATGAGACATCAGAAGAGCTTGAATTTAAGCGTAAGCGACAGTTAGGACGGGGTGAACCACCACGCTATGATCGTGCAGCACTGAAACTAACCAAAGAAGAAAGGAGTACCTTTGAGCGTGAGGGACGCAAGCCTCACTATCGTTTCCTCCTCGAAGATAAGGACGTATCGTGGCATGATCTTATTCGCGGTACGACTCATTTTGGTCCAGGAACACTCAGTGATCCTGTGCTTGTACGTGCTGATAGTGCTTATCTTTATACGCTTACATCTGTCGTGGATGATGTAGACACGAGCATTACCCATATCTTACGTGGCGAAGATCACGTAACAAATACAGCCGTGCAAGTACAGTTATTCGAAGCCCTTGGCCGTGATCCCTCTACCATCAGGTTTGGTCACACAACCTTGCTTATGGAGAAGGGCGGGGGATCCCTCTCAAAACGTCTGGGCAGTCTCAGCATCGGTCAGTTGCGTCATCAGGGGTTAGAACCCACAGCTATTTGTTCTCTTCTTGCCCGCCTCGGCACATCTCTACCCGTACGACCGGTCTTATCCTTGTGTAAGATTGTGGAACTTTTTGATCTTGAAACCTTTAGTCGTAACCCTCCCCAATTTGATCTGGATGAGCTCAAAGAACTCAACCATAAAATCATAGCCATGATGCCGTTCGATCAAATTTACCCCAAGCTCTTGGCTAAAGGGTTTTCAGATTTTTCAGAGGCTGAGTGGGATCTGTTCAAAGGAAATATTGGCTCTGATGAAGATTTTAAACTCTGGCATGACATTTTTCATAGCGAAATCAAGGTTCCTACGGGGATTGAGAAGGACTCTATCCAAAAAGCTCTTGAGTACCTTCCAAAGGAGCCTTTTACACAAGAAACTTGGTCGAAATGGATGGGTGTTCTAAAAGAGAAAACGGGACGCAAAGGCAAGCAGCTCTTTATGCCTTTGCGTCAGGCTCTCACAGGGCGCGATCACGGTCCAGAGATGAAAGATATCCTGCCACTCCTCGGTTATAACAAAGTGAAAAAGCGACTAGAAGCTGTCTGCACCGAAGAAGACATCTGCAATCTTTTGGATACCAATTGTGAAACCTTTATCTTAGGGAAGAAAACGTCTTAGTTAGTACCTTCTTTCAAAGAGCTTGCAGCGTTTATACCTTTTTTCTTATTACGCTTATTATCCGGGCCGACGATATTGAGCTCCAACCAAAAATGTGGAGAGACAGTATCGCTAGTAACTTTCTGGATTCGACTGTCATAAAAGCAAAGAAACTCTGTATGATGTGTTTTTGTGTCCCTCATAAATTTGTAGGGAATAAGCTCTGTGATGCCGAAGCTTGTTAGCATGTCATGCACATCTTTGTGCCCGCGCGCAATTCCACCTCCATCTTGGATGGCATACACATAGTAGCCTCCATCCTGCGCTTTGAGCGATAGGCTTGGATAAACACCCTCTGCAGAGGAAGATTCTTCATCTCCGTACGTTTTCACAGCTAAGGAAGGACGTGTCCGTCGAGAAAAACTATCCATCTCGTCATAAATCGTAGCCCCTTTCGAAAAATTCAAGTTAAGTGCCGCAGCCCCTCCCCCTTGAAGAAGATCCTTCACTGGAATTATGGGGGCGGAAGGAGGGATGAAATCTTCTTCATAGGGTGGAGGAAACCGTAGATCAGGTATTGGAAAAGAAGTTGGCAGGTTTCTAGCCTGTAAATGGGCACTTATCACAGACACACTAACGCCTACGAAAAGAATATAAAGACTAATCTTAAAAGGAATCATTTCAGGATACGCGATACTTTGCCTTTGGATAGAGAGTAAACGTTGAAATTAAAAAAACAGTTAAATATTCAAAAAATTGGCCATTAGCAGTACACTGTCCCCGTGCAACAGAAAAAACACCACCTTCCTAAACCTATGCAATTTAGACTTTACAACACCCTTTCCAAACAAAAAGAAAACTTCGACCCCTTTGATCCTCTTTATGTGCGCATGTATGTGTGTGGGCCTACGGTTTATGATTTTGCGCATATAGGCAATGCACGTCCTGTGGTCGTGTTTGATGTATTGTATCGCCTGTTGAAGCATCTCTACCCTAAGGTTGCGTATGTGCGTAATATTACCGATGTGGATGATAAAATTAATGCAGCAGCAAAAAGTAACGGTGAAAGCATTCGCAAGCTCACCGATCGAACAACACAAGCGTATCATGAAGACATGAGGGCCCTGAACACTCTCCTTCCTACAAGAGAGCCACGCGCCACTGATCATATTCCCCAGATGATTCATATGATTGAGACACTGATTAAGAAAGGCTACGCTTACGCTAGTGCGGGTCACGCGCTTTTTCGCCATCAAAAATTCGAGGATTACGGAAAATTATCCCGAAAGACTATAGATGATCTTATGGCAGGAGCGCGCGTCGAGGTTGCGCCTTACAAAGAACACAGCGGCGATTTTGTATTGTGGAAACCCTCCCATGATGACGAGCCCGGATGGGAAAGCCCCTGGGGTCGTGGAAGACCTGGCTGGCATATCGAATGTTCTGCCATGAGTGCGGCATATCTAGGTGAAACCTTTGATATCCATGGCGGTGGTATTGACCTTGTTTTTCCCCATCATGAGAATGAAATCGCTCAAAGCTGCGCCGCCCATGGAACGCATACCCTAGCAAAGTACTGGCTTCACAATGGTCATTTGATGGTAGACGGGGCAAAAATGTCGAAGGCCCTCGGGAACTTCTTTACGGTGCGCGATTTACTTGACGAATATCATGGGGAGACTATCCGCTATGCCATGCTGTCGACCCACTACCGCCAGCCACTGGATTTTACAAAACATCAACTGATCCAAGCTAAACAGGCCCTCGACAAGCTTTACCGTGCCTTAGAAGAAGCAGGCGAGAATAACGATGGTGGTTCTTTAGATAAGCCGACAATGGGGGCGCTCCTCGATGATATGAACACGCCCTTAGCACTCACACACCTCCATGAATTAGCCACCGCATACAATAAATCCAAGACATCTTACATTCCCCCAGCTTCCCTTAAAAGGACAGCGTATATCTTAGGCCTTTTAGAACAAAGGCCCGAGGATTGGTTTATGCAATCATCAAAAAAGCAATCCCTTTCTTCTGAATTGATCGAGGCTCTTATTCAAAAACGCAACCAAGCACGCAAAGATCGCAATTTTAAAGAAGCCGACGCCGTACGTCATGAACTTGATACCGCTGGAATCATCCTTGAAGACAACTCCGACGGCACCAAGTGGCGATGGAAGTGATAGACCTCTGTCAGTTTAATGTACCGAAACTGAGATATTGATCTAGATCAAAACTCTCCTCTTCTTGTCCTGCGGTTTGTTCGTGAGTTTTTCTCGAATAAGCAGAAGAAGATAGAGCGACGAATTTCGTGGATTTATATTTTTTTTCTTGGCCCCCGCCGCACGGGGTGGTAACAGCATCACTAGTCGTTTGTGTATTGGGTGGCATGACATATAGGGCTTGTTGAGGTGCGCCTCCTGGTGATACATAAAATTGCACTAGGTTTTTCGGTAGTGAAATGCTTCATGCTCAGGCAAGGAAAACATTTGCTGGACACAGAAGAAAGGCTGATAATTATTTTCACTCAATATATAAGTAGTGTCAGTATGAGCAATGTTACCCGTGGTCCTTAGAGCAGGCTGTGTTGCTTCCTGTACTACCTTTCGCCTTTTTCTTGGGAGAGGTGACGTGTCTCTCTCTTCACTATCACAGGTGATGGCGAGGATTTCTTTTCTTTTTCTGCGAGGTTTTTCTCTCTTATTTTTTTGAGGCTCAGGGCATTCACTTTTGAATTTAGCATAAACCCTCTTGTACATTTGATTTTGTTGTTCATCTAGATTGTCAACCTTTTTCCCTAGGCAAATAGTTAGAATATCGTAAAATTTTCCTTTAATTTCACCACATTCGCGGGTCATGCCTTCACATTTTGTAGGGACAATTTGCTTTAATACGCCAACCAGGCGGTGCTCGACAGACGAGAGTTCACTATCTCTTTCTTTGATATCTTTTATGTCAAGAAGACGCTGAACATTCTCCTTTGTAAGCTCTTTGTATTCATTCTGTTTCAAAATCTCCCGTATCTTCGCGTGTATTCCTCCTGTCTCATTCTCACTCTCTGATGAGAAAAGATTTGTTTCTGTAAGTAATAGGAAAGAAAAAATAAATATTATTCTCATAAAAACCACTCTTTTTATTTTACAATTAAACCTCACAGGGATTAACACATAAAAATAAAATACACAATCTTTTTTTGAATAAATATGTTAATTAATATATTTTTATAGAAATTTTATTAAGTACCTGGGGGAGATAGGATGAAAAGAGTTGACGGGCAGAAGAGAGGAATGTTAGGTTTAAACTGTGAGTTATTACATAGATTCGTTTATGAACAACAAAATCGTTTTCTTTGTAATTTTTATCCTGAGCTCCTTTGTGCATGCAAACAGCAGCGATACACAACCGGATAAGTGTGCTCACTGCGGCACTCCTAAAAATTTCAAGTCTCTTCTTCAAAACACACAAGATATGATTGTTAATCAACAAGAGGAAATAAAAGAGTTGCAGAGCAGAGAAACCGCACATAAAACAACGATTCAAACACTCACAGCTAAGATTCAAGACTTAGAGAGTCTTCTTCAAGCGATTAAGTAATTGGGATAACTCGCTCTACGTGATTATCCTCCTGAGAACGACCCAACTGCCAGAAAACTTAGGTGCTGTGGCCAGAGTGATGGGGAACTTTGGACTCAACGAGCTGCGCCTTATTGCACCGCGGGTGGATCCTCACGATTCCAGGGCTCTTGCCACAGCAGCAGGGGCGGAGGTAATCTTGAGGTCTGCCAAGATTTATGATTCCGTAGCTGATGCCACAGCTGATGTTCATCATTTACTGGGCACTTGCGGTGATCATAATCGCCAAGGCATACGTCAACATATGATACCCAATAAAGCTTTTGAGAAGAGTTTTCCTGAGGCTGTGTCTATGGGGATTTTGTTCGGTTGTGAACGCACCGGACTCAGTCAAGATGATCTCAGTCACTGTAAAGCGGTTATACGTGTTCCTGTAAATCCTGCGTTTTCTTCAATGAACTTAAGTCATTCTGTCGCCATTGTGATCTATGAATGGTTTAAAGCAGCACAACAACCTTCTCAAACGTTCATGCATTGGGGTGACACAAAACCAGCAACGCAAATGCAAAAAGAATCCCTCTTTGCAAATTTATTAGCAAAGTTAGATGCCGTTGATTATTGGCGTGTTCCCGCTAAAAAGCCCCTCATGCAACAAAATCTTGCTAATCTTTTCTTCCGGATGAACTTAAGTACGCAAGAAGTTCAAACTCTTTTTGGTGTTTTTGATGCATTGTATAGGCCCAGACGATAACCCAATGGGAGATCGACCAAAAGCTCACTCGTAGGCTAATGGCATATCTACTTTACTTATTTTAAATACTCTGTAGGGTTGAGGGGGGTCTTACCCTGGCGAAGTTCAAAATGTACTTGGGATTGGGAAACACCCCCTGAGGTACCCGCTGAGCCGATCTTTTGGCCGGCTGTCACCTTATCTCCTACTTTGACTGCTGTATCCTTTAAGTGCCCATAAACGCTAATCTTACCATCGGGGTGCTTAACGAGGATAAGGTTACCAAAGCCACGGGCTTGGTTGCCTACGTGGGCCACCACACCATTATTAACAGCACCCACAGCTGTTCCCTCGGGTACAGCAATATTAATCCCATCATTGCGTTGACCTTTTTGATCCACACCAAAGCCCTCGATCACTTGCCCTTGAACAGGCCATCGGAGCTGACCGCTACTATTGGAAGCTATGGCTTTTTGGGGTGATTCAATGACTGCTTCAGAGGTCGCTCCTGAAACAGGGCTCGTTGCTATCATCTCCGCCGTATCCACCATACCCAAAGGTCCAGTCGTAGAAGCAGCGCTCACAACAGATGTCGGTGACCCTGCAACACCGCTTCCCATGGTAGGGAGGCCGCCTGCTGTGCTGTCCTTCTCTTCAGCAGGGAGCTCCGCCACCGTGACCTCACCTGTATCAGCCACACTTGTTACAGACTTAATAGACGGTTTACCAGCGCCTGAGGTATCCGCCCGAGGTGTGATAATAAGTTTCTGCCCTACAAAAATTTTGTAAGGCGGCTTGAGACGGTTCATCTTAATCAGCGTCATTTTTTCCATGCCATATTTGCTCGCGATTATTGAGAGAGTTTCTCCCTTTGCAACAATATGATAGGGGGTGAGTGATTGGTTGATGACAATCTCAGCGGGTGGTTCTTCGCGTGCACAACCGATCAATAAACCGACCGCAAGAGAAACAGCTGCCATGTGGAAAAGACGTTTATAAAAGGCTCTCATCATACATTTAACCTAAATTTGATGGTACTTTTTCATTATTTCTTCTCATATTGCCATAGTTGGTATAATCGTCAAATAAATTACTCGCTTAGAAGGCCTTACAATGGATTTCCTAGTCGCCCTCAGCCGTAAGCTTTTTAAACGTGTGTCTATGGGGCTGAATATTTCTCACCTTCACCCAATGATTTTTGATGATCAAAAAAGAGGTATTTTCAGGAAAATGATGCATTAGAAAGAAAAACGAGGTTGAAGAAAACTTTAGGGAGATGTGACCATTAAGTGTGAACGAGATCGAAAGATGGTGCGGTCGAGAAGAATCGAACTTCCACGGGAAAACTCCCACAGCGACCTCAACGCTGCGCGTCTACCAGTTCCGCCACGACCGCGTTCACTTGCGTGATGCTCCCTTCTTCCTATCAAATTTGGATGGGAAAAACAAGGATTTATTTCGTGAATGGGTGGAGTGAAAGAACAGCTCTGTTTGCCTTTACTCTCCCCTTTTGCTATATTCTTCCAAGATATCAGGTGTTGGGTGTCAAGAATGGAAATGAACACGTGGCACGGGACCACCATTTTGTCTGTGCGTACAGATAAGCAGGTCGTTGTTATTGGCGACGGTCAGGTCAGTTTGGGTGCGACAGTTATTAAGTCAGCCGCTCGCAAGGTGCGTCGTCTTGGGAGTAATACGGTGATAGCGGGGTTTGCTGGTGCCACAGCGGATGCTTTTGCTCTCTTCGAACGACTCGAGGGAAAGCTTGAGCAATATCCATCTCAACTAGCCCGTGCCTGTGTCGAGATGGCGAAAGACTGGCGTACAGATCGCTACCTTCGCCGTCTGGAAGCCATGCTTATTGTTGTGGATAAAGTATCATCGTTCATTTTGACAGGGACAGGGGACGTTCTTGAACCCGAAGATGGCATCGTGGCCATTGGTTCGGGGGGAATGTACGCCCTTTCTGCAGCGCGCGTCCTTAAAAAGGAAACTCAGCTTGCAGCAGAAGATATCGCAAAAAAATCCATGGATATCGCCTCAGAGATTTGCGTCTACACGAATGAAAATTATACAATCGAAAGCATTGACCTATGACTGTTTTGACACCTCGCGACATTGTTAGTGAGTTGAATCGCTTTATTGTGGGGCAGAACGATGCAAAAAAAGCGGTGGCCGTGGCTCTGCGCAATCGTTGGCGCCGTTTGCAACTGAATCCCGAATTACGCGAAGAAATTCTTCCCAAAAATATTCTTATGATTGGTCCAACGGGCGTTGGTAAAACAGAAATTGCACGACGTCTTGCCAAACTGGCCGACGCTCCCTTTATCAAGATCGAGGCGACGAAGTTCACAGAAATCGGGTACGTAGGGCGTGACGTCGAACAAATTATACGCGATCTTGTTGAAATTGCCATTAAGATGACGAAGGAAAAGATGCGTTTTGATGTGGAAGTCAAAGCTAAGGAGGCTGCGATGGAACGCATTGTCGATGCTTTGGTTGGGCATAGTGCGAGTCCAGAAACACGCCTCAAATTTAAGCATCGGGTAGCGTTAGGCGAGATGGATGACAAGGATATTGACATTGAGGTGATGGATAACAGCTCACTGTCTATGCCGACGATGGATGTTCCGGGAATGCCTGGTGCACAGATGGGGATGATTAGCCTTGGTGATATCTTCGGAAAATCTTTCGGCGTGAACAAAACAAAAACGCGCAAACTGAGAATTGACGATGCTTTGAAAGTAGTCAGTGCCGAAGAGTCGGACAAACTTCTCGATAGCGAAAGTATCATCTCCCAAGCCATCCAAGCTGTTGAGCAGAAGGGCATTGTCTTCTTGGATGAGATCGATAAAATCTGTGCGCGCTCAGATCATCGCGGTGGTGATGTCAGCCGTGAAGGAGTACAACGCGATCTGCTTCCATTGATTGAAGGAACAATGGTGAATACAAAGTATGGAACTGTCAAAACAGACCACATTCTTTTCATTACATCTGGTGCTTTTCATTTAGCGAAACCCTCTGATTTACTCCCAGAACTTCAAGGACGTCTCCCCATCCGTGTAGAGCTTAGCCCTCTTACAAAAGAAGATTTCTTGCGTATTTTAAAAGAACCTGAATTTAATCTTATCCGTCAGTCAAAAGAGTTATTGAAGACCGAGGGGATTGACCTTGATTTTACGGAAGAAGCTATTGATGTGGTTGCTTCACTTGCCTTTGAGGTCAATGCATCCGTTGAAAATATTGGAGCTCGTCGACTACACACATTGCTTGAAAAACTCCTTGAAGATATCAACTTCAATGCACCAGACATGAAGAAAGAAACGATAATCATTGACAAAGCAATGGTCAATGACCGTCTTTCGCTGTTTGCAAAGAATCAAGACTTGTCAAAGTTTATTTTGTAGGTAAGACGCGCAGATTATACTATAAACACCGTAAAGAAGTGCTATGACGAAGCTCACAGAAGCAAAAAATCCAAAAGCGTTTATGGTCGCACCAAAAGAAATAGCAAAAGTAGCTATAAGAGGTGAGAGAAACTGCCCCATATTAATGCTTGAACTGAGGCCACCTGATAAACGCCCCCGCATGGATGGAGATGCTATGCGCATCAGCCATGTTCCCACATTAGGCATCACACAACCAAAACCGAGCCCTGCAGAAAAAAGTCCAAGAACAATGCTTACATAATGGTTATCCAAATAAATAATACCGTAGCCTACGGCTATACACAAAAATCCGACAGTGAATAGGGCGGGATCAGAAAATTTTTGCTTTAGCCACCCAAAGTTCATAGCCGCAATCGTAACAGCAAGGCTACAGCACGCTGTGGTCAACCCCACGTGAAAAGGTTTCTTAAAGCCACTCTCACCAAGAATGAAGGGCAACTGTGTGGGGATAATAAAATAAATAGCCATAAGAAAAAGAGCTGTGAGATACAAAACCCCTACGAGTGCTAACGGCAACTTTTCCTTGTTATTAGAGTCCTGTGAGAGCTGCTGTGGCTTTTCAAGCATAGGCTCTGGTAGGTGGCAGTAAGCAAGAAAAAATGCTGGAATGCCAAGGAGATAAATAAAAAAAGGCGCTCGCCAACTCAGCATCGCTACAAAACCGCCGAGGATAAAATACACCATTCCGCCAATGGAAAGGGCGCTGCTAAAATACCCCATGAATTGTTCGCGCTCAGGACCTTCTAAATAATCAGAAATAAGGGTGATCGCCGTTGTCATACTCATAGCAACAGCAACGCCAAGGCCAATGCGACTGAGAACGAGAATACTCAAAGAGGGGTAAATACCACTCCAAACGCCTGAAATGGCAAAAAGACATAATCCTGTAAGGATCACCTTTCGACGCCCAAAACGATCAATAACATATCCCATTAAAGGTGAGCAGAGAAGAATAACCAGAGCAGGGATGGATAACAACATCTTCACCCAAAAGGCAGCATATTCAGAGTCGAGACCTTGCCTTGATAAATGCTCAGCAATAAGAGGAAGTGATGGGGCAATAATAGCTCCGGAAAGCACAGTCAAACTTCCAACAAAAAGGAGAACGCCCTTAGCAATACGATGAACCTGCATTATGCGAACAAACCCCTCAATGAGCCCATGAAGCGATCAAGCACCGATATCCTTTCTTCCGTGTGCGCGACGGCCCATCCGTTGTCAATGATATTCATACCCACACGAGGATCAAGTTTTGGAAAGGCAATGCGCTTGCTATAGTAGGCAATGTAGGATGTATTGTCATAATTTAAAGGGATCATATAATTTTTATGCATCACAAAACGATCGAGATTATGGACATAAGCCTCTAGCTCTTCATTCGTTTTTACCTTGCTTAAAGCCAGCGCCAGAGCTTCGATCAGCTCGTCCTTTACACCTATATAATTACTGCTACCAGGAATATCCGCGGTATGACGACTGAAGTAGTAGGCTTGTTCAATGCCTGGCGATAGCGAATTTGACCACCCATGGATAATCATGTCAAAATCACTTTCGCTTATGCGTGCTTCATATTGAACAGTATCGACAAGGCGAACTTTGAGATCAATTCCAAGAGCCTTAAGGCTACGCTGGAAGCTAAGGGCAATTTTCTCGAAGCGAGGGTCTTTAATGAGAAATTCGAGTGTAAAAACCTCACCTTTTTGATTTACTCGCTTGCCATTATGAACCGCCCAGCCAGCTTCTCTTAGAAGCGCGTCTGCCTTCATAAGATTATGCCGTTGATTGCCATCGCCATTTGTCTTCGGCGCTTCATAGGGTGCCTCTAAAATACATGCAGGTAAGTCACCTTTTGCAATTTGGTCGCTGATGAGATCCTTATAGGGTTCAAGAAGCTTTCGTTCCAAGTCGCTTGCTCTTCCATGGTGAGCGAGGGATGTATTTTCAAACAAGCTTTGGACACGTTTAAAGGCACCATGAAAGACAATTTTGTTGAGTGTCTCAAAATCAAATCCCAAGGATAGAGCTTGACGCACACGTAAATCCTTAAAGACAGGCCTACGCATATTAAAGGCAATAGTGCGAACCATGACAGGCCGTTTGTGCTCAAAGGTAAGCTTCGTAATACGACCGTCCTTCACTTGCGGCACATCATAACGCGTATGCCACTGGTTAGGATCCTGCTCAAAGTAAATATCAAGATTGCCTGTCAAAAATTCTTGAAAATGGGTTGTGGCATTCTTGGTGTAAAGGATCTCAATCTCATCAAAGTTTGCGCGGCCTTTATTGATAGGGAGGTCCGCTGCCCAATAGTTTTTCACACGCTCATAGATAATACGTCGCCCGGGCTCCACTCTTTTCACTTTATAGGGCCCCGATCCCATGACGGGAGTGAGACCCGTCGCTGTAAAGTCAACAAGGCGAAGGGATTTTTTTTGAAGTGGTATCATAAGCGCCAGGATCATGGGAAGCTCAGGATCCAAGGTCCCCTTGTCATCAGGCTTGAGATCAAAAGTGATGGTATGAGGGTCGGTGATAATAATTTTTGCTATTTTGCTATAAAATTGTTTGTAGCGAGGTAGTCCCTTTTCCATCAGAAGGTTGACTGTGAACTCAATGTCTTCTGCTGTGATGGGATTTCCATCGTGGAAGGTTGCACGTTTGTCAATTTTGAACGTCACTCTCGAAAAGTCAGCTGCGATATCAATGCCTTCTGCAATATAAGCATACAGAGTGAAGGGTTCGTCTTGGGAACGGAGCATAAGGGATCCGTACGTATGCATAAGTCCCTCCGCAGCAACCCCCCTCACTGTAAACATATTCAGTGAATCAAAGATGCCTACAGTGCCAATTCTAATTTTCCCCCCTTTCGGAGCCTTTGCATTACGGAACTCAAAATGCGTGATTGTTGCAAGGTCATACCTGGGTTGACCATAGCGTGCAACGCTGGACATAAAGTCTGCTTGGGCTATTTGGAAAGAGCAAAGCACTAAGAAAAAGAAAGAAGTTATTTTTTTCATAAAATGAGGGAAGCTCTCTTTTTATCCGATTGTATGTTAGTTAGCTCTGTTTGTATAGTGTATCGGTATTCTGAATGTCCTTTCCATTCATAGTCAAAAGTGATATGAGATGGTCTTAATACTTAGAAATAGAGAGGTTGTATTTTCAGTTTTCCTAAGAGATTACGTCGTATTTTTTCTATTCTCCTTCCTTATTTCTGGCATTCGGAAACGCGCTATTACCTTATTGCAGCGTTCTTTGTTATGGGAGCAGATATTGCAGCAACCACGTACCTTCCCTTTTGTTTCAAAAATATTGTGGAAGGACTTGAGGGTGGAAAAGCATTTCATGGATTGTTTGCTCTGACCGGAATTTTCCTCGGTACGACTTTTGTTGTTAAGGTAGCTTCCTTTCTGCAGGACCTTTTATTCTACCCCATTATCAATGTTACAATCCGAGAATGTCACTATCGCACAGCAGCCCATATTCACGCTATCGCACTCACAGACTATCATACGCTTTCGATTTCAGAAGTGATTAGTTTTCAAAAGCGTATTGGCTTTAGCGCCCGTTTCTTCTTGCGCGCGCTTTTAGTTTCCATTCTCCCCACGCTTTTGAAGTTTCTTTTTGCTTTTGCTATTATTTGGAGTTTGGATATCTTTCGTTTCGGTCTTTTGATAGGGATTTTCACCCTTTTTGGTCTTTTTTATAGTGCTATGGGATGGTATCTCCGAATGCGCACAAAAGCGTGGCGTATTACAGATAAAGTCACAATGGCATTAGGGGATAGTATTTTGAATACGAAGCTCGTTCGCTTTTATAAAGCCTTTGAGCTGAGGCGGTTGCGTAGGCTTGTTCAAGAAGAATCAGAGACATGGTTTTTGATGACTTTCCGTATGGATATGGTTCAGGTCTTCCTTGGTGGTTTTATGGCATTGATTATGGGGGGGCTTATTGGTTTTGGCGCCTACAAAGTGCATGAAGGCACACTGACTCTTGGGCAATTTATCCTCCTCAATGGTCAATTAACAGCGCTTTTTATCCCTATCAAGCAAACCCTTTTGGATCTAAAGCAAATTTTTGAGGCCAGTGTGGATTTTGAAAAAATTGCAGATATTTTTGATATTCCGAAAGAAAAAAAAGAGGTAAGGCCCGTTCAATTCGATAGCTCTCATCAACAGTGCATCACTTTTAACCAAGTTTCCTTCGCTTATAAGGAGGGGAAAAACATCTTTAAGGATTTGTCTTTCCAGATTGAATCCAACAAAAAAGTGCTTTTTTATGGTGTAAGTGGTGCAGGTAAATCCACCCTATTAGGATTGATGACAGGACTTTTGACCCCACAAAGTGGTATCATTCAGTTATTTGGTGAGGATATCTTCCCTATATCCCTCCAAGATATTGGGCGTGTTGTGCATTTCATTCCTCAAGATAATCAGCTTTTTAATGGTACGTTTTATGAGAATTTGACATTTGGCGTTGAGAGTTTAAAAGCCTATGAGATTGATGATGCATTGCAAGCTGCTGAGCTCACATCCCTCATCAAATGCTTTCCCCAGGGACTTCATACGATCATCGGAGAAATGGGCGCTAAGCTTTCAGGAGGAGAAAAACAGCGCTTAGCTCTTGCGCGCGCCCTTCTTCTCAAACCACAAATCCTTATTTTTGATGAAACAACGAATGCTATGGATAAGCAGACGGAAAAGAAAGTTTTCGAAAATGTGGGGAGGCAGATCAAAACAATCCTATTCATCTCTCACAGAAAAACAGTCATCCATGACGTTGACCACTTTTTGGAAGTGAAAGAGGGTCAGATCTTTGAGTATCCTAATCTTCCCAACACACCCCTCACCCCAAGAGATGGGGGATCGCCCGCCCCTTAACAAAAGGTTAAAAATCTTCTATAAATAAAAGAAGGGGGGAGGGGATTTATAACCGTTGCATCTGCGATCGTACACCTTGTATGAAGAGAGGAACTCTAGACAGGTACAACACAATGACGAATACACTCCAGCCTATCCAAATTGATGGTATCGACAAAGGATCTCTTGTTGCCGTGGCTATGTCAGGAGGTGTAGACTCTTCTGTGGCCGCAGCATTGATCGTGGCGTCTGGTTATCAGGTTATTGGGATCACACTTCAACTCTACGACCACGGCGCCATGGCCTTGAAAAAAGGCGCCTGTTGCGCTGGGCAAGATATCTATGATGCCCGTTCTGTGGCAGATAAATTGGGGTTCCCCCACTATGTTCTTGATTATGAAAGTGTATTCAGACAGAGTGTCATCGATGATTTTGTGGAGAGCTATCTAAAGGGTGAGACCCCCATTCCATGTGTACGCTGTAACCAGAAAGTGAAGTTTCGTGATCTTTTGAAAACAGCGAAGGATCTTGGAGCTAAGTGCCTTGCTACAGGACATTACGTTCAGCGTATAGAAAACAATAAAACAGTTCAGATGCATAGAGCTGTTGATCCGGCGCGTGATCAAAGTTACTTTCTTTTTACAACGACGCGTGATCAACTCGATTATTTGCGCTTCCCCTTGGGGGGTATGCCAAAGGTGCAAACGCGCGCGTATGCACAGCACTTCGGCTTACAGGTGGCAGAAAAGCCAGATAGTCAGGATATTTGCTTCGTGACAAATGGTAATTATGCTAGCGTTGTGGAGAAGTTTCGCCCCGGTGCCCTTAGTCCTGGTGATATTGTCCATATGGATGGCCGTGTCCTTGGTCAGCATCAAGGTATTATTCATTATACCGTTGGTCAACGTCGTGGTCTTGGCATAGCGAGTTCAGAACCACTTTTTGTGACCCACGTAGAACCCCATACGAAGCGTGTGATTGTGGGGCCAAGGGAAGCACTTGCAAAGAAAAGCTTATGGGTAGGAAATACGAATTTACTTGCTAATAGGAGTGAATTCCAAGAAGGCAAAAGGTGTATCATCAAAATCAGATCATCCCAAGAACCCATCCCGGCTATTGTTTATTTGCATGATGGAGGCTTTGCAGAAGTGATGTTAAGGGAGCCAGAGTTTGGTATTGCCAACGGCCAGGCCTGTGTCTTTTACGATGGATCCCAGGTCCTTGGCGGTGGTTGGCTTATGTCAAAGAACAACGGTCTTCAGTGAGAAATGATGCGACTGGTAAAAGCTTTTTTTTATTCATTGAACGGGTTAAAGGAAGCCTACTGCGGTGAAGCAGCCTTTCGTTTAGAGGTGTATGTCTTTGCAATAATGTTCGCTGTCATTCTTTGTGTTGCTCTCCTTTTTGTCTCGATGGCACCCATCGAGTATGCGCTTCTTTTTCTTTCCTATGGCATCGTAATGGTGTCAGAGCTTCTTAACACAGCCATTGAAAAAACTATTGACCGTATTTCTCTTGATCAGCATCTTTTGTCAAAGAAGATCAAGGACATAGCTAGCGCGGCTGTTTTTGTCTCAGTTGTCGTATGCAGTGTTGTGTGGTTGTTGATCCTTGTTCCAAAATTCTCGTAAAAGCATGTGATTTCGTTGATTTTGTTCGGTATGTCATGAATTTTTCACGGAAACAATGTTTAGTCTTTTGCATCTTCACTCTGTTAACACTTTGTTTTGAGCAGTTGCAGTGGGATTTTTATATACAAGAGTGGTTTTTTAATCGTGCAACAGGCAAATGGTTGATTGACGGTGCGGATCCTTTCTATCGGGCGGTTTTTTATACAGGTGCTAAGTATTGGATTGCCTTTTTAGGAGTGTGCGTAACGCTTTTCATGCTCGTAACGTGGTCTCTTTCAGGATATTTGGGAGAAACACAGCAAAAGTCCTTGTTTTTTATCGTATGCCTTATTTTTGTTCCCACAGTAGTGGCGCTTTTAAAAGAGTTTACACACGTCCATTGCCCATCGCGCTTGGTTCAATACGGTGGTTCCAGTCTTTTTAGAGGAATTCTAGATATTTCCTCTCTGCCCGATTATCACGATCACGGCAAGTGCTTCCCGGCGGGTCATGCCAGTGGTGGGTTTGCTCTGATGTCTCTTTACTTTATTTTCAAAAGGCCTCCTTTCAAGCAACTGGGGCTTATTCTCGGTTTGCTCCTTGGATGGATTATGGCCCTTTACCAAATGTCGAAAGGAGCCCATTTCCTTTCCCATTCACTGGCAACGATGCTCTTGAGTTGGTTTGTAATCATTTTACTTCGCTACGTCTTTAAACAGGTTTTCGAAAATAAATGTGATGCACCTTTACTCTCACCCTGCTGCCCATCCTTCCCTGGTTCTCCCATTTCTTCCCCATCTTCGGATGATATTTCAACTCACCCCCCAACGGAAGTATCACTCAACCATCAACATCAGGATACACCGCACAACTTAACAAAAGGTTAGAGCTAGACCTTACGGCTGCTCATCCTCAAAAACAAATTTGACCAGAACATCAACCGTACCTGGACACTGTCCATAAAATGTCCAAGTGATAAGGGTTTTTATAGCTTCATTTTTCAATAGAGTCGGAAAATCCTTATTTAAACACCCAACATGGGTAACGGTTCCTTTTTTGTCAAGACTGAGACGAAATGTGGCCTTCCCCTCAAGCTGTAAATCCCTTGCCTCCTCCGGATATCGCGGGAGAGGGTTCGCCGGGCTAGGGAAAAAATTACCAGGACCTTTCCCCTCGTTACTCTCTTTTTCCTGTGCTTCATTTGTATTATTTGCCCCATCTAAGGAGAGATTCGTATTCTTTTTTATCTTTCGCGAGTCCTTTGGGGGATTCTTAGGAGGATTTGGTACGCCACGAACGGATTGTATAGGATTAGGCTGATTTTCCAAGTGCGATTTGTCGTAGCAATGCAACTTTCCTGGCTGGTCCACCTTAGAGGCTATATCTTGGTGTTTTTCCGCGGTGCAGGAGTCCCAGACTATCGAGACAGGAGAAACAGAAGGGAGAGACGAATAGCTTTCCCTTTCATGATGAGAGAGGTAATAGACACCACTCCAAAAACTTGTATGTAGGACGAAGGAACAAAAAGCAGCAGATTTATACATCCTCAGATTGTCACCTTCATGCCGCCATAGATACCTAAACCTGGACGAAGGTATCCAAGGGGGTCTTGTTGTTTTCGATAATCAAAGACGTTTTCGGCTTTCAAAAACACATCGACTTTGGGATTAATATGATATGTCAAGTGGCCGTCAAGACTCTTTGTAGGTTTACCTTTTACTAGAGTAAATTGGATTGGGTCAACATCTAGGCATTTGCCCTTGTAGTGAAAAGAAACCCCTCCATCTATCTTTTCTGAAAGGTAATCCACGGATCCATGCCAGATGTTTTTAGGGCGCCTGGGTAAACCTAATCCTGTCTGGCAGTCTTGGGTGTAAAGATTTGTATGAGCAAAACGGAACTTCCATACCCCACAAGCGATGTTAATTGCTGACTCGAAACCTGAAAGCTTAACACGATTAAGGTTAACATACGTCCAGACACCTGCGCTACTGTTCATGGGTGAAATAAGATGCTTGATATGGTTTTGAAAATAGAGGAGATCAATCTTAATATGCTTCGTTAGACTCTGTACCACACTGTATTGAAGACCATGGGAGCGTTCTGGTTTGAGGGATGGATTACCATTGAAAAAAGCATTTCTGATATTCAGCTGGTAGAGTGTTGGAGCCTTATAAGCTGTTCCATAGTGAAGACCGAGACGTGTTTGCGTGGGTAATACGTATTCTCCTCCTATCATGGAGGTATTAATGCTTTTAAATTGGCTATGGTGGTCAAACCGAGTGGCTAGTTTAACTGCCAGGGATTGATCATAGGGGAGTTCTTTTTCATAGGATGGGGACAATAAAAATCCCCGGCTGTAGGACGTTGCAGCAAGGTTGAGAGTTCTCTCCGTATCGATGCGATAACTTTTAAGAGATTCCTGCTGATAATCGATTTCCCCAAGGAACTTCCACTCGTCATAACTGACTTGGTGCTGCCATGTCAGCTGGTGGCGTTCACCCTTATGGCGATTGTTACCCCCAGTAAAAGGAGGAGACGCGTTCGCATCAGATCTCTTTGTGCTGAGAAGTCCAACCAGAAGTTTTTGTTCATACGTGCCTGCATTCCCCCACTGCCTATGGTTATCGAGCGTTAAGACATTTTGACAGCGTTGGGTTCGTCCTATCCAGAAGGGATTGGGCGTTTGTTGATAATAGTCATTACTTTGTGTTTGCGTTTGTGAAAACCATGTCACAGATGTCTGTTCCGTGAGATCTGCATCAAAGCGACTGTGAAGGGTACCCATCTGGGAAGGATCGGCGAGAAACTGTCGTGTATTCGTGCGTGTATAATCAGGATACACGACAAACCCTTGAGTTTTCATGGCGCTTGCGTGAACATGATAGTAAAGTTTTTTAATTGATCCTTTAGAGGAAAGTCCTACTTTGTTGGTTCCAAAGCTACCATGAAGTGTTGAAAATGAGGCTGATGGATCCCCTTCTCCTCTCATGATTTCTTTACTTATAACACCCGCCACTGCATCAGCACCATAGAGGCTGCTCAAAGGACCTTTGCTCACCTCAATCGTTTCATTATCAGGTGCGAGCGTTCCTCCAAGGTTAAAGGCACCATCGGGAGCAGTAGGATCTAAAACACGCATTCCGTCATTCAATACAAGCGTATGGTTAGGATTTCCACCTCGAAGAAAGATGGAGGCCGGTGACGCAAAACCTCCACTTTGTACCACAGATAGACCATTGACAGTGTTTAAAACATCAACCAAGGTACGGGGTCTCTGTTGTTCTATATCTTTTGGAGTCAGCTTATCTCTCTTAAAGGTTCGCTTTTTAATACCTTTCACTGTTACGGGGGGCAATTGGGTCGTTGCATGGCTGACCAGAAGAGAGGGTAGACCCTTGGCACTGGCAAAACTGATGTACCCAATACAAATGCAAAAGTATGCGTAGAAGCGCATAGGCTTTCTCCTTTTGAAAGTGACAACGAACCATGCATTCCTTTATAAAGTTATGCACAGGGCGCATCACTCGCCGGGAGAGAACGTTTTCAACCATCGACCTGTGATCGAAAATAAGTGACACTTCTACAGGCCGGTTTCCTGGCTCGAAGCTCTAACGCACACATCCACCTTCCCAGAAAACTCCAGTGGCTTTCAGATGCTGCTCGCTCCCCACAGTTACAGGGATAGCCAAGGCTTTGCAGGGTTTTACCTAACGCACCATGTTCCCGATTAATCTCAAAAGAGAGCCCATAGTGAATCGTTTATGCAGAAATTTTTAGCTGGGGTCAATATAAAATATTTTTTTAAAATTATTATATAAAGAAAGTTTTTGTTAGAATTATATTAATAAATCTTCGCTATTTTTGAATGTGTTAACGTCAAAGTGAGTGTTTTATTATGCTATTTAAAAAATTATTACTTGTGGGTGTGTTTGGAATTGCATCATTTCTAACAATTGATCAGGCTTCTGCTTCATCTTTATCAAAAACATTAATCGATAGAACTTCAGCCCTCATTATTCCCCTCCAATCAAAAAAACTACTCGATAACCCGAGCTTAGAACCCTTCGTTGAGTCCGGAAAAGGGACTTTTTCGCTCATGTATGATCAAGATAGTAGCGTAAAAGGTATGGGGCTTAGGAATGTTTATATCCCTCACGCTACGCCAAAACAGTCTCTTAAAGATAAGGAACTTGTGTGTAAACGCCTTATCAAAGCAAGTAATAGTAATAATGTAAAAGATCTTTTCACTGAATATCGACCGTTGTCTATCTTTGCTGCAGATGTAAGGGCTGTGAGCATTTTCAGCACCGCACGTCTTGGCTATGATGTGCTACGTCGAGATTACATTGATATGGTTAACCTTACAGGGAACGATACTGTTGCAAAGTTTTATAATAGTTGGAAAAAAGATGTAGCCCCCCTCGATCTTTATCCAGATGATGGTGTGGACGCTAATGCCTACTACACACGCACAGCCAAGACGCGAGAAGCTCACTTTTTCCACTTTACGAGTAAGGTTGATAAAAAAAACCTGATCTATACAGGCGACTCTTCTGACATTGTAGGTCACGAGATTTGGGGACATGCTCATCTGGATGAAATGTGTCCATGGTTCTTCGATTCTGAGAGTCTTGAGCTCGGTGGATTCCATGAGGGGCACGCAGATTCAGTTGCATTGTCAGTGGGTTTAAGTATCTCTCCCAATGCAAGGCAGACCCTTCTTGCTGAAACGGGGGGCGATCTTCACAAAAAGCAGAATTTTTTATCGCGTCTGGGTGAACAATTTGGAGCAGGGTTTGGAATTGATAGCGTACGGAATCTCGACGTAGATGCCATTCTTGGCCAAGTGGAGCAAGAAGTGCACGACATAGGACGCATATGGGCCAGTGGTATTTATGACATTTTGGCAGGAGCTTATCCTATTGCTCAAAAATCCCTCATTGGAACAAAAGACGAAGCGCATATTCTTGATCTCTGTGCAACTTACTTGAGAAGGCTCGAGAATTTGGCTATTCTCAGCCAAACAAAAAAAGAACCTGGCCTTGGTGATATTGCGTCAATGATGAATCAGTTTGCGCAACAAAAAACTGCTCTTACGGGGATTAAAGAAATTGACACTCTTTCCTGGGGAGATTTCATCAAGAGTGAATTTACACGAAGAAAAATTCCAACGAATGGAGTTCAAGGAAAAATGAAGCTCTTTGATATCGCTTTTTCAAAAAAGAAAGTTGGATTGTGCGGAACTGTTCATAATCATTTGTGTAAAACCCTTCATGAAAAGAAGTCTTAGAAGAACAGACCCGAAGGACAGCAACGGCATTAGGGAAGGGGTCTTCATTGTCCTCTCCCCTTCTTGTGATCATACCATGCTTGTGGTGGTATTGCGTAAATGAGAAGTATCGAGATCCTTATGGCTATCTCCTAATTTACAGCTTATCCCCCTTATTTGATCTCCCGCCAGATTTTGCGTTTAGCAGCGTAGAAGATGGCAGTCATGATAAAGAGGTAGAGGAGCACTGAAAATCCCAAGCGTTTGCGGTCTTCCATCTCCGGCTCTGCTGCCCAGGAGAGAAACTCCACCACATCACGGGCCATTTGGTCAACAGTCGCCTTCGTTCCATCGGAATAAGTGACCTGTCCTTCCTTGAGAGGAGGAGCCATCGCAATCTGTCCCCCCGACATAAAGGGGTTATAATAACGTCCATCTCCAACGGTCACGTCCTTGGGAAGTGTTTGGCCATAGCCGGTGAGAATATTGTACACGTAATTTTCCCCATCAGGTCGAGCTTTAATGATAAGCGATTGATCCGGAGGTAAAGCACCATTATTAGCAGCTCTTGCTGCAAGATCATTGGCATAGGGGGAGGGAAGGGCATCACTGGGAAGACCGGGACGCTCAATCTCCTCACCAGCGTCATTGAGTGTTTTGAACGTGTACGTTGCAGACAGAGCCTTGATTTGAGCATCTGAAAAGCCAAGGAATTTTAATTCACGAAAACGAATTCGTTTTAAGCTGTGGCAGGTAGAACAAACTTCCTTATACACCTGGAATCCGCGCTGGAGAGCTGCTCTATCATAAGTGCCCCAAAGAAAATTTTTAAAGCCCGTTTTAAATCCCCAGTGAACTTTAGGGGGAGGGAGTATTCCTGAATGATCATGAGGCTCAGCCATGGCTCCTGTTAGAGAAATGAAAACCGTGCAAAAAAGGATCTTACCTATCATGGCTTTCCTCCTTCGATCACTGGGTTTGAAATACTGTGTGGGAGGGGAAGAACGGACTCAAAGCGCGACAGCACAGGTAGGACAATGATAAAATGAAAAAAATAATAAAGGGTAGCGAGTTGCCCCACAAGGAGATAGACGCCTTCGGGTGGCTTGGCACCAATCCATCCCAAGACAAGCACATCAATGATTAAGAACCAGTAAATGCATTTGAAATAAGGTCTAAAACGACCACTTTTCACCGGATGACGGTCAAGCCACGGCAGAACAACTAAAAGAAAAATCGACCCAAACATACATAAAACGCCCATGAGTTTATCAGGGATTGAGCGCAAAATCGCGTAGAACGGCAAGAAGTACCATTCGGGCACGATATGCTCTGGCGTTACCATGGGGTTAGCAGGCGTGTAATTATCAGGCTCGCCAAAGAAATTAGGAGCAAAGAACACAAAGAAAAAGAAAACGATAAAGAAGATCCCGAGACCATAAAGATCTTTGATGGTGTAATAGGGGTGGAAGGGAATTGTATCAGCCTTTGTTTTTTTCTCCACGCCCAAGGGATTGTTAGAACCGAACTGATGGAGGGCGATCAAATGCAATGCGGTGATACCTACAATGATAAAGGGAAGGAGATAGTGCAGTGCAAAAAACCGATTGAGCGTGGGGTGATCGACAGAGTAACCTCCCCACAGCCACTGCACAACACTTTCGCCGAAAGGAAATGCTGAGAAAAGGTTTGTGATCACGGTGGCTCCCCAAAAGCTCATCTGCCCCCAAGGGAGTACATAGCCCATGAAGGCTGTTGCCATCATCACAACAAAAATGGCCACGCCAAGAATCCATAAAAGCTCCCGCGGTGATTTATATGAACCGTAATAAAGGCCACGCGCTATATGGACATAGACCACCATAAAGAACATCGATGCGCCATTCATGTGCACATAACGCATGAGCCAGCCACCGTTTACATCCCGCATAATATGCTCAACAGAATCAAAAGCTTTATCCACGTGGGGGACATAGTGCATTGCAAGAAAGACGCCTGTAATAATCATAATTACTAAGCATATCCCTGCAAGAGAGCCAAAATTCCACATATAGTTGAGATTTTTGGGTGTTTGATAGTCGACAAGCTCCTTACGCACAAAGCTAAAGATAGGCAGGCGATCATCAATCCATTTTATGAGGCTCATAGCGTTACTATCCAATCTTAATCGTCGTGTTACTATTAAGGAGTTCATATGGGGGAACCTCCAGATTCTTTGGGGCAGGGCCTTTGATAATACGGCCCGATGCGTCGTATATCGACCCATGACAAGCACAGAGCCATCCACCGCCTTCTTGGGCATTATTCCCTAGCGCTTCACGTTTGTTGGGAATGCAACCCAAGTGTGTGCATACACCGACAACAACTAAGTATTCTTGATTTTTAGAAAACCGTTCTTTATCAGTTTGAGGATCTTTGAGTTCTATGAGGGGTGTTGCTTCCACAGCCTTAATTTCTTCAGGCTTGCGGCGTTTTATAAATACAGGCTTTCCCCGCCAAGAAGTGATTTTTTGTTGCCCGGGTTCGAGGGATTTGATGTCTACCTCAACAGAAGATAAAGCCATGACATCCTTAGCAGGATTCATCGTTTTAATCAGCGTCAGAACACCTGCTCCAACACCTACGGTACTGAAGGCTGCCGCGGATAAATACAGAAAATCTCGACGTGTTGCTTGTTTCATGAGTTGGTGCATAAAAATTTACACTTATTTTATGATAAACACCTTTTTCGAAAATACAAATTGATTTGCTCTTTAAAAGAATCTGTTTCTCTTAATAAAATTTTAGGATTCTTCTGCGAATAATAGATGCTAGAATGCGATGGTACTTCAGTTGAGTTTTTAAACGATGGTTACAGTAGCAGCGTCAAGAATGTCTATTCCTGGGAACGTAGAAGATCAGTTGAGTGATCGTGGGTTCATTCTTACAAATCTCGATAAGCTTGCAAACTGGGCCCAAAGTAATTCGCTTTGGCCTATGACGTTTGGTCTTGCATGTTGTGCTGTGGAGATGATGCATACGGCAGCGAGTCGCTATGACCTGGATCGTTTTGGTTCATTTTTTCGCCCAAGCCCTCGCCAATCTGACGTCATGATCGTGGCCGGTACACTCACAAATAAAATGGCACCAGCATTGCGTAAAGTTTATGACCAAATGCCAGAGCCACGGTATGTGATTTCCATGGGAAGCTGTGCGAATGGTGGAGGGTACTATCACTATTCGTATTCCGTCGTGCGTGGGTGTGATCGTATTGTCCCTGTGGATGTCTATGTTCCAGGGTGTCCTCCTACCGCAGAGGCCTTGCTTTATGGTATTTTACTGCTTAAGCAAAAAATTCAGCAACAAAGAGTCTTTGTCAGGTAGCTTCCTCCTATGATGACATCCCATGAGCAAGAATTTTATGTCAGAGTAACAAATCTTCTCAAGGGAGCATGTGCTTCTTGTTCTTTTACATATCACGAGTTTACGGTAACACTTGAATCCCTCGAGCAGCTTGTGCGTGGTGTGACATTTCTACGCGACCACAATGACTGTCTATTTAACCAACTGACCGATATCACAGCCGTCGATTATCCCAGTCGCTCTAAACGGTTTGAGATGGTTTATCATTTTTTAAGCATGCATTATAACAAACGTCTGCGTATGAAAGTGGCCGTTGCGGAAGAAGAATCCGTTCCTTCGATTACCTCTATTTTCCAAGCAGCTGATTGGTATGAGCGAGAGGTATTTGACCTTTTTGGAATTACCTTTGAAGGGCATACAGACCTTCGTCGTATTTTGACAGATTATACGTTTGACGGTCATCCCTTGCGTAAAGACTTTCCTCTTTCTGGCTACTATGAGGTGCGCTACGACACTGAAGCTGGGAAAGTCGTTTATGAACCCGTTGTATTTCCTCAAGCCTTTCGCGCGTTTAACTTTATCAGCCCATGGGAGGGCATGCTTCAAGGTGCTGTTGATGGTTATACCTTGCCGGGCGATGAAAAAGCATCCACGGGAGAAGGGATTGCACGTGACCGCTGAGAAAAATACCTATACCCTCAATTTTGGACCGCAACATCCAGCAACGCACGGTGTACTGCGCCTTGTACTAGAACTCGATGGAGAAGTGGTAGAACGTGCAGATCCCCATATTGGCTTTCTCCATCGGGGTACAGAAAAACTCATTGAGCATAAAACCTATCTACAAGCCCTTCCCTATTTCGATCGCTTGGATTATGTCTCACCGATGAATCAGGAGCATGCTTTTGTTCTTGCCATTGAAAAGTTGCTTCAGCTGGAAGTTCCGAGGAGAGCCCAGTATATTCGTGTTCTTTTCTCAGAGCTTACGCGCATTGCTAATCATCTTTTGAATATCACAACCTTTATTATCGATGTTGGGGGGCTTACTCCCTTTCTATGGGCCTTTGAAGAACGTGAAAAAATCATGGCGTTTTATGAGCGTGTGTGCGGTGCACGCCTCCATGCAGCCTATTTTCGTCCCGGCGGTGTACATCAAGATCTTCCCGAAGGGTTATTGGGAGATATCAGAGACTTTTGCGCACCTTTCCTTCACATGGTCGATGATATGGAAGCTGTTGTGACAGAGAATCGCATTTTTAAGCAACGCACAGTGGATATTGGGATTGTCAGCAAGGATCAGGCCATTGAATGGGGCTTCACGGGACCCATGCTGCGGGGGAGTGGAGTACCCTGGGATCTAAGAAAGTCTCAGCCTTATGAAGTATATGAGGAACTTGATTTTGACATTCCCATTGGTCTTCATGGAGATTGTTATGACCGTTACCTTGTGCGTGTGGCCGAGATGCGGGAATCAATTAAACTAGTCCATCAGTGCCTTGATCAGATGCCACAAGGATCCATCGCAGCAAATAATCCAAAGGTCGTGCCGCCAAAGCGCTCTGAGATGAAATCTTCCATGGAAGCGCTTATTCACCACTTTAAACTTTATACCGAAGGTTTTCACGTTCCAGAAGGAGAGGTATACATTTGTGTAGAGGCGCCAAAGGGAGAGTTTGGTGTTTATCTTGTGGCTGATGGATCCAATAAGCCCTATCGTTGCAAAATTCGTGCACCCGGCTTCCCCTTTCTTCAAGCCACAGAGTGGATGTCAAAGGGGCATATGATGTCAGATATGGTTGCTATTGTGGGATCAATGGATATTGTCTTTGGAGAAATTGATCGCTGATGTTTGCGTTTACAAAGAACAATCAAAAACTTGTTGAAAAGCACTTAGCGAAGTATCCTGCGGACCATAGCCAAAGTGCCCTACTGCCGGTTCTTGATATCGCACAGCGTCAAAACGGAGGATGGCTTTCTTTTGAAGCCCTTGAAGCTGTGGCGAAGGTGCTCAATGTCAGTGTTTTGAAAGTCCACGAGGTAGCGAGTTTTTACACAATGTTTCACCTTGAACCCGTAGGGATGTATCATATCCAGATCTGCGGTACAACACCGTGCTGGCTACGTGGTGCGGAGGATTTGAGGGAGGCATGCAAAAAGCACCTCAGCATTGGACTTAAAGAAGTGACCGCGGATGGTCTTTTTAGCCTCGAAGAAGTAGAATGCCTGGGCGCCTGTGTCAATGCGCCCGTCGTTCAAATTAACGATACCTATTTCGAGGATCTTGATCACAACTCTGTTATTGAATTAATTGAAAAATGCCGGACCGAAAATCAAATTAAGAAGGGACAGACCCCTGAACCCTATTCAGCCATAGGGCGTCAGGCCTCAGCACCTCTATCGACCTCCTTCCTGCCAACAATCCAGACCTCATCTGAGGAGGATTGTTGATGCTACGACAAAACGATCGTATTTTTACGAACCTCCACGGACAAGAGCCTCCCTTCCTTAACGTCTCTCAAAGGCGTGGGGATTGGGATATGACAAAGGATATTCTCAAAAGAGGCCGCGAGGGCATTATTGACGAGATTAAGGCTTCTGGTCTTCGTGGGCGAGGTGGTGCCGGCTTTAGCACAGGTGTGAAATGGTCCTTTATGCCCAAAGAACACGTGAAGCCCAGTTATCTTGTGGTCAATGCCGATGAAAGCGAGCCGGGCACATGTAAAGATCGCGATATTTTGCGCCATGAGCCCCATAAACTCATCGAAGGCGCCCTCATCGCAGGCTTTGCTATTGGAGCACACAAGGGTTACATCTACGTCCGTGGTGAATTTTACAACGAAGCTATCATCCTTCAAAAAGCCGTAGACGAAGCGTATGCAACAGGGCTCTTGGGAGTAAATGCTTGCAAAGCCGGTTGGGACTTTGACCTTTATGTTCACCGAGGAGCAGGAGCCTATATTTGTGGGGAAGAGTCAGCACTTCTTGAAAGCCTTGAGGGACGCAAAGGTATGCCGCGTCTTAAACCTCCCTTCCCTGCTCAAGTAGGGCTTTATGGCTGTCCTACCACAGTTAATAATGTGGAAAGTATTGCTGTTGTCCCTACCATCCTTCGTCGCGGAGCGTCCTGGTTTGCAGGGATTGGGAAACCTAATAATACAGGAACAAAAATTTTCTGTATCTCCGGTCATGTCAATACCCCCTGTAATGTTGAGGAAGCCATGGGGATTCCCTTGCGTGAGCTTATTGATCGTCACGCGGGAGGTGTACGGGGTGGGTGGAATAACCTGAAAGCTGTTATTCCAGGGGGGTCTTCAGTACCACTTATTCCCAGGGATATTTGCGACACTGTTGATATGGATTTTGATAGTCTACGCGTTGTGGAATCAGGTCTTGGTACAGCAGGAGTCATTGTCATGGATAAAAGTACCGATCTCATCAAGGCCATCACCCGAATATCTAAGTTCTATATGCATGAAAGTTGTGGTCAGTGTACCCCCTGTCGCGAAGGGACAGGATGGATGTGGCGTATGATGACGCGTCTCAGTGAAGGAAAAGGAAAGCAAAAAGATATCGATACACTTCTTGATGTGACTCATCAGGTTGAGGGGCACACTATTTGCGCTCTAGGCGACGCAGCAGCTTGGCCTATTCAAGGGCTCATTAAACATTTTCGCCATGAAATTGAGGAGCGGTTGATGACAAAGAAAGGGGGAAAGTAGCCCATCATGGTCAAGCTCATGATTAACAACTTTCCCGTTGAAGTACCTGAAGGATCCACAGTTCTTCAAGCGTGCCAACAAGTAGGTATAGAAATCCCTGTCTTTTGCTACCACCCAAAACTTCCTATTGCGGGAAACTGCCGGATGTGTCTGGTGGAAATGGAGAAATCACTCAAGCCCATTGCCAGTTGTGCGATGCCCGCTAGCGAGGGCATGGTCATCCACACAAACACTGACAAGGTGAAAAAAGCCCGTCAAGGCGTATTGGAGCTCTTGCTCATTAACCATCCCCTCGATTGCCCAATCTGTGATCAAGGGGGTGAATGTGATCTGCAGGATATTACGATGAGTTATGGCCGGGGAAGGAATCGCTTTGATCTCAATAAGCGCTCCGTTGAAGATAAGTACATGGGGCCCTTGATCAAGACCGTTATGACGCGGTGCATTCACTGCACGCGCTGCATACGATTTTGCCAAGAAGTTGCCGGCACTTCTGAATTGGGAACCCTTCATCGAGGCGAAGAAACAGAAATTACAACCCTTCTAGAAAGTGCCATCACATCAGAGCTATCAGGAAACCTCATTGACATTTGCCCAGTGGGAGCTCTGACCAATAAGCCCCATGCTTTTCATGGCCGATCTTGGGAACTCACTAAGACGCCCAGCATTGATGTGATGGATGCCGTAGGCTCCCGCATTTGGATTGACACCCGTGTCGATACAGAGATTGGCTCTCCACTGGAAGTGATGCGCATCCTCCCCCGTTCCTTTGACCCCATAAATGAAGAATGGATTTCAGATAAAACGCGCTTTTCCTACGATGGCTTGACATACCAGCGCCTTGATCAACCCTATCTCCGTCATCCCTCCTCAAAAGACCCAACGAAGAAAAATCCTTTGCAACCAGTCTCGTGGACGAATGCTCTCGACGCTGCTGCAAAATTGCTGACCAGTGTCAAAAGTCATGAAGTGGCAACCATCTCCGGTGACATGTGCGATGTCGAAGCTCTCTATAGCTTGAAGAAGTTGATGGAAGCTTTAGAAGTACCCCACCTAGAATCCCGCTGGAACGGATCTAGGCTCATGCCACAATGCCGTGAAGATTATCTTTTCAATGTCACTATTGAAGGAATTGAGAAGGCTGACGTGTGCCTCATTATCGGTGCCAATCCACGCACTGAGGCTACTTTGGTTAATGCGCGTCTTAAAAAGCGCATGAGAAGTGGAGCGCTGACTGTGGGCCTTGTAGGGAAGGCCATTGACCTTACATATTCTTACACGCATTTAGGGGATACTCCTGGCGCGCTCGCTTTTTTGCGCGATCCAACGCATCCCTTCACACGAAAAATTGCTTTAGCCAATCATCCTATGATTATTTTGGGAGAGGCCGTTTTTGCTCATCCTGATGCAGAGAAACTAGAACATTTCATCAAGGTTTTTTGCCTAGAGAACTGTATCATTCGAGAGGGATGGAATGGCTATAATGTTCTTGCCACTGCAGCAGCAACTGTAGGAGCCTTTGATGTCGGATTTCTTCCAAAGAGCAACGGTTTTGTTCTCGAAGATATTTACGGAGCATGCGAGAGAGGGGAGATCAAAGTCGTCTATCTCTTAGGTGCAGATCAAATCGATTTCGCACGCTTGCGAAATGCTCTAATCATCTACCAAGGACATCATGGGGATGAAGGAGCAAACCACGCAGATATTATCTTACCTGGTGTGGCCTATACAGAAAAAAATGCGACCTATGTTAACCTTGAAGGGCGCATTCAAAAAACACAGCAAGCGGTTCTACCTCCAAACAATGCGAAGGAAGATTGGAGGATCTTGCGTGCGCTATCTGAAGTGTGTGGTTCTCCTCTGGCCTTCAACACCCCTCAAGAGCTGTATAGGTGCCTAGTGGATGATTATCCTCTTTTTGCTACGGATGGCATGAGAAGAGATACTTATGTTCCGAAAATAGATAAACGCAAAGCAAGTGCAGCACTCAGTCATCGACCTTTTCTCTCACCTGTGTCAGACTTTTACATGAGTAATATCATTGCAAAAAATTCGATAATCATGGCGGAGTGTGCTTTAGCATTTAAAAAGGCCTTGAAGGAAAGAGTGAAGGCCCATGATTGATCTTGTCACCTCACTTTACCAGACCTATGGGCTCTACATTCTTGAAATTGTTCTTAAGATTATGCTTGTCGTAGTGCCACTGTTGCTAGGAGTTGCTTATTTAACCTATGCAGAGCGTAAGGTTATGGCGTTTATGCAGCTACGCGTGGGGCCGCAGCTTTGTGGTCCCTTTGGTTTACTGCAGCCCATTGCAGATGCAGTCAAGCTCATGCACAAGGAAGTCATCATTCCCTTATCTGCTAATCGGTTTCTCTTTCTTCTTGCCCCCGTGCTCACTTTCGCGCTCAGTCTTTCTGCATGGGCGGTTATCCCCTTCAATAGCACATTTACTATTGCTCATATCGATGTTGGTATTCTCTACCTCTTTGCCATATCCTCTCTGGGAGTTTATGGCATTATCATTGCGGGATGGGCAAGTAATTCGAAGTATGCTCTTTTTGGGGCTCTGCGTTCAGCTGCACAGATGATCTCCTATGAAGTGTCCATCGGTTTTGTTTTTGTGACAGTCATTTTACTCGCAGGATCTTTGAACTTACAACAGATTGTCCTCGCTCAGCAGGGTATGTGGTTTTGTATCCCTCTTTTCCCTCTCTTTGTTATTTTTTTCATTTCAGCACTCGCAGAAACAAACCGCACTCCGTTTGATCTTCCTGAGGCAGAGTCTGAACTTGTTGCAGGGTTCCATGTAGAGTATTCGTCGCTGTCCTTTGCTCTTTTTTTCCTTGGTGAATATGCCAATATGATCTTAATGAGTGCTCTTGCAACAATATTATTTTTTGGGGGATGGCTACCTCCCTTTAATGTAGTCCCGTTGACCTACGTTCCAGAGACGGTTTGGTTTATCCTTAAGATCTGTTTTTTCCTTTTTATTTTTCTATGGGCCAGGGCTACATTGCCACGATTTCGTTTTGATCAGCTCATGCGTATTGGCTGGAAGGTCTTTTTACCCATTTCTCTCGTTTGGCTTGTACTTACCGCGATTGTGGTCTTTGCTTTTGATTTGCAGTGGAAAGGGGCTCTTAGATGAAACTGCAAATGAGGCTCAGGCATTTCCTTCTTCTCGATATTTTTAAAGGATTTTGGACGACGTTGCGTTACCTCTTTAAGCGTAAAGTCACACTACTTTACCCCAATGAAAAGGGCCCCCTAAGTCCGCGATTTCGTGGGCAGCATGCGCTACGCCGCTATGAAAGTGGTGAGGAACGCTGTATTGCTTGTAAGCTCTGCGAGGCCATTTGTCCAGCGCAAGCCATTGTGATTGAAGCCGAACCGCGAGAAGATGGCACTCGTCGTACAACACGGTATGATATTGATATGACCAAGTGCATTTATTGCGGGTTGTGTCAAGAGGCATGCCCTGTGGATGCTATTGTAGAAGGGCCTAACTTCGAATATGCCACTTTCACACACAAAGAGCTTCTCTATAACAAAGAAAAGCTACTTGATAATGGTGATCGGTGGGAACGTCAGATAGAAGCTCACATCAACACAGACAAGAGGTATAGGTAAAGCTCATGGCAGTTGATATCGCCCTTCCTGAGATGACACCTACGCTGCTCATCTTTTTTATGGTATCTTTGAAGCTTGTTATGATGACGGTCGGTGTGATCGCTGCACGCAACCCTATCTATAGTGTGCTTTTCCTTATTGCAGCTTTTCTCAATACATCAGTCATATTCCTCCTCGCTGGTGCAGAGTTCCTGGCTTTGATTCTAGCTATTGTCTATGTAGGGGCTGTAGCCATTTTGTTTTTGTTTGTTGTAATGATGTTTGATGTGAATTTTGATAGGGTAAGAGAGCATGTGGGAAGCTTTTGGCTTTTGGCAACAGGCTCAGGTTTATTTTTTCTAACAGAACTAGTAGCGGTTATATGGGTGTGGAAGAGTTATGATCGTATAAGTAACGTTGGGGGGTACAGTGTTTCTGAAGAGGGAACGAATACTGCAGCTTTAGGGAGTATCCTTTATACAGACTATTTTCTTGCGTTTCAATTATCGGGAATGATTCTCTTCATCGCTATGATCGGGGCTATTACTTTAGCATTAAACAAGAAAAATACGTTCAAGCATCAAAATCTGGACAAGCAGCTAGAGCGATCCCCCTCTAACACATTGAGGCTCATAAAAGTCAAATCAAAACAAGGATTCCTTCAATGATTCCCCTGCGGTATTTTCTTATGCTCGGAGCGGTTGTCTTCTCCCTTGGACTTTTGGGAGTTGTTCTCAATCGTCGCAATCTGATCTTGATGTTGATGTCTATTGAGCTTATGTTGCTTGCGTCTAACATCAATTTTGTCGCCTTCTCAAACCATTTACACGATCTGACAGGTCAAGTATTTTCACTATTTATTTTAACAGTAGCTGCAGCAGAAGCGGCCATCGGTCTTGCTATTCTCGTCGTTTATTATAGAGAGAACCACTCTATTCGTGTGGATGATCTGAACCAGATGAAGGGGTAGTAGGGATGATTGACGCAGTTGCTTTTTTTTCTCCTCTTGCTGGTTTTTTTCTCGCTTCTCTTCTCAATAAGCGTGTGAAGGATTCGTGGGTGCAGCTTATAACATGTAGTCTTATGGCGGTGGCAGCCGTTGCATCCCTTTATCTTTTTTTTAACGTAGGCCTCACAGAAACTGGAAAAAATAAAATACTTATTTTCTGGGAATGGCTGAATGTGGCAAATCTCAAAGTGAGCTTTGGTATGCTCATGGACAAAACAAGCCTTACCATGCTTGCGATGGTGAACGTTATTTCTTTTCTTATCCATGTATATTCCATCGGCTATATGGCCCATGATCCATCCATCCCACGGTTTATGGGATACTTAAGTTTATTTACTTTTTTTATGCTTTCTCTCATCATGTCCCACAATTTGTTGCAGCTGTTTTTTGGGTGGGAGGGTGTAGGGCTCGCATCCTATTTGCTGATTGGCTTTTGGCATAAGCGACCTTCAGCCAATGCAGCAGCGATTAAAGCTTTTGTGACCAACAGGATAGGAGATGCTGGACTTATTCTCGGTCTTGCAGGTCTTTTTTGGCTTAGCTCAACTCTTGATATTTCAGCGATTCTTAGTTCTGCGGAAGATCTGCTTTATCAAGAGAAGATCTTTACTTTTTTCGGCTATGAGGTTGATGGGATTACTTTCGTGTGTGCGGCGCTTTTTTTGGGTGTGATGGGGAAGTCAGCACAGATTGGTCTCCATACATGGTTACCTGATGCTATGGAAGGGCCAACACCCGTTTCTGCGCTTATTCATGCAGCTACTATGGTCACAGCGGGGGTGTACTTACTGATTCGCCTTCACCCTTTATTTGTGCTAGCGCCCGGGGTACAGGTGTTTATGTCCATTATTGGAGGAGCTACATGCTTTTTTGCAGCTACGGTGGCTATTGTCCAAGATGATATCAAGCGCATTATTGCTTATTCCACGTGTAGCCAGTTAGGCTATATGGTCATGGCTGCAGGTATGAATGCTGTGGATGCGTCATTTTTTCACTTGATTACCCACGCGTTTTTTAAGGCTCTTTTATTCCTCAGTGCAGGGGCCGTTATTCATGCATTATCAGATGAACAAAATATTGAAAAAATGGGTGGACTCTATAAGTACATTCCTTTTTCTTGGAGTATGATGTGGATTGGAAGCCTTGCACTTTCGGGGATTCCTTTCTTCTCAGGGTTTTATTCTAAGGATAGCATCCTTGTGGCCACATTTGCTGCGGAAACAACACTCTCATTCAAGCTTTTTTGGATAGGCCTTGTTGTTGCTTTCATGACAGCTCTTTATAGTTGGCGTTTGTTACTTAAGGTTTTTCATGGGGATCCAAAAGCAGATGAGCGTGTGATGGCTCATATTCATGAAGCACCGTGGATAATGCGTGTACCACTTTTGATTTTAGCTGTGGGGTCAGTCCTTCTAGGATTTATTTCTGAGAGTTTCTTTATCTTACATCATCACCCCGTCCCTAGTTGGGTCTTGCAGGCTCCCGTTGTTGTATCTCTTCTTGGTGTTTCTGTTGCCTATTTTTTCTTTTTTTCCAAACCACACCTGGCGTTTAATTTGAGCCGTCATTTAAAATATATCTATGTATTTCTTTTAAATAAGTGGTTTTTTGATAGAATGTATCATAAAATTTTTGTACAGGGTGCCATACTCCTTGGGAACCTCTTTTGGCAAAAAGGAGATATAGAATTGATTGATCGTTTTGGCCCCAATGGGATAAGTAACCTCACGGTTCGGATTTCTTCTTCTTTAAGAAACTTTCAAACAGGCTATGTTTATCACTATGCCTTCGCTATGATGATTGGGGTGTTTGCAGTTATTTTTTACCTCTTGATTAAATTGAGAGTTCTTTAGTGAACATCCCTCTCTTAACATTCCTGATTATTCTTCCGCTGCTTGGAGCTTTGACGATATTTTTTATCGGTGATTTGCAAAGTTCAACCAATACGCCCCGTGTTGCGCTACTTATAAGTGGTATTCATTTGCTCCTTAGTTTTTTCCTATGGTTCCATTTCGATCCTTTCGTTACAGAAATGCAGTTTGTTGAAAAGTATCCATGGATTGCCTCTTTTAATAGTTCATATCATTTAGGTGTCGATGGACTTTCATTATGTTTTGTTCTTTTAACGTCTTTTCTTGTTTTTCTATCATTCATTCACAATTATCATCTTAAGCGCGTGCGGGAATATTATATCTGTTTTCTTGTACTTGAGTCTTTTCTTGTGTGCGTTTTTTGCGCTCTTGATCTTATTCTTTTTTATTTTTTCTTCGAGGCCGTTCTTATTCCCATGTTCTTTATCATCGGTATATGGGGAGGAGATAGGCGTATTTATGCGACGTTTAAATTTTTCCTGTTTACTCTTGTGGGTTCTGTCTTAACACTCATTGCCTTTGTTGTTGTGTATTATGAAGCGGGAACAACAAACATACTCGAAATGCAGCATGCTACTTTTTCTTTTGATCTTCAATGCTGGCTATGGCTCGCTCTTTTTGGAGCATTTGCTGTGAAAATTCCTATGTGGCCTTTTCATACATGGCTTCCTGACGCCCATGTAGAAGCACCAACGGCGGGGTCCATGCTCTTAGCGGGTGTGCTTTTGAAACTGGGTGGTTATGGTATGCTACGTTTGTCTCTTCCTTTATTTCCTGAGGCATCCTATTATTTTGCACCGCTTATCTTTCTTATGTCTCTCGTTGCTATCGTATATACATCCCTTGTCGCTCTTGTGCAACGCGATATGAAAAGGCTTATTGCTTATTCTTCGATTGCCCATATGGGGTTTGTAACAGTGGGTATTTTTACATTTTTGCATTATGGAATTGTAGGGTCTATCCTTCAGATGTTAAGTCATGGCCTTGTGTCTGCTGCACTCTTTTTTTGCGTAGGTGTTGTTTACGAGCGTTTTCATACGCGGGAAATTTCCCATTATGGTGGGCTTGTATCGAAGATGCCTCAGTATGCGATTCTTTTTATGCTTTTTACTCTGGCTTCTATCGGTCTTCCAGGAACGAGTGGTTTTTTGGGAGAGTTTCTCGTTTCCTTATCTCTTTTCCAGATTTCTCCGACATTAGCGGCTTTTGCCGTTCTCGGGGTGGTTTTAAGTGCCTCTTATGCTTTATGGCTTTACCGGCGTATTATGTATGATAGAATTAAGGGGGAAGGTATTGATGTGAAGAAGATGTTTGATTTACGTCTTTCCGAATCAATGGTACTTATAGCACTGGTTGTGCCGGTGGTTGTCATAGGTTTATATCCTCAATCCGTAACAACTGTTTTAAATCCTTATGCACAAAAGCTTCTGGAGGTTTGTTCGAAGCGTGTTGTGCATAAACGCACTCTTCTGGGTACATTTACAAGCACCCCTCCTGTGGGTTTGGTCCCACCCTCTTTCTTGAGGGTTTCCCCTTCGACTGTCACTGTCAAGCACCATGTCTAAGGTAGGTTATTACAGATGAATCTGACACACTTCATGCCGGCATTACCGGAAGTTATCCTCATCTTTGCGATCCTCGGCTTTAGTCTTTGGGGAGCCTTGGGACGGAATAAGGAAAAACCATGGATTTTTCGTGGGACGCTCGTTGTCTTCTTAGGTCTCATTGTATCTTTGTTTTTTGCCACAAGTCTGCGTGACATTACTTTTAACGGTCACTTTTTTCATGATAGTTTTAGCGCCTTTATCAAATATGTCGTTGCGGTTGCGACATTTGTTATCTTGCTCAATCTCCACTCTCATTTATCTTTTTTCAAAGTCCGCCAGTTTGAATTCGCTGTCCTTCTTCTCTGCGCCGTTTTAGGGATGTTTATTCTTATATCATCCAACGATTTTTTACCCATGTATATAGCGCTTGAGATGCAAAGTCTGTGTTTTTACGTTCTCATCGGTCTTTTTCACAAAGAAAGGCATGTAACAGAGGCTGTGGTAAAATATTTTATCTTAGGGGGAGTTGCCAGCGGTTTTATTCTTTTTGGTATTAGTTTTATCTACGGTTATTCGGGAACAACGAATTTCGACGTCTTAGAAAATGCTCTCAATTCGCTAGGAACGATGGACATTGGATTTTCGGTAGGGCTTGCTTTTGTCATTTGTGGGCTTGCTTTTAAGGCTTCTGCTGTACCCTTCCACATGTGGACCCCGGATGTTTACCAAAGCACACCCTATGCACTTCTCATTCTCATTGCTACAGCGCCTAAGATCACGGTTCTTGGTTTTCTTATGAGATTCTTATGTGGTCCGATCTACAATGGGCTCAGCACATGGCAGCCCATTTTAATCTGTATCGCTTTAGCTTCAATGGTTTTGGGTGCGGTTGCAGCTGTCCCACAGACAAACCTAAGACGCTTTTTGGCTTACGCGTCTATTAGTAGTGTTGGGTTTTCATTAATTGGAATCGCTTTTGCCAATGAAACGGGGTTACAAGCCAGTTTGTTCTATACGTCTCTCTACGTATTTGCGATGATTGGTCTCTTAACATGCGTAATGATATTACTGCGCAATGGTGCTACTGTTGACACCCTTGCTGACCTTAAAGGACTTGCAATACAACGTCCTTTTGTAGCCGTTGCTATTGCTATTCTTATTCTCACATTGTCAGGCTTGCCGCCCTTTCCAGGATTTCTGGGTAAACTTTTCTTGTTACAGGCAGCGGTAGGGTCAGAGTTTTATACAGTAGCAATTTTCATGGTTTTAACGACCGTCGTAACAGCTTATTACTATCTGAATATTTTGAAGATTATGTTTTTTGATAGTGGACAGGCTTCATCGCTTATGGGAACGATCTCAGCAAACTTGAGTCTTAATTATCTTATCGTTATTACTTCCATAGGGGTATTGACGCTGCTTATCTTTATGCCTAAGTACCTTTTCAATTGGACAAATCTAGCTGCTGTAACACTTTTTTATACGTGAGTTTTAAGGACATTTCCCTTCATCATTTTTATCGACTTTTTCATCGATGACATTTACCTGTTATTCCTTCGATTCTGTTTCGAGTAGCATGGACGTTGCCAGCGACCTGTATCAAAAGGGCATATCTCCACCTTTTTCTATTTATGCCAAAGAACAAACTCAGGGGCGTGGGAGGCGTGGACGAACGTGGGAGTCTCCTCAAGGAAATATCTATGCAACATTTGTATTGTCCTGTTCCCCTCGCCTCTTTCATTTATCTCCTTTTGCAGCTGTTTTAGGTCTCCATTGTGCTCTTTTAAATGTGGCTGGTCCTGCTGATCCTAAGACAATCCATCATCCCAAACGCGAGGACTTTCATTCGCTTTTAACCCTCAAATGGCCCAATGATCTGCTTTTGAATGGAAAGAAGATAGCAGGTATTCTTCTTGAGGTTTTAGAAATAAAACAAGACAGTGTCATCCTATCTCTTGGCATAGGTGTGAATACGTCATCGTCGCCGCTTCATGTTCTTTATCCTACAACAAACCTAAAGGACGAAGGAGTTATGATTCCTAACGAGAGTCTTATGGAATGTCTGGGGCATTGTCTTTTGGACTCTTTTTCTTTTCTAGAAAATGGCGGGTGGCCGTCGCTGCGCCGGAAATGGATTTCCTTGCATGATCCAAAGCATTCTCTTATCCATCTTCAACAGGAGGAACAGCGGATAAAGGGAACGTTTATGGATCTCGATACCAATGGACACCTTGTTTTAGAAACGGACGATGGGACTATAAAAAGTTTTGCAACGGGTGATGTGTTTTTTGCAGGCTCTAGCGCAAGTGCATGAGCAAAGCCACCAAGACTATTAAGACTCTTGCCATAGTTTTTTCCCCTCTCCGGCAGAATTTTCCTACTTCTCCCTCATCTGTTAACCATTTATTTAGTTTTTGTCCTCTAGGGTGGGAATAGAAATTTTAGACAAATAAGAATAAAAGTGAACGAGCTTAAACAGTTTCTCCAAAGCCTTGGTGCAGGAAAACTCGTGGTTCTTATCGCAACAGCTATGATTTCCCTCGCATTTTTGGGGTATCTTATTATGCAAACGACAAAACCCCCTCTGGCTGTTCTTTTTTCTCAACTCGAAGCTTCAGATGCAGGACAGATTGTCGATCGCCTTGAATCGATGGGAATCCCTTATGAGCTCCGGGGAAATGGCACGCAAATTTTTGTTCCAGGGGACCGTGTCGCACGGATCCGAATGGATCTGGCTCAAGCAGGTATTCCTGGAACAGGCTCCCTTGGCTATGAGCTGTTTGACAAGGCCGATATCTTAGGAACGTCAAGTTCGATCATGGATATTAACTTTGTTCGAGCAATGGAGGGGGAAATCGCAAAATCGATCCGCTCTATCCAAGGTGTCTCCTCAGCACGTGTTCATCTCGTCATTCCTAAAAAAGAAATATTTTCGAAGGACTACACGCCGCCTACGGCCTCGATTGTTCTCAAAATGAATCATGGGCGGTTAAGTCAAGGGCAGGTTCTTGGCATTCAACACTTGGTAGCCTCTGCCGTTTCGGGGCTTTCTGCTGAAAAAATTACTATTGTGGATGACAAAGGAAGTCTTCTCGCTCGGCAAAGTGATAGCAATGGCTTTGCGATGGGGAATAATCAGGAAATGCGCTCTGCTTACGAGCAAAAACTCGCCCAGATCACTGAGGGTCTCTTAGAAAAAACGTTGGGACCAGGCAAAGCACGCGTGGAAGTGAATGCTGAGATGGATTTTGATCGTGTGACAATTAATTCTGAAGAATATAATCCTGATGGACAAGTGGTACGTTCCACAAGCACAAGTGGTGAAAATGGATCGAGTAGTGAGCAAGGGAATGAGGGGACGGTATCTGTTCAAAATGCCTTGCCCGAAAGTGAACAAGGAGGGCAAGGAGGTAAGGGAACGCAGTCATCTAACAAAAATAGTCGTAATGAGGAAAACACGACGTATGAAATTTCAAAGACTAACAAAACTCTGATTAAAGAATCAGGAGGCGTGAAGAAACTATCCGTAGCTGTTCTTGTAGATGGGACCTACGGACAAGATGGCAAATATCAAGCGCGCCCAAAAGAAGAGATCGAGCAGCTATCAACGCTCGTCAAAACGGCTGTTGGATTTAATACCGATCGTGGGGATGTGGTGGAGCTTATTAATCTCCCTTTTGCACCGGGTGAACCCATGGAGCCTCCTGCGACAATAGTTGATAAAATTCTTTCGCAGATCAGCCTCTCACAGATTGCAAACATAGCCATTCCTGGACTTATTGGACTTCTTACACTGCTCCTTTTTGTCAAACCTTTCGTTGGACGGGTTATCGATCAAATCAGAGAATCGCCTGCGGGCGGCAAGACTATGGTGAATGCTACAACAGATGACGCACAGTCGCTCACAAGCGGTCCGATGCCGATGATGCTCACAAGTCAAGGAGAGGGGAAAGAAGAGACAATGCCACGTACAATAAGTACAGCACAACAAATTAGGGATATGATCGAAGAGCATCCTGAAGAAACGGTCAACATTATTCGTAATTGGATGGCAACGCCCTCGACAGAGGTATCTAAATCATGAGGATGACATCCGATTATGCACAACTAAAGGGTATTGAAAAAGCAGCAGCCTTCTTATTAACCCTTTCCGAAGAGCAAATTACCAAAGTCCTTGCGCGCATGGACGAAGATGAAATTAAAGAAATATCCCTGACGATGGCGCAATTAGGAAAAGTAGAAGGCAATGTGATGGATCGGTTGTATGAGGATGTAAGAAAAGAATTTCACTCTTCAGGGGCCATGATTGGTAGTTTTGATACCACAGAGAAGCTACTTCAAAAAATTCTTCCTAAAGAGCGTGCTGAAAGTATTATGGAGGAGATCCGAGGCCCTGCAGGGCGAACAATGTGGGATAAACTCGGTAATGTGAGTGAAGTACTGCTTGCCAATTATCTGAAAAATGAATATCCCCAGACGATTTCTGTTATTTTATCTAAAATTAGAACGGAGCATGCAGCAAAAGTTCTTGGGATCTTGCCCGATAATTTGGCCATGGAAGTTGTCCTACGCATGCTTCGTATGGAGCCCGTTCAAAAGGAAATCATCGAAGATATCGAACGTACTCTTAGGACAGAGTTCATGAGTAATTTATCGCGGTCAAACAAACGAGATCCCCATGAGCTCATTGCAGAAATTTTTAACTTTTTTGATAGATCTACGGAAGCGCGGTTTATGGGGTCTTTGGAGGAAAGGAATCCTGATTCGTCTGAACGTGTGAAGGCGCTCATGTTTACCTTTGATGATCTTATTCGTATTGATGCTCAGGGGATACAAGCCATTATTCGGGTAGCTGATAAAAATAAATTAGCATTGGCGCTGAAGGGATCAAACGAAAATATTAAAGGGCTTTTCTTTAAAAATATGTCAGAACGTGCTGCAAAGATTATGAAGGAAGATATGGAATCCCTTGGTTTAGTGAGAGTTAAGGATGTTGATGAGGCTCAAAGCATCATTGTCTTGGCTGCAAAGGAGTTGTCCAACAAGGGAGAGATTAATATTAAATCAGGCACTGAAAGTGAAGAAGAGATGATAGGGTAAAGAGGGCACATGACAGTAAAATTTCTTTTTGATACTGATTTTAGCCAACCCGTTGCTGAGCACTCTTTCGATCAGGAAGAGGTCGCTATCGCTTGTCGTCAAAGCTATATGGAAGGGTTTGATGCAGGCCGCCTACAGGGACTTCAGGAAATTGAAGCTGATTGTCGCTCTGTACTCAATCAACTGATGCACTCTTTCGATCACATCAAAAACATTGAAATGCAAAGCAGCATCAATGCTGGCGTCATTGCAGAAAAGATCACAAGAGCTCTTTTTCCTGCTTTTTCTGAACAAGGGGGACTTCTTGAAGTAAAAACTGTCTTAAAAAGTGTCCTTGAAAAACTAAATTGTGATAATCAGCTCACTCTTTATTGTTCTGAAGCGATTCTTCCGAAACTTAAAGAATATATTGACACTTTGTACACGGATGTTCCTATTCATCTTCAAAGCCAGAAGGATAGGCAAAAAACAGATATCATAATCGACTGGAAAACAGGATTTGCTGAGCGAAATGAACAAGCACTCTTAGAACACATTGACACAGTGATGAGAGAATATAGGGAGAGTCACCATGATGCGCGATGATGAAAATACTTCTGTGTTTCCCAATGAAGGAGACAGTAAAAGGGGTAACATTGGTTCCTCTGGGATGACGCAAGATATGATTGATGATCTTGCGTCAGATGCATCAGCGTCAGAAATGAAGAGTGGTCTTCCAAATCAGGAGCTCGTTGAAACGCTTCAAGGAAATACAGTCCCAAGAGATCTGGATGCCGTCTACGAGATACCCGTACAACTCTCAGCCGTTCTTGGGAAAGCGAGTATGCCCGTTAATCAGCTGCTTAAGCTCGGTCGTGGTGCTGTCGTCGAGCTTGATCGCCGTGTAGGGGAAGCTATTGATATTTACGTTAATAACAAGCTCATTGCCCGTGGTGAAGTTGTTCTCGTTGAGGACCGCTTGGGAATAACGATGACAGAAATCATCAAAGCCGATCGGGTTTAGAAAATATGTATAGCAGAGGAGAAGATTGAATGAGAGTGCTTCTTGTTGGAGGATTGGAAGGGTATGTGTCAACGGCTGCTAAAATTGCACTTGATAAGGGTGCTAAGGTTGTTACATATGACGAATCTACCCAGGCACTCCAGGCGCTGCGGGAAGGGTTGAGCGCGGATATTATTTTGTTGGATATTAAATGCGATGTGGCAAAATTTGCTAAATCTCTCAAAGAAGAACGCTTTAGCATACCGATTATTGCGTGTGGTGTGACATCAACTGCGGAAGAAGCTGCTACGAGTATTCGAGCAGGAGCTAAGGAATATATTCCCTTCCCCCCCGATCCGGAGCTTATTGCCGCTGTTCTCATGGCTGTGAGCCAGGATGATCACACACTTTTGACCCAAGATCCTGTTGTACTCAAATGGGTAAAACTGGCTGATAAGATTGCACCAAGCCAAGCCAATGTACTGATTACAGGTGAATCAGGTACCGGTAAAGAAGTAATGGCGCACTATATTCATCAAAAATCAAAGCGCAAAGATAAACCTTTTGTGTCTGTCAACTGTGCTGCGATTCCAGAGAACCTTCTTGAATCTGAGCTCTTTGGCCATGAGAAAGGAGCTTTTACAGGAGCTGTTGCACGTCGTATTGGTAAGTTTGAAGAGGCTTCTGGTGGCACGCTTCTTCTTGATGAGATCAGCGAAATGCATCCTCGCCTTCAAGCCAAACTTCTTCGAGCCATTCAAGAAAAGAAAATTGACCGCGTTGGAGGAAGTCAGCCTGTTTGTGTAGATATTCGTCTTGTGGCAACATCAAATCGTAATTTACTTGAAGCTATTGAAAAAGGAGAATTCCGAGAAGATCTCTATTTCCGTATCAATGTTGTGAATCTTCATCTGCCTCCTTTGCGTGAGCGCAAGGCAGATATTGAGCTTTTGGCAAAGCATTTTATTCAAAAGTTTGCAAAGATCAATCATATAGCTCCTAAAGGGTTAACAGAAGGCGTTCTTCAAACCATTAAAGAATACAGCTGGCGTGGAAATGTGCGTGAATTACAAAACATGATGCATCGTGCCCTTCTTCTCTCTTCAGGTGATAAAATTGATCTGGAAGATCTAGGGGTTTTGCTGCCTGATAGACACAAAGCATGTCCAGAAGGCGTCGTATCGCCCTTTCCTATTCTTGTTGGGAAAACGGTGGCTCAGGTAGAAAAGGAACTTATTCTTGGCACTCTTGATCACTGCCTTGGTAACCGCACGCATGCCTCTCACATCTTAGGGATTTCCATTCGTACACTCCGTAATAAGCTCAAGGAGTACGAAGAAGAAAGTAAACAAAAAAATATGCAAGTCGCATAATTTAGGAGAAAAAAGAAAGGATGATACCGATAGGCTCACTGACGTTTCATACCTTGAATTTTAACGAGCTTCTCAAGCGCGGCGATATCGCTTTTGCTCTAGGGTTGATGACGATTCTTTTTGTTCTTGTTTTTCCTCTTCCAGCGCTTCTTTTGGATCTGGCTCTTGCTATGTCTATGACATTTTCTATCCTCATTCTGATGACAGCACTTTTTATCCAAAAACCCCTTGAATTCAGCGCATTTCCAACGGTTCTTCTTGTTGCGACGATGGCACGTCTTGCGCTCAATGTGGCGTCCACACGCCTTATCCTCGGCTATGGTCATGAAGGAACGCACGCAGCAGGGAAAGTAATCCAAGCTTTCGGTCAATTTTTAATGGCTGGTAATTTTATCATTGGGATGATTGTTTTTGCTATTTTGATCATCGTCAATTTTGTTGTCATTACGAAAGGTTCAGGTCGTATCGCCGAAGTATCGGCCCGATTCACTTTGGATTCCATGCCCGGTAAGCAAATGGCTATCGATGCTGATTTATCCTCTGGATTGATTAATGAAATCGAAGCCAAACGTCGCCGTAAGGAGCTCGGAGATGAGAGTAACTTTTTTGGAGCCATGGACGGTTCTGCGAAATTTGTCCGTGGTGATGCTATTGCAGGGTTGCTTATTACCTTTATCAATATCATTGGTGGAATTATTATTGGCGTCGCACAAATGGATATGAATCTGGGAGATGCATCGCGCACCTATACGCTCTTGACGGTGGGCGATGGTTTGGTCTCTCAGATTCCTGCTTTAATTGTATCCACAGCAGCAGGTCTTTTGGTTTCTAAAGCTGGGGTGGAAGGAAGTGCGGATAAAGCTCTCTTCTCTCAACTCAGTGCGTATCCTACAGCTTTAGGGCTTAGTTCGTTTCTTACAGGTCTATTGTCCATTTTACCTCAAATGCCGATGCTTCCGTTCTTCGTACTCTCCATTGTTACGGGAAGCGCTGCATGGAAAATTTCCAAGGAGAAAGACAAGAAAGAAGGGGAAGAAAAGCAGTTGTTACGTCAGCAAGAACTCCTTGAAAAAGAAGAACTTAAGGAAGAGCCTTTGCGTGTCACGATGGACCATATAAAGATTGAGCTTGGCTACGGTCTTGTCAGTCTTCTCAGTACGTCTTCTGGCCCGAGCCTGACAGATCAAATTAAAAATTTACGGTCTCAACTTGTGCGAGAAATAGGTTTTATTCTCCCTTCCGTACGTTTGCAAGACAACATGCACCTCGAAAGTAATGAGTATATCATTAAAATCAAGGAGCTTGAAGCCGGACGTGGTGAGCTTCGCCCGATGCATTTTCTCATTATGGATCCAGCGGGTCAGCCCATACGTTTAGAAGGCGAGCGTATAACAGAACCTACTTTTGGTCTTCCTGCTGTTTGGATTACACCCAGTCTTAAAATTGAAGCGGAAACGCGTGGTTATACAGTCGTTGATAATGCAACGGTTCTTACGACACACTTAACGGAAATTGTTAAAGATCATATGGGAGAGCTCTTATCCTTTGCAGAAGTGCAAAAACTCTTAGATGATCTGGGAGATCCTTACAAAAAACTCCTGAATGACATTATTCCTAGTCATATTTCAGTGGGAAGTATTCAGCGTGTACTTCAGAACCTTGTCTCTGAGCGTGTTTCCATTCGCGATCTTATGGGAATTTTAGAAGCTATCGCCGAAGCGTGTACCTTTTCTCGTAATACAACGATTATTACAGAACATGTGCGCCTGCGCCTGATGCGGCAAATCACCTATGCCCATGTTGATCATGATCATATGCTGAGTGTTGTGAATCTGGGCCCCACATGGGAACAGCTCTTGACGGAAGCTTTAGTGGGAGATGGAGAAGTGAAAAATCTTGCCTTGGCCCCAAGTACACTCCAAGCATTTATAAGCAATCTGAAAGCTATTTTTGATGAGCTTATGGTGCAAGGAGAAATGCCCGTTCTTCTAACAACAGCGATGCTACGTCCTTATGTACGATCAATCCTAGAACGCATTCGCCCCTCAACAATTGTTATGGCTCAAAGCGAAGTGTACCCAAAAGTGAGACTCAAGCATCTTGGGCAAGTTGCACCGCCAAGATAATTGTATTCTACACTATCTTTCTTTCTATCAATAACTCAAGAATTTGTACAACGTTAAGGGCCGCACCTTTACGTAGGTTGTCCGCCACAATCCACATGTTCAAACCATGCTCACAGCTTAGATCTTTTCGAATACGACTAATAAATATGTCATTTTCACCACATACTTCTGCAGGTGTTGTGTAATTCTGAGAATCTGGGATGAGGGTAACTCCGTGGGCTTTTTTTAGAACGCTCCTAGCATCGCTTACAGTCATCTTATCCTTAAATTCCACATTAACACTCATGGAGTGACCGATAAAAACAGGCACGCGCACAGCCGTAACACTGATGGGAATATCCCGGTGCATGACCTTTTTGAATTCCTTCATAATTTTGATCTCTTCCCCTGTATGGCCCGCTGTATCAATAGAATCGATCTGAGGAATAAGATTGAACGCTATGACCTTAGGAAAATACTCTGTTTGGGTGGGGCTGTTCATATAAACAGCGCGTGTTTGCGAAAAAAGCTCATCCATAGCCTTTTTCCCAGCGCCCGAAACAGACTGGTATGTGCTGACAATGACGCGTTTGATTGGAACAAAATCATCGAGGGGTTTAAGGGCTACGGCAAGCTGTATCATAGCGCAATTAGGACTTGCGATAATTCTTTTTTGTTTGACAAGGGCAATATCTTTTGCATTCACTTCAGGAATAAGCAGAGAAACATTCTTGTCCAACCGAAAGGCACTGCTGTTGTCAATCACAATAGATCCTGCGGCCATTGCTCGCTCTACAAACGCTTTTGCTGTTGTGCTTCCAGCGGAGCTGAGAACAACCTGCGTACTTGAGAAATCAAAATCTTCGAGAGGAATAACTTTCAGAATACCTTTATCACCATAAGATATCTCTCGTCCGATGGACCGTCTTGACGCCACAGCTGTTATGTTGGCTTGAGAGAATCCTTTCTCTTCCAGAATTTGCAGAATAGTGCGGCCAACATTTCCGGTAGCACCGATAACCCCCACGCGTATGTCGTGTATACCATAATTATGTGGCTTTTTGGAGAACATGATAGAGACTCTTTAATCTTGTCTGTGGTCTAGTCTTAGCAAATTCAATTGAATGCTTCATCATTGATGTAGCATTCAATGTGGGATATAAATAGTTTTGTATCTTATCAGGATCGAGAATAGCGTATGCAATCCAAGTTTCTTCGTGGTGAAACACGTCTGTTTTTTAAGCGGTGGATACAAAATCCGAAACGTCTCGGTACAGTAGCTCCCATTTCCGTGCGTCTTGCAAATATGGCAGCGTCATGTGTTGAGCGCCCTACACATATTAAGCTTGTTGAAATTGGTGCAGGCCCTGGGCGGTTAACGCGTTCTCTTTTGAAAGCAGGGGTGAAGTCTGAAAATATCAAAGCGATTGAACTTGATCCTGATTTATGCCGTTTTTCGAGGGAATCCATCCCGGAGGTTGATTTCATTGAAGGGGATGCTCAATATCTCAAGGATCTTATCCCCACTCATTGGGTTGGGCAGGTGGATGTGGTATTCTCAACGATTCCTTTGATGTATTTACCGAGAGATGTTCGCTTGAATATTATCGAGGCAGCGCTTTCTGTTCTGAGGCCTGGGGGCGACCTTTTGCATCTCACCTACAACTACTGGTCCCCTCTTGATGGGATACTGGGTTATGATCAAAAGAAGATGGCTTCTTTGTGGCTGAATTTGCCTCCTGCTTTTATCTGGCGTTACAGAAAGCAGCGAGATCCACACTTGAAAGCAGCATAAGCCTATGCCGCAGGGGGCTGAAAAAAATAGCAAACGCGAAGAGAATCTTCTTTTCTTAAAGCAGCTTGTGAAGAATCCCAAAGCGCTTGGAGCCCTTGTCCCAAGTTCGGAGGCTTTGGGGAAATTTATCTCTAAACAGATTAACTGCAAGAGCGAGGGATATTTTGTTGAAATTGGTGCTGGAACAGGAAGCTTAACCCTTGCATTACTGCGTGCCGGAATTCAACCCGATCGTCTCTATGTCATTGAGATTGATCCGGCATTGTCGTCTTTTTTGAAGAAAAAGCTTCCTGCAGACGTTCATGTGATTACAGGAGATGCTGCCCATCTTAGCCGCTTGCTTCCAGAGCCTATTGTAGGACATGTAGATACAGTAATCTCAGGTATTCCTATGATGAATCTGACAATTTTTGAACAAACCCAGCTTATCCAGTCGAGCTTTCAAGTCATCAAGAAAGGTGGGAGTTTGTTGCAGTTTACTTACGGTCCTTTATCCCCTTTACCTGCAAAAAAACTTGGTTTGAACAAGAAAAGAATAGGACATGTCCTTTTTAACTTTCCTCCTGCAACATTATGGCGCTATCAGTGTGAACATGTATGAATTGTCATCTCGGTGAAATGATTTATGTCTATCATTAAAGCACGGGAAAATGTCATGACGATTGCCCCTTACGTCGGGGGTGATGTAACCCCGAACGGGATGACACGTCGTATTGTTTTAGCATCCAACGAAAGCCCTTTGGGTCCATCCCCCCTCGTTGTGGATTTTTTCAAAAATTTTTCCTTGCCTTTAGCCAGTTATCCGAGTGGCTCAGCGTCCGCACTCAAAGAAGCCCTTGCAGCCCTCTACCACGTGGACCTCTCCCATGTAATTTGTGGTAACGGGTCTGAGGATATTATTCATCTCATTTGTCGAGCGTTTGTTGGAGAAGGCGACGATGTTGTCATTCCACAGTACGGATTCCTTGTTTATCCCATCGCAACGAAAGCCAGTGGAGCCCACTGTGTTTTCGTTCCACAAATAGGACTAAGGTCTGATGTCGACGCCATTGTAAATGCTATGACATCGCGAACAAAGGTCGTCTTTCTTGACAATCCAGGGAATCCTCTTGGGTGCCTCATGCAAAGAGAAGACGTCATGAGACTGCACCAAAATTTACCAGAATCAGTTCTTTTGGTGTTGGATGAGGCTTACGCTGAATATGTGACAGACCCAGAGTTTGAAAGCGGCTTGAGCCTTTTTAAGAGAACTCCTAACGTTATTGTCTTGCGTACTTTTTCAAAGGCGTATGGTCTTGCAAGTCTGCGCATTGGCTGGGCCCACGCTGCTCCTCACCTCTTGGACCCCCTTAATCGTATACGCCAACCTTTCAATGTTAATAGCATTGCCCAGGCTGTGGGATGTATCGCCCTTCAAGATCAACAGTGGATAGAAAAGGCAAGAGAGCATAACCACATATGGCGTTCTTGGACGAAAAGAAAGCTTGAAACTGCTGGTTTTAAAGTGAATCCCAGTTATGGGAATTTCCTTCTTTTTGATTGTGGATCAATGGATAAGGCGCAGCAGCTCTATTCTGATCTGGGGGAACGTGGTATCACACTGCGCCCTGTCGGAGGATACGGACTTCACCAACACTTGCGTGTCAGTGTTGGAAAAGACACAGAGATGGAAGAATTTATTCATGTTTTAAATACGTTTAACTCTGTCGAATGTCACAAGCGCACATCTTCACCATAGCGTTTCGTTTTTAGAACCGAGCACTTTTTTTGTGCCTTTCTTATGACCTTTGCGCGTTCTTTTATGGCTTCCCCAAAGCTATCCTCCCATGGTGCGCGTCGTCAGTTCGTTGATTTTCTCCACAGCTATACGCAGAGCTTGGGACACGATTTCCATATGCGTGTTGAGTTCTTGGAGTGACAGAGCTGTTTTTTCGACGTTACCTGCACCAAAAATCTGTGTAGCTATAGCGTGTTCGGCGGAGGCTCCGGTTTGTTTAATACCTCCTAAAACTGTATGGGCGAGTGAGGATAATTCAGCTTTGAAAGCTGCACCACCAAAATCTGTACTTTTTATTGAACCAGGGTTTGCAGTTGATTGAGACTCCCCGCCAAGCTTTGCCGCATCCCTATAACTTTGCAACGCCTTGATACTCATGATTTATCTCCTATGCACGGCCGCCACGAAGCAAACTAATGGCGTCTTGCTGCATCGATAAAGCTTTTTCATAAGCCTTTAAGCTCGCTTCGTAGCCCCGTTTAGCTTCCATAGCATCTGTCATCTCTACGGAAGATTTTACATTCGTCTCAAGAACATAGCCGTTTTCATCAGCACCCGGATCGCCTGGGCTATATGTTGTCGGAAAGGGGGTATGATCGCGCCCAATTTTTTTGACTTTAACAACCTCCACACCCTTTTTCCGATCAAGTTCTGTACCAAAAGCCACGGTTTTTCGCTGATAGGGCATTGCTCCTGGAGTAGATGCACGTGTTCCAGCATTGGCTAAATTTTGAGCGACTACAAGCAGTCGTTGGGATTGAGCTTGCATACTAGATAAGGCTACGTGCAAAACCTTTTGTAATGTCGATACACCCATCATCAAAGCTTTCCCTTTCTCTAACCTTTGCCGATCATAAGACGAATCATATCGTGATAACGCTTATAAATATGAATGAGGGATTGATATTCCATAGCGATATTTTGAAGATTAAGCACTTCTGATTCACGGTTGATTTGTTCAGAGGTATTTACAACATCTGATTGTCTCAGATCCATATCAATATTTTTGCCTGTTTTTTTAATAACTTTATCGAAAGGTTTCATTTCGCGGCGTTTAGCTTCAGGCATGTCAGCTTGGGAAACATTCCGTGATGCCTGGAATGCTGAGGCTTGCAAATAGCTGATTTTATGCGTCAAGAGTTTAAGAAGATTGGTGTTAAAGAAACCCAAACTATTTGACATTGATTTTAATAAAATATTTTCTTTTAGATTGATTATTCTCTTACAAAACTTAAGAAAAAGTTAATTTATGCACAAATTCCTAGGAGAGATAACAAAGGGAATTCCGAATAGAATGACACGTCTAAGAAAACTTAGAAGATATCCCTCTCGTCAAAAAATCTAAATCATGATAGTTTGGAATAAATTTAATAAAAAGTGGATGAACTCTTGAAGATCGCAGTTGCCAAAGAACAAGCGGCGCACGAGCATCGTGTGATCCTCACACCCGAAGGTGCTAAAAAGCTTATCACACTGGGTTATGCTGTTCACGTTCAAAAGGGCGCAGGAGAAAAAGCAGGCTTTTGGGATCATTCTTACGAGGAAACCGGAGCATGTATCCAAAGTGATGAAGAAGATCTGTATAAAGATGCACAAGTTTCTCTGCGCATTCAGCCCCTATCGAAGCAAGATATTGCCTATCTGCCTCCCCATAGCATTGTCATAGGACTCCTCAAGCCTCATTGCCATCCAGACGAACTAAAAGAATTAGCCGCTGAAAAAGTAACCTCCTTCTCTCTCGAACTGATCCCGCGTATAACACGTGCCCAGAGTATGGATATTTTATCATCTCAAAGTAACTTAGCGGGATACAGGGCTGTTATTGAAGGCGCGCATGCTCTCAGCCGTGCCTTTCCCATGATGATGACCCCTGCTGGAACGATTGCCCCTGTGCGTGTGCTTATCCTAGGCGCAGGAGTTGCAGGACTCCAGGCCATTGCCACAGCGAAGCGTTTAGGGGCTATTGTCTCAGCCTTTGATGTACGATCAGCGGCTAAGGAACAGGTGGAAAGTCTTGGTGCAACCTTTATATCCATCGCCATGGAGGAATCGGGTGATGACACAGGGGGCTATGCCAAAGAAATGAGCGACGCTTACCAAAAGGCTCAGAAAGAAAAGTTAACAGATATTTTAAAATCGCAGGATCTTGTGATCACCACAGCTCAGATTCCTATGAAAAAAGCCCCTATACTCATTGATGAAGCAATGGTGGAAGAGATGAAAGATGGGGCAATGATTATTGATCTTGCTAGTGAAACAGGAGGCAATTGTGCACTGACGAAACAGGGTCGTACCGTTATCCATAGAGGAGTTCGTATTTATGGTCCTGAAAATTGTGTGAGTTCTATCGCCCATGATGCAAGCAAGCTTTTGAGTCGCAACGTCGTTCACTTTATAACAAATTTGATAAGTGATGGTGTCCTTCAGTTTAACGACGCAATCGTCAAGGCAACCTGCCTAACCCATGAAGGGGCTATTGTTCACCCTCAATTCCAAACGCAACCTGTGTCAGAAGTGAAAGGAGACTAAGCATGCAAGCTGTTCTTGACAAGATGAACCAACTCACAGAGTCAGCCAAGCAACTTTTGCAGCATAGTAGCGAGCTTCAGCTATCTCTTGAAGGGATTCAATCGCTCCAGCCCCAAGGTGTGTTAGAGCCCTGGATTGTGGGATTGACGGTGTTCATTCTTGCCTGCTTTGTGGGTTATTACGTTGTGTGGCGCGTAACACCAGCGTTACACTCTCCCTTGATGGCGGTTACGAATGCGATTTCTAGCGTCATCATCGTGGGAGCCATTCTTGCAGCAGGCCCTGAGAGAAGCAGTGCCACGTTTCTGGGCTTTGCAGCTGTCTTTTTCGCTTCCATCAACATTTTCGGGGGGTTTATCGTCACACAGCGCATGCTTGACATGTTTTCTAGAAGTAAAAAATAAGCCAAGGATAGGAGTCCTTACACTATGTCAGCCAATTTCACTGCGTTTCTTTACTTAATCTCAGCTGTTTGCTTTATCATGGCGTTGCGTGGTTTGTCCTCTGCGGCTACATCGCGTACAGGTAATATATGTGGTATGGCAGGCATGGGCATTGCCATTCTCACAACGTTGTTCAGCCCTATCGTATCAACATACGGGCTTATTTGCATGGCGCTAACGGCTGGTGGTTTTGTGGGTGCGACCATTGCTAAAAACATTAAGATGACAGCCTTACCGCAGCTAGTTGCAGGATTTCATAGTCTCGTCGGGCTTGCCGCTGTGTGTGTGGCTTTTGCAGCGTACTTTGAACCACAAGCTTACGGCATTGGTTTTCCTGGGAAAGTTAAGACTCTTAGCCTTTTGGAAATGAGCCTTGGTGCTATGATTGGTGCTTTGACGTTTTCGGGTTCCCTTGTGGCTTTTGGGAAATTGCAGGGCCTTATCTCGAGTAAGCCCCTTATTTTTTCGGGACAGCACATATTTAATGCATTTTTAGGCGCTGTTGCTCTTATGGGTGTTCTTTTATTCATACTCACAGGCTCTCTTCCATTGTTTTACCTTATAACGATCCTTGCGTTTGCTTTGGGTTTCTTGATGATTCTTCCTATTGGTGGCGCAGATATGCCCGTTGTTGTGTCTATGCTCAATTCCTACTCAGGTTGGGCCGCAGTAGGAATTGGCTTCACCCTTTGTAATAATCTTTTGATTATCACTGGAGCTCTTGTGGGGGCGTCGGGTGCCATCCTTAGCTACATCATGTGCAAAGGGATGAACCGGTCCATTCTTAATGTGATTTTGGGGGGATTTGGATCAGACACGCCTGAGATAGGGTCGGCCCTGCAAGATGAGCAAAACCGTGCTGTTAAGGTAAGTAATGGTGAAGATGCTGCGTTTATTCTCCACAATGCCAGAAGTGTAATTATTGTTCCTGGTTACGGTATGGCAGTGGCACAGGCTCAGCACGTTCTTC
>CALBMH010000027.1 GCA_937896365.1 uncultured Alphaproteobacteria bacterium
CACAACTTTCTTATGCAATAATTTTTGAGACCACGCCAGCACCAACAGTGCGACCTGGAAAGTGGACTTCGCTAGATATCATCGCGTAAGTATGTTAAAAATCACCCCCACCCCAACTTCTCCCATCAGCTCTGATGTTATAGAACTTAGTATCCCGATGAATTATTTGGATGATACGACGGAGATGTATGAATATATTCTTAAAAGATAGCATTCAGAAACGTTTGGGTTTTGGCTCTTTTGAACAAAAACTACAGGCAATGGTCAGCTTTGATAAAAGCTTCAGTGGCCCGTATGACAGCAATGAATTCCTAGTCAAAGCTGCATACGAACCGCTTACGAAGGCCTTTACGAAAAACACGCAGTAAGCACGCTTTCACAAGGAGTTTTCTTTAACAGAGTAGCTGAGATACATCACAGGAATTCCGGCCACGGAGACAAGAGCCCGCGCCACATAGGTTCCCAGGATGTATGTAAAAATAAGTGTATGAAAGCTGACAGGCTGCGGACTCAAAAAAATCCATGCAAGAGAGGAAAAAATAATGTTGTCTGCCAACGCTGATAGCAATGTGGAAATGCTTGTGCGCAGTCCTATGTACTTTTTGTTTGTTGCACTCGATATACTCTTAAACAGCCAAATGTCAAGTAACTGGCTTATAAAGTAGGCGATAAGACTTGCTATCATAAGACGTGGTGCAGGTGTAAAAAGGGTATCCATGGCTAGATAAATCGTGCGATTACCCGTCTGCTGTTCAAGCGGTGGGTGGGCAAGGGTCGTAACCATGAACAATGTGAAGCCAATCTGTGCGAGAAAACTCAAGACGATAGCCTTACGCGCTTGTTTAGCCCCATAGTGCTCTACCAGCATATCTGCTGCCAAATACGTCATCGCAAAAAGAACCGTACCCAAAGCAACAGGCTCATCAAGAAAAGAAAATTTTGCCACATGCAACACTTGAATATTAGAAATGATATAAGCAAGGTTGATAAAACAAAAAAGTCCAGCCGCTCCTCCTATCCTTAAAAACAACAAAAGAAAGAAGGATGCTACGAGAAATGAAAAGATGCTAAGCATCTCAGGAGAGAGATGATGAAGGGAGTTCTGTACAAGGGCTTTGAGAACTGTATCCATAGTAATAAAAAACGCGCCACAAAAATGGCGCGCCCCTCTATCCTTCTTAAGGGATATCTTATAAGAGATTTAATGGGCTACAGTGGCTTTTTTCTCTTCAATCAGCTTCTTGAGCTTGGCTACTTTGGGAGCAAGCTCAGAAGAGCGTGCACGAACGAGATAAGCATCTAAACCGCCATGAAACTCAATGCTACGAATCGCATTTGTTGTCAAACGCAAGCGGACTGTCTGATCAAGTACCTCGCTCAACAAACTTTTTTCCTGAAGATTCGGCAAAAAGCGTCGCTTTGTTTTGTTATTTGCGTGGCTTACATTGTGACCATACTGAACAGTCTTACCGGTCACCATACAACGGCGTGTCATGGAGCGATTCCCTTATATGCTATAAAAACTTTATATCTAGCCTCTCTTATAAACAAGATTCATAAGAATTGTCAAGACTTTGTCATACCGCTCGTGGAACAAGGCCCCCTATCCTACAACGAACATGTAAAAATTGGCACACATCTTGCATAACTTTCTTCGCAATTAAACATGATGTTTAATCCAAAGAGAAAGCACGATGGCAACGTCTATAGCGAATCCTATTCAACCCCCACAGTCAAACTCAGTTGTCACCCCTTCACATCCTCAGACGCATCCTGATAAAAAAAATATTGATGAGACTGCCTCCTTCAAAAATGTTTTCCAAGCATTTGAACTTTCTACCCATGATGCAGGATTAAACCTCTTAGAACTTCCCAAATCTGCAGAAAATACCCGAGGAGAGACCCAACGACACTCTAAGAGTCACGCAGGAGAGAACAACAGTGACATCTGTTGGAAAGGTGAATTCAATACCAAGAGTAAACCAAAGCTACTTTACAATACTCTCTCCCACAAACAGCTTCAAAAACACACAAGAGAGGAAGAGCATCCCCCTTATACATATAAAAAGGAAAAGAAGGAACATATCAAAAATAATGGCGCAGATCCTTCCCATGAAGGACATCAACAAACATCTGTTTTGAAAAACTCAACAAATATAAAAAATAAGCCAAAGGATGCGGCAGTATTGCAAAGCACAGTGGACAGTGAAGATATGAACCAGGGCGATTCTAGATTTCTGTTGGCCCCCCTTATCACTCTTCCAGTCCCCCTTCTTCAGATTGTTCCAGAAAGAGGAAAATCCCAGAATACTTACGAATCATCTACAAACCAAGAGATGAAAGGAAATAAACAGCAAAATGCGAGTAACACAGACATAACTATGCGGGAGTCTTCTACAAAAACTACCAATTCGTTCCTCCCGGTCACCCTTCCGTTCGTTCCTTCCACACAAGATTCTGCCCATACAACGACAAAAGAATCACTGGATAATGCTTTTAAATCCGATGTCTCACCAAAAGTCATTCCTGACGGGATACTCTTACCATCGCCCCACGTGCCTTCTCACATTCCCAAGGAATCACTTGTACCCCTCCCACATGAACAAGCACAGACACTTTTCGCGCAACAAGCTATTTTACATTCTCTTCATAAAGCAAGGGGATATATTATCCCTGGGTTAGAAGAAGGAAAGCCTCTAACGATTAATAATATCGGAGAAAATACCAGCTATTCCATGAATCGGATGCCGAATATGGAGGCGATCTCCCATGTAGCAGCTTCAGTTCCAAGCAAGATGAGCCAGACAGAAGGAGAATCTGCCAACAGCTACGCACAGCTTTCCATTCGCCCCTCCACCACTTCTTCCCTCCAGCATACACCACCAATCACAACAGAAGAAAGTTCCCTTCCAAGTGGTACTACCTCCCAAACTCAAAAACTTTCCCCCCTCAATGTGTCTATGGAAGGAAATTCCCCTTCCGCTTTCGCACACAGGACTCAAGCAGCTCAATGGGAAACTACTAGGGAAACTCTACACAATAATAACCTTCAAGAGACATGCCTCCAAATTGCAAAAGATTTCCGCGAGGCTCTGCAACTGAAAAAATCATCTTTCGACATTCACCTGAAACCCGAGGGAATGGGACATGTGCATATTCATGTTCATTTTGATAAAAATACCGTAGAAGCTTCCTTTCAAGTCGATCAGAATGCTCTTCCAGCATTCCTTCAAAATCGAGAACAAATTGCTAGTATTTTTGAGTCTCATGGTTTCCAGGCGGATCAAAATAGTTTGAGTTTCAACCTTAATCAAGGGGGACAGCAGCACAATCAACAGCAAGAGAGCCCCTTCCAACACTCTGGCGCAGCAATCTCACAAGATCATAAGGAGCAAGGTCATAGAGAATTTACCACTTTCTCAAAATCGCTCCTTGAGAATACCCGACTTCAAACAACATTCACAAATGTTCATGGCACTTTTGCCATTGACGCGTAGGAGATAAACAATGCAAGTCGCAACACAGAATCCTGCACAGCAAACGCTTCTTCCCCCTCCTCTTGCAAACACAAAGATAGCAACAACAGGTGTGAACACAGAAGAAAGTCAGTCATTTCGCCATCTTGTGGCCCCTAAAGAACAGACTCAAGACCTTAAATTTGATAACAGCGAGGAAGCCGCAGCCGCTGCTGCCTTACGCAAAGAGCAAATGCAAAAACTCAACACGGGATCTATTACAAAGATCATTGAAAGTGATGACCTGGACAAAGAATTTAGTTTCCTAACCAATCTTATTATTGAAGATTTTAAAAACCCAGATCCGACACAAGAACGCGATCATTCCGAACACACACGGACGATGGTCGCTCTGATTAGCGCTGGCGAGCAAGCACAAATGTCTAAGCTAATGAGGGAACAAAACAATCTCATCAAGCACCAAAACCGCCTGAGTGTCGAAGCAAGAATTGGAAAAAAAGTACAGTATCAAGACTCTTTCTTTGAAGTCCGTGAAGAAAGCGACACTATCCCCATTTACTACCGTTTGGGACGTGATGCCCATTTTGGACAAGTGAAAATCCTGGACGCCTCTGGCCATATCGTACAGGAAATAATCCTCAATAAACTGCAAAAAGGCGATCATCGAATCACATGGGATTTAAGCCTCAAAGGCGATGATCCTCATGAACTAAAGGCCGCGCCAGGTACGTACTTTATTGAGTTTGAAGCTCTTGATAGAGATGAGACACCCGTAGAGAATATTGTGGAACTGGAAGGACTCATTTCTGACATCGATTCCGATGATAAGGGTATGCCAGAATACTATGTGGCAGGCATTAAAATTGATGGACGTATTACGAAAGTCTCCCAGCCTTTGAATGACATAAGTAAAATGGCGCACGCTCTTAGAAAAATAAACTCAGACTATCGTAGCGGGAAAGCCATTGAGCCTATAAAAACAGTTCAAGAGCAACAAAAACTTATTGATATGGACATATAAAGAGAGAGCACAGCAGGAGTAACACATGTCAAACCTTGATTCCGTCTTTAATACTTTCCAATCGGGTGCTAATGCGTATAGCAATAAATTTACAGACCACTCATACAACGTAGCTAATGCTGGTTCTATCGCTGCTAAAAAGCGTGATAGCTATCTTTCAACAATTAACTCTGTTGCAACACCGACAACTTTCTCCCCTGCTGGTGTTTTTTACAAGCCAACGATTGATATCGAAACCATCGGTGGTGTGAAGCCCACACCTTACACAACAAATTTTATGGTCAAAACAAAAGCGCTTGTGGTTGTAAATGAAGTCGCCAGCGATTTGACTCCCGGACAGTACGGTTTTACAAAAGTGGGGTCCTTCTACCCTGATAAAAACGGAGACCTTCAAAATCACGTAGGAAAATACCTGAAAGTTGTCCTCACCGATAACCAAGGCAATCCCATTAAGCCCAACGTAAGTGCTTTTGACCAGCTTAGTACCCTGAATGTCAAAGATCGCATTGGTCTTCCCAAAGAAACAACCTATCTTAATCTTTTTG
>CALBMH010000028.1 GCA_937896365.1 uncultured Alphaproteobacteria bacterium
CCTTACGAAGGCGCAGAGGGATCGGAGAAGTTTATGGATGAGCCAACTTTTGCTTATTAAGTATTCCTTCATTTTTCTAAGGACAGAATAAGCCTCATGAGGTCATCAAGACGGTCATAAGTTATGGCGGTTATGTCTTATAAAAAGATTGTGTGCGTTCTCTCTTCAACCCTGTTCAATTCTGCGTCTTTGTTATGCTGGAACTCAAAATCACAATCAACCTTTTTTGATAAATCAAGAGTTCTAAGCAAACTTATGATGCAAACTGGAAGAGAAGAGATAAGGATCGCTCATCTCCCCTCTATTTCAGAAAAACTCCTAGAGGGTCACTCACTGTGAAGGAAAAGGTCTGACGTTGAAAAGCTATAAAAATAAAATGTTGGAAAGAAGTTTTAACTATCCCTGGAGAAGAATCATAGATCATGAAAAAGCGTTTGCCAGAAGTTATTTTCCCTTCTACAAATCTAGTAATATTTCCTTCATGTTTCTCTCCATAGTCAAACCCTTCGAGAAGAGTATAATTTTGTAATGTGGATTTAAAAGGAAGAAGTGGATCAGAAAATGCTCTGAAACTCCCTATGAAGAGCATAAAGAACCAGTTGTTTCAAGTCATAAAGCAGCCTGGAATAAAATAAAAGTAGAAAAAAGTGTAAAGAGATATAATGCAACAAAAAGAGACAGACACAAGTTGGTTTACATCTACTATATTAAATAGCATTGATGGCTTTTTTGATTGGGGGCTTTCTACCGGTCGTATTATCTTTTCATTATCTTTTAAACAACTTTTAGGATACACAAAAGAACAGCTTAACGGTGATAACAAGCATTTTTTCCAAGAAAATATCCATCCCAGTGACAAAAATCGTGTACTTCGCGAACTCTCCAATTTTTTTGCAAGCCACCGAGAGCGTATCGGCATAGAGTGCCGAATTAAAAAAAAAGAGGGCGATTATGTATGGATTCGCATACAAGGTCGTGTTTTCCGTGATGAGAAATCAAGAGCTCAACGCTTTGCTGCCATCGTCATTGATGTCCACGACTACCGACAAAATCTCTCAGAGACAAAAGAAAGCTCAGAAGCGAAGTCAAAGTTCATCGCCACACTCAACCATGAGCTGCGTTCACCCTTAGCAGCGATTATCAATGCCTCGGAGCTCATCCTTGAGGAGATCTTAAGCGAAAAACAAACACGTTATGTGAATAATATTATTCAATCAGCAGATCTCCTGCTCAAACTTGTTAACGATATTCTGGACGTATCGAAGATCGATGCAGGAAAATTGGTGATAGAATACCAGCCTTTCTCCTTCAAAAATATTATCGATAGCACTGCAGAAATAATGAAACCCAGCACATCCCAAAAAGGGCTGTACTTAAAGATCACGCTTGATGAAGGGCTGCCTTCACTTATTATTAGTGATAGTACTCGCCTTCAACAAATTATTCTTAATTTTATATCCAACGCCACAAAGTTTACAAAAACAGGGGGAATCATCCTTAGCACTCGTTTTACCCCCGTGGATACCTTTAAGGGAAAATTATATGTTGAAGTCGCGGATACAGGCATAGGAATCCCCCAAGACAGAATCGATCACTTGTTTAAGGATTTTAGCCAAGCTGACATATCCACAACACGACTCTATGGGGGTACAGGGTTGGGGTTGTCTATTTGTAAAAAGTTAGTAGGCCTCATGGGAGGACAAATCGGTGTTCACAGTAAAGAAGGAGTGGGAAGCACTTTTTGGTTTGAAATAACCGTTGGTATGCCCAAGACCTCTTCGGCTAAAAGCCCCAGTGATGCTCTCACGCCATCTGCCACATCTTCTCTATTGAGGGATAAAAAATTAAGAATTCTTGTTGCTGAAGATAATGCTGTGAATCAACAAGTAATGATAGGTCTGCTCGAAAGAGCAGGTCATGATGTGATCATCGCAGAAAATGGGCAAATCGCGGTTGATCTCGTGAAAAAAAATCTATTTGATGTTATTTTAATGGATATTAACATGCCTGTTAAAGGCGGCATTGAGGCCTGCAAAGACATACGAGCTTTCAATAAAACAGTTCCTATCATTGCTGTAACAGCAAATAGTTTAGAGAGTGAAAAACAAAAGTGCCTTGCTGCTGGCATGAATGACTTTACAACAAAACCTGTTGACCGCAATAGGCTAACGCATCTTCTTTCCTCCTACCACAATGATGAGGATCCCATAGGAACCCTTCCCAATCCCCCCCAAACAGATCATACCCTATCAGAAATATTAATTAACCGTGATCTTTTCTCACAATTTCTTGCTGATCTTGGGGAAGCGAAAATTAAAAAACTTATTGACCTTTATAAACAAGACGCTCCCGGACTGATAGAAAATATCCAAAAAAACGTAGATACCGAGCGCTCTGCCCATACCCTTGCAGGAATGTCCGAAAATTTAAATTTTGTAGCCCTCTCTAAGAAATCCCGCATTATTCTCCAAATGGTCAAAGAAAAGAGTGTTGATAGTGGTATCAAAACAATAATTGCTGATCTTGCAAAAATCTATCAAGAAACAATAAAAGAAATCAGTCTATTCATTTCGTAGTCCATCGCCATGGACCAACCCCAACGCGGTGTCGCTTGGAATAAAAACCGTTTCATAGATTTTTTGAAGAAGAGCAAGATCACTGGTTTTGACGTGCTCATTAATCTTGTGAGCTTGATCATGCTTAAGACCCATCTCCATCACAGGACAGAGATCTTTAATAAAACGAGCATCAGATGTACCACCACTGACACTCAATGCGACGCAACGACCTATAACATTTGAGATACGCTGTGCATACAATTCCCCCATAGAATCAGAACATCCTTCAAAAGCTTCGCCACTCACCTTAATTTGAAGCTCGTAGGGGTGCGAAAGCTGCTTTACTTTCTTCTCAAGCATTTCTCGTAAAGAAGAGCCTGTATGAAGTGGGCTAAAACGAGCATTAAATCGCGCTGTTATCATATCTGGAATAATATTCGTCGTTTGGTTTCCTACATCAATCGTTGTAATCTCCAGATGGCTTGGACCAAACCGACCGATACCTTTGTCAAGAGGCTCTTGAATCGCTTGGAGAAATGTCAGCATGGACGGAATAGGATTTCGTGCAAGATGCGGATAAGCCACATGCCCCGCTAAGCCTCTTATGGTGATGATCCCGTTGAGACTGCCCCTTCGACCCGTTTTAAGGGTATCCCCCACAAAATGAACAGAGGTTGGTTCACCTACAAGACACACATCAACACGTTCCTTTTTTTCTTTCAACCACTCAATGACGATCTGTGTACCATAGGTCGCCTCCCCTTCCTCATCAGACGTGAGGAGTAAGCTAAAACTATCATTTGGACAGGATTTGAAAAGAGCTGGCAATGCTGCCAGATACGCTGCAATGGCCCCCTTCATATCCACAGCGCCGCGTCCATACAAGATGCCATCATGAATTTCCGCACGAAAGGGGTGGTACGCCCAACGACTCTCATCGATTACTGGCACCACATCTGTGTGCCCAGCAAAACAATAATTCTTACCCCCACGATCGAGCTTGGCGTAAAGATTACACGTCCCTTGCACGTCAAAGCGATGGCATCTAAACCCAAGCGGTTTGAGATAAACTTCGATGTATTCTAAACATCCTCCATCATAGGGTGTAATGCTTGGTAAGCGGATGAGATCTTGAGCAAGATGGAGGATGTTTGTCATTTATCCTTCCAGGATATGAATTATAACCACAAGAATAACTGTTGTTTTGCAGGATGATAATGCCTGATAGACTTCATCAACATCATCTCATAGCCAAAATTTTGGATGCTGTAAACCCAACTTATACGTCTACGAACTATAATTCCCATCACGCAGCAAATCATTGAGTGACGTTTTCGAACGCGTTTTAGCATCCACTTCTTTAATAATGACTGCACATGCCAAGGCTGGTGCCAAGGAATTCTGAGGATCGGGAAGTGTTCCTGGAACAATGACGGAATATGCCGGAACGCGTCCATAGGTAATATCACCTGTACGACGGTGAACAATTTTCGTAGAAGCTCCGATAAATACCCCCATTGCAATAACTGCACCCTCTTCCACAATCACACCCTCAGCAATCTCAGAACGTGCACCAATAAAACAATTGTCTTCGATAATAACCGGATTTGCTTGAAGAGGTTCGAGAACACCTCCAATGCCCACACCCCCAGATATATGACATTTCTTCCCAATTTGTGCACATGATCCAACTGTAGACCATGTATCAATCATGGTGCCCTCGCCCACACGTGCCCCGACATTCACAAAAGAAGGCATGAGAATGACACCAGGCTCAATAAAAGCCGAATGTCTCACAATGGCTCCTGGCACCGAGCGGTAGGTATGTTCATGCTGTTTAAGAGGTACTTTATCGAACCAATGATATTGATCAAAGCCACTTATTACACGATTTTCGTTGATCCGAAATGATAAAAGAATGGCTTTTTTGATCCACTCATGAGTGACCCATGTGCCTCGCATTTTCTCTGAAACACGCAGTTCTCCTTTGTCAAGGAGACCGAGACATGCCTGAATATCCATGGCAAAAGGAAATAAATCTTGGTTGTTTTCCTTCGCTTGCCAGGCCTTTTCAATAATATTTTCCATAGAGCTAGGGCTTTCCATAAGAATTCTATGCCCATGAAGCCACAAGCCTCCCTCGAATACAATGGATGAAAGCGTTAATTCATCCATGACCTTTCACGCTAATGATTTTGAAAATAGCCAAAAGATTCCCCACGCTAGCATTGATGCAAGCCATCTAAACACCTGTTTATCCCCTCCTAAAAGTATGCTAGTTTGGAAGAATTAGAAAATTATTAGTATCCTCTCTATATACTTTTTTGTGAAACACATTTAGGCAAATCATAATGAACTTAAAAAAAATCAAAGATATCTTGAAAAGGTATATTGAAAAGCTAAGACTTAAGAAAAACCTGGAAATACTGAGTAATACTCGGGGGATGAAAAGCTTAAAGGAGAAATTTCGTAAGAACTTGGAGTTCCTTGATAAGTATATTAAGTTTGATAAGCAATCGACCCCTAAAAAAATTGGCATTGTTTCTGCTGGTATGATTGCGGGGTTCGCAGCTGTGTGGCTTGTGGCTCGCTTAGGAGGGCTCCTTGTCTATAATGCTTGTGTGATCGTCGTTGACTCGGGTGTCAAGTCGAAGTTTGCAAAACGCACAAAACCCGCTGCCATTGAAGCAGCCAAAGTAA
>CALBMH010000029.1 GCA_937896365.1 uncultured Alphaproteobacteria bacterium
CCTCTTCTGCTACCGGGTCGTTATTAGTATTAGAGAAGAAGCGATTAGAAGAGAGGCGCCTTCCTACGACTTTTTTTCCCATCCCACCAGCGATGCAGATACAAGGGCCTACGACCAATCAAAAGCGTATTTTCTAAAGGAAAAAAGAAATTCGATAACACCTACAAGACCGTCCGTACATTGCTCAAAACCTCCCACGCTGGGGTTTATAGTCTGGGTCCGCGTCCGCTACAAATCTCCAGCACCTCTCTCCTCCATCGCTTTATGCTTTATCAGGCCATGAAAGAAAAGAAAGATTTTGTCAAAACATGCCAAAGTCTTGGATTCAAAGAAGCACCTTTTTCGCAGATTATTTCTAGTCCACAAGGTAAAACACCTGAAGATCGTTGGCCTCATAGTGGATGGAAACTGCATGTTGCATCGAATGTAACGCACATGAGCCCTATTGCACATGTCGTCGTCCCTATTTTATTAGAAGGGAATACCCCCTTCAAAGCGGTGATACACTCAAATATTTTAGACTCTTACCTTAAAAACACTCAAACGGGGAAATTTATAACTATTTATTGTAAAAATTATGATCAGGCCCTATATCTTGCCAAGAAACTCGATAAGACGCTGATACCTCTCAAGGAGCAGGGGATTTCGCTAAAACAGAATGAAATCCCTTGGGGAGATGCTCAACTCGGACAATCAGGTTTGTTATTTATTCGCTATGGAGGATTTGAAGATCATCACGTAACAATGGTTTGGCCCAAAGGAACACCTATTCATAATGAAAAATGGGGGTATAAAATTAGCATAGGCGATATGCGAGAAGTACCGATTCCAGAGATGATTGTTCGGTATGACCTTCCTATAACGAACGCTGGTGATAGATCCATTGCTGATACAACATTATTTCCCGGTCTTGACCTGCGTTGGCCTATCCCTGGAACAACGCACACAGTGAGGTGGCCAAAAGGCCCCAGCGATTATGGATCGTTTCCTCATAAAACCTGGAAAGACGTTAGCAGTATGCTAGCAAAGATAAAGTCAGCATCCCCTGATAGGGATAAGGAATTCATTCAAAGGATTCAAAATATTATCGAATGTAACGTAAAAGAGTATGAAGATAACATGCGGCATGCTAAAAATTAATTCTTTTTAGGAAGTTCTTCAGGAAAGGTGTCTATGATCATGGCTTATTCCTTGTTGCATTAAAATCCAGTATGCTCTATTTATGTGTGATAAAATTTTACTATCTTAACAGCGTCTATGCTTGATATTAAGTTAATTCGCCAAAACCCTAACCTTGTGGATCAAAATATGATTCGAAGAGGTTCTTCCGAGAAACCATCCGCAACTATCCTTGACCTGGACCGAAGGCTTCGTGCCGAACAAACACGCATGCAAGTGATCCAAGCAGAACGCAATCGTCTAGCAAAAGAGTTTGGTTCTTTGAAGCGTGGTGGTCATGACACATCAGCAAATATGGCAGCTTCTGAGCAAATGAAAGAAGAGCTGCTCACGCTTGAGTCCAGAACGAAACACCTAGAAGAAGAACTTTACAATTATCTTACAACCCTTCCCAATTTCCTCTTGGAGGATGTTCCCTTAGGGAAAAACGAAGAAGATAATGTGGTGACACGCACGTGGGGAGAACCGGGTACTTTCTCTTTTTCTCCAAAATCCCACGATGCGCTTGGAGCAGATTTGGGTTTAATGGATTTTGATAGGGCAGCCAAGATTTCAGGTGCGCGTTTCGTCGTTCTTTATGGTATGCTTGCCAAATTGGAACGTGCTCTTGCACGGTTCATGATTCATACGCACACAAAAGAATTTGGTTATACGGAAGTCTATCCTCCCTATCTTGTCTTAGAGAAAACACTTTATGGTACAGGCCTTTTACCAAAGTTTCGCGAGGACCTTTTCGCAATACATTCGGGTCATATGCTCATCCCTACAGCAGAAGTATCATTGACGGCCCTTGTTGCGGAAGAAATCTTACAGGCTGATAAGCTTCCCCTGCGTTTGTGTGCTTATACCCCCTGTTTTCGTGCTGAAGCGGGGGCAGCAGGGCGTGATACACGAGGGATGATTCGTCAGCATCAGTTTAGTAAAGTTGAGCTTGTAAGCCTTACACGTCCAGACCAAACGAATGAAGAACACGAGCGTATGACAAAGGCAGCAGAGTCGATTTTGCAAAAACTCAATCTGCCTTATCGTGTTGTCACTTTGTGTTCAGGTGATGTTGGCTTTCAATCCCAAAAAACCTACGATCTTGAAGTCTGGCTGCCAAGTCAACAAACGTACCGGGAAATCTCTAGTTGCTCACAGTGCGGTGATTTCCAGACGCGCCGTTTGAATGCCCGCTACCGCACGGAGGAAGGAAAGCCTGCTCTTCTAAATTCGTTAAATGGTTCGGGTCTTGCTGTGGGGCGCACACTTGTTGCTGTTCTTGAAAATTATCAAGCAGTTGACGGTTCCATTCATATTCCTGAGGCTCTCGTTCCTTATATGGATGGAGTTAATCGCATTGAACCTGTGGCTAATCCCCTGGGATAAAAGATGACAGATATCGAACAGGCGGTGACGTTTCTTCAACGCGGTGATCTTGTAGGACTGCCCACAGAGACTGTCTATGGCCTTGCAGGGGATGCGACAAGTACAAAGGTTATTGCTAAGATTTATGCTGCAAAGGGAAGACCAACGTTTAACCCACTCATTATCCACTCTTACGACCTTCAAAGCATAGCCCAGTGGGTCGAACTCCATGATAGGGCGCAAATCCTTGCAGAGCATTTTTGGCCAGGGCCTTTGACGCTTGTCTTGCGGCGACGTCACGAATGCCCCATTGATTTGCTTGCAAGTGCTGGTCTTGCAACATTAGCGGTGCGTATTCCAAGTCACCCGATTGCACGAGAGCTACTGAAAACATTTGATAAACCCCTCGCAGCCCCCAGTGCCAATTTATCTAACCGTATCAGTCCCACAAGCAAGGCAATGGTGGAGCAGGATTTTCCTGAACTCTTTGTTCTTGAAGGAGGTACGGCGACTATTGGGCTAGAATCCACGATTATCGGTTTTGAACCTCACCCTGTATTATACCGTCCTGGCGGCATCGCCTTGGAAGATATCGAAAAAATTATTGGGCCACTTGCCCGCTCCTCACACCAGGATATCCAAGCACCAGGCATGCTGAAAAAGCACTATGCCCCCCATCACAAACTTCGCCTTAAGGCAACGCACAAAGAGAAAGGAGAAGTACTTCTCGGTTTTGGATACACACACGATGCTGATTTGAATTTAAGTCCTTCCGGTAATCTTGTAGAGGCTGCGGCCAATATCTATCAGATGCTACATACACTTGATCAAAGGGAGTCATTAGGTATTGCCGTCGCCCCCATTCCTTCCCAAGGCCTTGGTTTGGCCATAAATGACCGATTAGAACGCGCAGCAGCCTAGCCACCCCTCCCCTAAAAAAGCATCTGCACACCTTCTTTCCGTGGAAAACACGCTACAAGGATAGGAAATAAGTTAACTTTTCCTTTGTTTTTCCTTTGTTTCTTCCTTACTATTGAATGAATAATATCATTTTTTATGATAAAAATAGCATTATTGGCTGATAGAAATGGGAAAACAGAAAACTTTATTTTCATCGGGCCCCACATGCAAAAATCCTGAGTGGTCCTTAAACCTTCTTAAAGAAGCTCTTGTGGGAAGATCCCATCGGTCTTTACCAGCCAAAGTTAAACTGGGGAGTCTTATTGAAAAAACGCGGAGTCTATTAGCTATTCCGTCTGATTATCGTATGGCTATTATGCCTGGTTCGGCAACAGGTGCTGTCGAGACAGCGCTCTGGCATTTACTGGGTCCTCGACCTGTTACAGCCCACGTTATTGATGTGTTTAGTCATCTCTGGGCAAAAGATGTCATTGAAGAACTCAAGCTTTCCTGCATTGTTATCAGCGCGTCCAATGAGGAGTTTTTAGAATTAAAAGACGAACCCGATCATGATCTGCTTTTAACTCTGAATGGAACAACGTCTGGAATGATGTATCCGGATCTGGAATGGATTCAAGAGGGTCGAGGGGGTCTTGTTATTGCAGATCTGACGTCAGCAGCGTTTTGTATGCCCATTGACTGGTCTAAAATCGACGCAGCTGCTTTTTCGTGGCAAAAAGGGCTCGGAAGCGAAGCTGCTCATGGGATGCTTGTATTGAGCCCTCGGGCGGTGCAGCGGTTACATACGTATAAACCATCGTGGCCTCTTCCGCGCTTATTCCGTCTGATGGGAGAAGGAAATACATTGAATGAGAATCTTTTCAAAGGACTGACACTGAATACACCATCTATGCTCTGCGTCGAAGACTGTCTTGTTGCCCTTAAATGGGCTCAAAGACTAGGCGGAGGGGAAGCTCTTTTAAAGCGGTGTGATGAAAATTTTAATGTTATTCGCAAGTATGTTGAGGAATCGCCCTTGTTATCTTTTTCTATAACCAACAGGCGTTTTGTTTCTAAAATATCTCCTTGCCTTATTGCTCACCCTCTTAAGCATCTCAAGACAGATGAACAGTGGTCTTGGTATCATCATATTGCCCAAAAAATAGAAAAAGAAGGTAGAGGATATGATTTTCTAAACCATGCTTTTGGTATTCCTGCATTTCGTGTTTGGTGTGGTCCTACAGTCGATGCTAAAGATATCGATAGATTTATGAACAGGCTGATAAGAGAGATATAAAACAATGAAAGCTATTGTGAAAAACACATCCTTCCAAACCTTCGCCCTCATCGCTATCTCTCTTATTTTCGGTCAGACGATGCCCCTTGACCTGGCAACAGCCTTTTATACAATCAGCCTTTTTTTAAAGGATTTGTTGCTTCTTTTTCTTCCTTTTGCTGTGTTTGTTTTTATCGCAACGACGTTGAATCATTTTGAAAAACGGGGATGGCTTTTGGTCATTGTCCTTATCCTCTTTGAGATGATTTCAAACGGAATGGCATCAATCTCTGCTTATGGTTTAAGTTTCGTGGGGTCTATGTTTTATGGTCTGACATCTCTTAACCCTATTGAGACGACACTTACGCCGCTTTTTTCAGTGTCTGGCCTTCGTCCAAGTTTCTGGCGTGTTGAATATGGAACATTGCTGGGTGTTATCCTTGGCCTTCTCATGCCTTATATATCTTCGAAAATGTTAGAAGACAGACTTCAAATGCTGAGAAAATATGTAACAGCTGTTTTTATCAGGGGATTTTCGCGTGTTATTCCTCTTTTTGTTTTGGGATTCTTTCTTAACTTGATGAAAACAACGAATTTCTTTCCTTTACTTGTCCAAGGAGGGAGTGCCATTGGGATTATGCTTGTGGGGCTAGTAGGATACATTCTTATCCTTTACCTTTTCGCTGCAGGATTCTCTCCTGCACGTGCCTTGTTATTTGTAAAAAATGCATTCCCTGCTGGATTTACGGCGTTTTCATCGATGTCGAGCGCTGCAACAATGCCTGTAACGATTCAAGTAACGGAGAAAAATCTTCAAAATCCAGCCTTTGCTTCGATGGTTATTCCTGCCACGACTAATATTCAGCAAATAGGGGACTGTTTTATTAACGTCTTTTTGTGTTGTGTGATTCTTTACTTTTTTGGTCTAGGAATTCCAGACTTGGGCACATTTATGCTTTTCCTGAGTGTTTTCATTCTTGCGCGCTTCACAACAGCTGCCGTGATTGGTGGAGCGATCTTTATCATGTTGCCGATCTACCAAAACTACTTAGGGTTTAATGAAGAAATGACAGCCCTTATTCTTGCCTTTAATATGCTTCTCGATCCTATTGTAACCGCTACAAATGTCATGGCTAACTCAGCACTCTGCGTTATTTTTGAAAGAGTCTGGTCTTTTATTATGGGGATACATTCTTCTTTGAAATGGAGCACACACAACGAGGAGGCTGTTGACGAATCCTAAGATATATTCGTAGAAGCACAAGAAAACACCCCACGAAGGCTCATGGAGTGTTTTACAAAGGCTAATGGTTCTCGATCTTAGCAGGCTTTAATGAATTCATGCTTAAGGGATCTGTTTTTTCCTCGGCTTCCGCCTCCATTTCCCCCGCCGTTGCCGCCTCCGCCAACACCACTATTTCCGCCCCCTCTATCATCGCTATCAAAAGAACGAATGAGTTCCTTTTGTTTTTGTTGACGCTCCCACTGCTGACGCGTCATGCCACTACTTTTTACACCACTACCACCGCCACCACGGCTGCGTTGGCGAGGCTCTCTTTCTAGCTCAGCCTTATGCTTAGACGCCTGTGAAAGCGCTTCCTGGAGGTCAGGCTGGTTGTAAAAATCGTCATGGGTCTTGCCACTTTTTACACCACTACCGCCGCCACCACGGCTACGCTGGCGAGGCTCCCTTTTGGAGGGTTTCGTGTCAAAGGCCTGGCCAAGTTTGTCACTCTTTTCTTCCTGCACAGAGAGGCGCAGATTTTTAAGAGAATCATTTTCACTTAGCAAGTCTTTCTGGGTTTCAGCTGCATAGCAAGGAGCCATGAGACAATGAAGTGTACTCAAAAGAACAATTTTTTTCATTAGAACCTCTTCGTTTTTAGCGTTAACGGTTGTAGTATAATTTTATTTAATTTTTAATAAAATAGTATTTTTTCTTTTAAAGGGTTTTGTAGACAAAATGCCACAACGGTCGAAGATATTAGCGTGTAAGAAAATCATTGACGGCGAGTCCATTGAGAGAAAATATAAAGAACAATCAAACGCTAAAAAAGCGGGTAGAGTGGAAAAATGAATGTGCTGGATTCTGAGATTGTCCGTATGAGCCATAGTGTTGTCAATTATGGTATTTCTTTTGGCACGGCTCTTGCGATTGTCATATCCTTCAATAAAAATCAGTCTGTTGTGTGGGCGATGATTCATGGTTTTTTTAGCTGGTTTTATGTCATCTATTACCTGATTTTCAAAAAGAAAATATGTCAAAAAGATCTGCCTTAGGGTTAAGTTAAGGTGAGAACCCTAGGATGGAAATTGGTGTGAAAGCCCGTCTTCACAGGTATCTCTGTTCAAAATTAATACAGTACAGAAAGAAAATGAGCCCATGCTCGAATTTTTCTATAAAAACCAACTCGCAAACAAATACCTTGATCGACCCTGGTACGGCTACACTCTTTATCAAGCAGCAAAGCTAGCAGAGTATCTGGGTGTCTCCGACATCTCTGTGATTGAGTTCGGTGTCGCAACAGGAAGAGGGCTACTGTGCATTGAAAAACATATAAAGGCTATCCAAACATTTTTAAAGACAAGGTTCCACGTTTATGGTTTTGATACAGGAGGGGGGCTACCCAAATTAGAAGGATATAAAGATCTGGCGCATCACTGGACCTCTGGCATGTTTAAAATGGATATTGAGGGGCTTCAAAGGCAGCTCTCTTTTTCTAAGCTTGTTATTGGCAATGTGAAAGAAACAGTACCGCAATTTTTCGATACATATAGGCCTGCCCCCATCGCATGCATTCTGTTTGATGTTGACCTTTACTCCTCGACACGTGACTCTTTAAAAATCTTTGATCATAGTGATCCAGGCGCGTTTTTACCCCGTATACGTTGTTATTTTGATGATATTTTAGGCAATGAGATTTCTTTGAATAACGAGTTCTTAGGAGAGAAGTGCGCAATCAACGAATTTAACGATGCACATGCCCATATAAAAATAGCCCCTATAACCCATCTGCAAGCAAAGAGCTTCCGTTATAAATGGTACAGCAAGTGCTATGCGGCTCACCTTTTTGAACATCCTCTTTATGAAAAATTCATAACAAAGTAGAGAAGCAAAGCCCAGTCATTGGATTTCCTTACGCGCGCTCAAATAATCTCTCGAGGTCTTTGCGTGCTAAACGAATAAACGACGGTCTGCCATGATTACACTGATAGGAGAAAGCTGTCGTCTCAATATCTCGCAAAAGAGCATTCATCTCAACAATCGACAACTTGCGCCCAAAACGAATGCTTCCATGGCAAGCCCGTGTTGCTAACTTTTCAAGGATTTTTTCTTGAATACGCGGCGACAAAGAGTCATACTCTTTTATATCCTCAATCACGTCTAAAAGTATTTGTCTCAAAGGGCAATCCTTTAACAAAGCAGGTATTTCCCTTACAATCAACTGCCCCACACCAAAAGAGTCCACACCAAAGCCTAATTGTTTCAATTCTTCATGGCATTGGTGGAAAAGCGCAAGCTCATTTTCTTTAACGTTAATAATCTCAGGAATAAGAAGCAGTTGACGTTCAATTTCACTGCTAAATACTTGCTTTTTAAGCTTTTCATAAAGAAGCCGTTCAGCTGCGGCATGCTGATCGACAAGATAAAAAGAATCCACTGTCTGACTAATAATATAACTATTGAAAAGCTGCGCTTGTGCTTGACCAAGGGGATAGCAAGACGAGAAGCTCTCATCAATGAAAGGTGCGTCAGGAGGAGCCGGCTGATACTCTTGTTGTACACTCACAGTATTTGCTAATGGCAGGAAATTTTCCAATTCCGTGAGATGAGAGGTGTTCACTTCCCCCCTATGAGCGATAAAAGGAGAGGAAGAAAGTGATCTGTATGAAGGAACAGGAGTAACCGTAAAAGCATCAACCATTCCTTTGGATAGATGGGAGCTAGTGATAGCTCCTTGCCTTCCCAAGTGCTGATGAATAGCATCGATGAGAAAATCGCGAAGCTTTCCACTTTGCATAAAGCGGACCTCAGTCTTGGCAGGATGTACGTTCATATCAACGCGTGCGGGATCGACCGTTAGGAAAAGGCAGCATACGGGATAACGGTCTTTAGGAACATAGTCATGGTAAGCTACTTTTAAAGCTGTTTGAAGCATCTTGTCTTTCACCGGACGGTTATTCACAAAGAAATACTGTTTACCTCCCCGAGAAGCGTTGTAAGTTGTAAGACTCGTATAACCATGGATAGCCACACTCCTATCTTCGTCGTGGCATTTCAAAGGAATAGCATTCTCTATAAAATCTGCTGATATAACTTGAGTAAGACGCTCTTCAAGGGTATCGAATGCTTCCATGGTCAAAAGGGTACGTTCGTTATGTGTTACATAGAAAGCAACCCCTAGATGGGAGAGTGCAAATTTCTCAACAATATCGAAACAGCTTGAAAGTTCACTTTGATTACTTTTGAGGAACTTTAAGCGTGCGGGTGTTGCATAAAAAAGATCGCGTATTTCTATGTGTGTGCCAGGAAGACTATGAACTGGGATAAGCGATGACTTTTCACCCCCTGAAACAGTGAGCTGCCAAGCCATTTCCTCATCTTTTTGTCGCGTTGTAATTGTCACACGAGCAACAGAACTAATAGCCGCTAAGGCCTCGCCTCGAAATCCAAAACTTTCTATCTTGAAAAGATCATTATCGGGGATTTTTGATGTCGCATGGCGTTCCACACAAAGCCCCAGATCATGGGGCCCCATGCCACTGCCATTATCTTTTACCGACAGATACGCCTTACCACCTTCACGAAGAGTGATACGAAGCGATGTCGCCCCTGCATCAAGACTATTCTCAATAAGTTCTTTTATTACAGATGCGGGACGTTCGACGACTTCACCTGCTGCAATTTGATTAATAAGAACAGGATCTAAAAAACGAATAGACATATTATTTAATGTCCAATGTCTTTTTGGAACACATCAAGTACTCCGGGTAACCAAGCGGTGTAATGTTGGGGATTTTCTTTGAGATCTTTTTGCAAATCTTCCAAAGTGATCCACCTCATCGCAGAGATTTCATCAGAATTGAATGTATGGATAGGATCTTGATCATAAGTGCCAATAAAGACATGGTCATACTCAGCCTCGCTCAAGCCATTCGGGAAAGTTTTTTCGTAAGAAAAATGTCCAATTTCTCTTAACAGCACATTCTCAAGCCCTACTTCTTCTCTAAGGCATCGAAGAGCAGCCTCGGATAATGTTTCATGAAGTTGAGGATGACTACAGCATGTGTTCGTCCAAAATCCCCCACTGTGATATTTATTTGGATGACGCAATTGAAGAAGCACTTCGATATGCTCTGCTTTTTTGCGATAGAGAAGAATAGACAGGGCACGATGAAAAATTTTTTTCTCATGTGCACGTCTTTTCTCACTGAATCCTTGATATTCCCCTTGGCGATTCACGTTGATCACGAAGGGAGCACTTTGTTGAGAAGGAATATCTTTAAAGGGGTAAATAATCTCCAAAGAAGGAAAAAGCTCTTGAAGGCGATCTTTATCTCTTTCTAGAAAAAGTAGTTTTAAATTAGGCCCCGCATCTTGCGTCGCATAGACATCTATCCCTTCTCGACGACATGTGTGCACTTTGGAAAGGGCCTGAAGAGTTTTAGGTTGCGTGTAGAGGATTGGAGATCGGAAGAGCGTCGTGTAGGGAAA
>CALBMH010000030.1 GCA_937896365.1 uncultured Alphaproteobacteria bacterium
CGCCTTTTGAGCGTAAAAGCTGTGCGAGCATTTCAGGAAGGCGGTGATAGGTTTGCGGACCAAAAACCATATTCACATAGGGAGCCTGCTTAATAATTTCCTCACCCTCAGCCTGAGCGACACACCCCCCCACAGCGATAATCGTTTCCTTACCCTCAGCAAAACGCTCTTTACGTACGCCATTTAATCGACCAAGGTCTGAAAAAACTTTTTGCTCTGCTTTTTCACGGATGTGGCAGGTGTTTAAAATAGAAACATCAGCTTCAGCAGGTATTTGTGTCAGCGAGTAACCGAGAGGTTTAAGCAAAACGGCCATCTTCTCTGAATCATACACATTCATTTGGCAGCCGTAAGTCTTGATAAAAAGTTTTTTCGACATCGATACAGGAATAATTTTTTTTGACTTATTGAGTATTTATGTAAGGGTTTTTCTATTTGCTTGCAAGAACTGCTGCTTCATTATGCCCTGCGACAAGGGATAAGCGGCGGCGGCGACCTGTCTGACCCAGTCCGCTGGTTTTAGCAATTTGACTACGACGCCTTGCATAATTAGGCGAGACAACGGGATATTCCGTTGGGAGGTTCCAACGTTCTTTATACTGTTCAATAGACATATTATAGACCGTCTTGATGTGTCTTTTAAGCATTTGGAGTTTTTTGCCATCTTCAAGGCATACGATGTAATCATCATGGATTGATTGGTCAATAGGAACAGCCGGTTTTAAGTTTCCCGTACGCAACGTATGGGCATGCCCTTCAGAGAGATTTAAAACAGCAGAATACGTTTGCTGAAGGAGAGGAATAAGCTGTTCTGGTGCAGTCGAATTATGGCGAACGTAAGATCCTATAAGGTCAATAGCAAGTCTAAGAACCTCTGTTCGTGTTATGTTATCAGCCATGGAAAATCCTTTATAAATAATTTTATTCATCGATATTTGATATATTCATATTTTTATACCAAATCAAATAAAAATTCATAGCAAGGTATGCATTATTTGCATAAATTGGCATACGATGCGACAAAACATCCTAAATATAACAGTTTAATATCCAGAGAAAATGGTCACTCTACTTTAATTTTGAGCTATGACTTTGAAATGGAACTTAAAGAAAAATTGAGCTGTTACTCTTATCTTCCTTAAATTTCTACTCAGAAAATTTTTCGTACGGCTAAGGCATTTTTGATTATCAGATGATAAAATGACAAGGTAGCCCCGTGACGACGTACCTGTCACCGCGCATGCTATAAAATAAGAATTATAAATAGAATTAACATTTCATAAGATTATCTCTATATTGAGCTTTGTTCACCAACGCATATTCATTCTATGGCTTTTATTAAAACGCTCAATCGCATGGGCTTTATGACTGATAAACCTGCTGATCCCATCAGCCAAGCTTTTATCGACACCTGTGCCCCCCAAAAAAAAGTTCTTGAAATAGGAGCAGCCTTTGGCGTTGCGACCATACCGGGATTAAAAAGAGGAGCCCATGTTGTTGCTAATGATGTAGAACAAGAGCATCTCAGGATTTTAGAATCCAACGTACCAGACTATACGAAAAACCGATTAACCCTCCTTCCAGCACAGTTTCCAGACGAGACCGATTTTCCTGAAGCGACATTTGATGCTATAGCAGCTATCCGCATTCTTCATTTTCTTCCACCAGATCTGTTTATGAAGGGACTCAATAAGATTTATAAATGGTTAAAACCGGGGGGACAATTTTTTGTTGTCTGCGAAACACCCTTTCTCTCAAACTTAAAAACATACCAGCTTACTTACAAACGTCGTAAGCTCCAAGGTGACTTGTGGCCAGGTTATATTCAAAATATTGAAACCTACTCTAACGTAAGCCACCAACTCCCTACAGCCGTTAACTTGCTAGACAAGGATGGATTACACCGCAGCCTTAAAGAAGCGTGTTTTTCCATTTATGCCTTAAGTTATCTTGACCGCATTGACTTCCCCTCTTTTATGCGTCTTGATGGGCGTGAAAGTGTGGGGGCCGTTGCACAAAAAATATTGACAAAAGATTAACATTCAACTTAATATCAAACTGTTATCAGAAAGTGATATTTTTCTTAATGCAATCCTCGTTTCAAACTTAAAAAGTGATCTTTGTGACACTTTTTTTTGCCCAAAATTTACCATCTTTTATTATTCAACATTGCCCCATTCCCAATAAAAGCCAAAAAAGATACTCCTGTGCTTCTCACAGCGTTAGTGGAAGTGACGATAGCACAGCTTTGTACTTTATACTACTCCTTGGCATGTGATTGTGGTATAGGTACATGAAGTAGTTTTTATAATTAAGCTAGACAATGAAAAGAACATTCCAACCAAGTAATCTCGTTCGCAAACGCCGTCATGGCTTTCGTGCGCGTATGGCAACTGTCGGTGGCCGCAGAGTCATTGCTAACCGTCGCAGAGCAGGGCGTAAGCGTTTATCTGCTTAGTTTTTGGATCGGGACATGAAAGACATGCGTTTAAAAAAACGCTCAGATTTTCTATCTGTTTCCAAAAGCCGCAAGGCTTTCTTCACGCCTCACTTCACACTTCAGTACCTTTTGAAGTCTGAGCAGCTTTTCCCTCGATTTGGGTTTACTGCGTCAAAAAAAGTGGGTGGCGCTGTTACCCGTAATCGCATCAAAAGGAGACTGCGTGAAGTTACACGCCTGTTTTCAAAGCAGCATAGTGGGGAATTATCCCTTTTCTCTTATGACTTTGCGCTTATTGCGCGGGCATCTGCTTTTGATGCGCCTTTTTCTGATCTAATGGATCATTTTAAGCGTGCACTGAGATTAATTATCCCCCCCAATCGTGATCACGCATAAAGGTTTTAGATGGTAGCGAGACTGTGCATTTTTTTTATTCAACTCTATCGTTTCTGTCTCTCCCCTCTTAAAAGACCGTCTTGCCGCTTTGAGCCGAGTTGCTCCCTCTACGCTATCCATGCTATAGAACACCATGGCATTCTAAAAGGTAGTCAAATGGCAATTAAGCGTCTTTTTCGCTGTCATCCTTACTCCAAGCGCCACGGATTTGATCCCGTCCCACCCCATAAACAGATGAAACATCAATGAACGAACAAAAAAATCTTTTCCTCGCTATTATCCTCGTTATCGGCATTTTATTCGGATTTCACTATCTTTATGAGCGCCCCAAAGCCCTTGAGCGCCAGCAAAACCAAGAGCTTCTTGCCCAAGAAAAAGGACCTGACCAAGAGTCATCGCCTTCATCGCCTCTCTCATTAAAGCAACAGAACCCACTGGACCGAGACGCAGCCCTCGCTAAGGGAAAGCGTGTTCCGATCAAAACAGGAAAGCTTGAAGGCAGTGTGAATCTCCTCGGCGGAATGATTGACGATCTTAAACTGGTTCGCTATAAACAGACAACTGATGCCCATAGCCCGAGCGTCATCCTTCTTAGCCCCGCAGAAGCGAAAGAGGGGTATTTGGAGAGCACGGCATGGGAACATCAGAACAAGGATGACAATACGCGCTTCCCCATGCCAGGAAATGATGATCTATGGGAAGCTCACAGTAGTGAACTCACGGAAGAAAAACCTCTCCAGTTGTCTTATTCAAATGGGAGAGGGCAGATCTTTAAGCGTACCATCAGCATTGATGATAATTATATGTTCAAAATCGAAGATAAAATTGTCAACAAGTCCTCTGAGAAACTCAACTTAAAACATACGTCAATCATAGAACGTCATGACATTCCTGTCTCCGCTCAAAGTGGTTTTATCCTGCACGAAGGTCCCATCGGCGTTATCAACACAAAACTGTACGAGATTGATTACAGTGATATGACGTTACAGCCAAAGCCGCACGAAGCTTATTTCACGCATGTGAAGCGTAGCTGGCTTGGTTTTACTGATAAATATTGGTTAACAGCACTCATTCCCAATCCTGAAAAAGAGTCAACCCTTAGCTTCATTGGGGATGATTCAAAAAAACTCTTTAAAGTGCTTAGTGAAAGTGCCCCTCATGTGGTCGAACCCGATAAAGAAGTTTCTAACGTTGTTTATTTTTTTGCAGGAGCAAAAGTACTCGAGCTTTTAGATGCTTACGAAGCAAAGATTGGTTTTGATAAATTTGATCTCGCTGTTGACTTCGGCTGGTTTTATTTTCTCACGAAGCCCATGCTCTCATTTCTACAATTCCTACATACGATCATAGGAAACTTTGGTCTGGCTATTATTGTTCTGACAGTGATTGTCAAAACGCTTTTCTTTCCCCTTGCAAATAAGTCCTATCGCTCCATGAGTCGTATGCGGGCATTTGCACCACAAATTGAGGCCTTAAAAGCACGTTATGGTGATGACCGCGTGAAACTCAACCAAGCCATGATGGAGCTTTATCAAAAGCATAAAATCAACCCCGTTTCAGGCTGCTTGCCAATGATCATCCAAGCCCCTGTCTTTTTCTGTCTCTATAAGGTGTTATATGTATCGCTTGATATGCGCCATGCACCGTTTTATGGATGGATTCATGATTTATCGACGCCAGACCCCACGTCCTTGTTCAACTTATTTGGGCTTCTGCCCTTTGTTCTACCTCATTTCCTTCAAATCGGTGCCTGGCCGATTATTATGGGTTTAACCATGTGGCTACAGCAAAAACTAAACCCACAACCCGCAGATAAAGCTCAGGCTATGATGTTCTTGTTGATGCCACTTTTTATGACATTCATTTTTGCAGGATTTCCCGCAGGTTTAGTAATTTATTGGGCATGGAGTAATATTCTCGGTATTATTCAGCAGTCGATTATCATACGCATTGAATCCAGGCGCGCATCTGTAAAAAAAACATAAGAAGGAAATGGTGCCGGTTGTCGGACTTGAACCAACGACCTACTGATTACAAATCAGTTGCTCTACCAGCTGAGCTAAACCGGCCTTAAGAATAACTCGATATCTAACAGATTTTATGCTACTTTGCCAGCAAGAAATTTACTTACTTTGATTTTCGATGCTTCAACACGCTCGTGTAATCGTCATCGGTGCGGGGCCTGCAGGATACACAGCCGCTATTTATGCGGCGAGGGCGCATTTAGAGCCTCTTCAATTTCTTGGTATGCATCCAGGAGGACAATTGATGATTACGACGGATGTTGAAAACTACCCCGGGTTTCGCCGCGCTGTGCAAGGTCCTTTCTTGATGGAAGAGATGCGTGCTCAAGCAGAACATGTGGGCACACGCATGGTGGACGAAACTGTCGAGAGTGTTAATCTTCAAACCCGACCTTTTACCTGTACAACGGATGCCGGCGCTGTTTATACATGTGATAGTTTGATTATCGCGACGGGCGCAAAAGCAAAATGGCTTGGCCTTCCCAGTGAGGAAAAATTTCTTGGCTATGGTGTATCGGGCTGTGCAACCTGTGATGGTTTCTTTTTTAAAAATAAACCTATCGCTGTTGTGGGGGGAGGCAATGCCGCCGTAGAAGAGGCGCTTTATCTCACGCATCATGCATCTCACATTACACTTATTCATCGCCGTGATACGTTACGGGCCGAACAAATTGCGCAAAAGCGTTTATTTGAGCACCCTAAAATTTCCGTCCTTTGGAACTCTACCGTGAAAGAAATTTTGGGTACCGATGATCCTAAAAACGTAACAGGTTTACTTCTACAAAATACTGTCAATGCATCCGAGAAACAAATCTCCGTGGAAGGCGTTTTTATCGCGATTGGTCACACACCTATGAGCCATTTTTTAAACGGTCAACTTGAAACCGACGCCGCGGGATACATTATGACACGTTCAGGATCAACACACACAAGCGTGTCAGGCGTTTTTGCTGCAGGGGACGTGCAAGATCCCCTTTACCGACAAGCTGTCACCTCCGCTGGCCAAGGATGTATGGCAGCACTAGATGCAGAGCGATTTTTGAACAGCGGCCTTTGGCACGCACTATGAGCTCAAGGGCCGAGGCGGTCAAAAGTGTAACCCCTTCAATTC
>CALBMH010000031.1 GCA_937896365.1 uncultured Alphaproteobacteria bacterium
GCTAAACAGCGACTTAAGTGATGGTTCAGTGAAATAACCAGCATAAGCTTGCACCACGCCGATTAAAAGTCCCCCAAAGAGGGCTCCTGCCATACTACCAAGTCCTCCGATAATAACAATGACAAAACCAAGCAATGTGAGCTCAGGTGCAAGGTGAGGTGTCACGTTAAAAAGGAGGCTTAGGAGACTGCCCGCGATCGCCACACATCCTGCACCAATACCAAAGCTTACAGCATACAAATGCTTGTGATTGAGTCCAACAACCTTGGCTCCCAAAAGATTATCAGCACAGGCACGAATTTTCTTTCCCGTAAGACTGTATTTAAAAAAGGCGAAGAGAGTGATAGCCACAAACAAGGCTACTCCTGCCGTGTACACACGTGTTTTATCGATGAGAAGTGCTCCTATCTCAAATGTCTCCAAGCTGTAGGAAACAGAAACAGCCTTAGCTTCAGGTCCGAAGATCATGAGCTGGAGGTTCATTAAAATGAGAGCTACAGAAGCAAGGACAATAAACTGAACGTGCTCTGGCTTTTCAAGAAGTCGATTGATAAGACCCCGCTGCAGCCCATAGCCAAAGAAAAACAAAACAGCTGCGAGAATAGGAGAAAGAAGAATAGGATCAAGCCCTGTGAGCTGATGAAGGACAATAGCACCATACACACCCAGCACCATCATTTCTCCATGAGCAAAATTGACAACTCGTATGACACCAAAGACAACGGAGAGCCCAAGCGCCATAAGGCCATAGATAAGCCCCATGAGAACGCCATTAATACCTATATTAACCAGTACCATCATGCACTTCTAAAACCTATTCAACTGACTTTCCATTTTTTCAAACTTCTTCTCATTCCATGGAAACCCGTTAACACATAGAAAACCCGTAGAATCAAGACTGACATATAAAAGATACAACGAATCTGACTCAATAATGAATTTTAATCAAAATCAAGGAGTATCATGCGTCAACACGCGATCGATGACAAGCCCGATCTTCGATGCATAACAGAATAAATTTACGTCGCATGTGCTGGGTGCCATTATCGAAATAGCATAGCCGCGAGCCCATAGGGTCAAACGCTAACACTTAAAAGAATGGCGAAATAGAAAATGGTGGTCACAACAGGGATTGAACCTGTGACCCCTACGATGTCAACGTAGTGCTCTACCGCTGAGCTATGTGACCATGAGGGATCTTGTACCTAAGTCCTTACTGAATTGCAAGTTTTTTTACAAGTAAATTAAAGGGCACTATCGCGCTTCTCCCTGGTCAAGGGTGAAGATTTTCTATAGTATGATCCGGATAATAGAGGGGCGCGTGTCGGAATTTTCTCAGTTCATTGATAAACTTCGCGGGTTGCTACCTTTATCATCCGTGATATCGCGTCATGTAAAGATCAAGCGTCATGGCCATGAGTTCCAGGCTTGTTGTCCTTTTCACAATGAGAAAACGCCCTCGTTTAGTATTAATGACCAAAAGGGATTTTACTACTGCTTTGGGTGCGGTGCAAACGGTGACGTGCTGGGCTTTACGATGGACTATCTTAATCTTCCCTTCATGGAAGCACTCAAACAGCTTGCCGACATGGCGGGCATCCCCGTTCCTATTTTTCACAAAAAGAACACCCAACATCAAAAACATACGCATCTTTTTGATGTTATGGAACAAGCAACGCAGTTTTTTCAAAAAAGTTTAGAAGAGACGTTTCTTGCAAAAGACTACCTTTTGAAGCGTGGCCTCAGTGAAGAGGATATTAGGAAGTATCGCCTTGGCTTTTCAACAAGCGCGCTTCTCCCTTTTTTAAAAAAGAAAGGCTTTTCGGAAGAGGATCAAATCAAGGTTGGTATCACTATTGCTAGATCGACATCACAAACAGGATCTATTCCCATGGTGGGTTCATCAACCTTCCCGCGGTTTCGAAACCGTATTATGATACCTATTTACGATACAAAAGGCCATATCGTTGCCTTTGGAGGAAGAGCTCTTTCTTCTGATCAACAACCCAAGTATATGAATAGTCCGGAAACGGATCTCTTTCACAAAAGCACAGTATTATTTGGCCTGAATCAGGTGAAAAATGTATCCGTAGAAAAGCCGATCGTTGTTGTTGAAGGATACTTTGATGTGATAACAGCCACTCAAGCGGGATTTAACGCGGTTGCCCCCCTTGGAACCGCTTTTACAACCGAGCAAATGCAAATCCTTTGGCGCTATACGTATGATCCTATTTTATGTTTCGATGGGGACCAGGCAGGATATAAAGCAATGATTCGAGGAGCCTATCACGCATTGCCTTTGCTTAAACCGGGATATTCCCTTCGTTTTGCTATCCTTCCGGTAAGCGAGGATCCAGATAGTATCATTCGGAAAAAAGGACCCCGTATTTTCACGCAGCATCTCAATGAGGCTAAGCCCATGGTCGATGTTCTCTGTGATCACTACATAAAGCATAATATCACAGGTACGCCAGAAGCCAAGGCACGACGGAAACAAGAGTTTCTTAAATTGCTTGAGAGTATTCAAGATAAAGATATTCGTCGTTTTTACAAGGAGGCCTTTTTCGAAAAGGTGTTTGCTAAAAAAGCTGCGAATACCCTTAAGGTTGCTTCGGCCTCAAATCATCCAACCGTCGTATCAGACTCCCATTCACCTCATCAAAGGAGCTTATGGCATAGCTTTGATGAATTATCAGAAAAGATTTTACTTGTAACTTTAATCAATCATCCCACATTAATACCACTGATGGTCGAGGAACTTGTTCACACTGATTTTACTCTTCAAGGTGCACGGGATTTTATCCACGATCTTATCAAAGCATACAATGCTGATGGAGAGGATAGCGTATTACTACCCCACCACCCTCTTTGTCAGACCCTGAAAAAGGATGAATCCTTTGCTTATATAGCGCCCTTTACACAAGAAAGCGCTTCATTCGAAGAGGCATCGGAGGGGTTTTTAGACGTGTGGAAGAATTATACAGTGAAATCGCATTTAAAACGTGCGCTCGAAGAACATAAAAAGAGGCTCAAACAACACTGGGACAGTGATACCTGGAACGCTCTTAAACAAATACAAACAGACTTGCAAGAATTCTCATCGGTAAAGGAGTATTTATGACAACCAAGATCAATCGAAAAGAAGAATCTATGGAAGAAACCGAAGTCCAGCATACTGACATTCCTCTCATGGAATTAAGCAAGTCTAACCCTGGATTACGGCGCCTCATCGCCAGAGGAAAAGAGCGCGGTTATATTACCTACGACGAGCTTAATGAGGCATTACCACAAGACCAGCTTTCCTCCGATCAGATTGATGAAGCGATGACAATGATCGCCGATCTCGGTATCAGTATTGTGGATTCTGATGAAGAAGTTGATGAGTCCCTTGTCACAACAACAGCCGACGTTGAACAAGGACGAGACAACTTTAATTTTGACAGCGAAGAAGTGGAAGAAGCTGAAGATACTTCCGGTCGCACGGATGACCCTGTGCGCATGTACTTGCGCGAAATGGGTAATGTTGAACTTCTTTCCCGTGATGGCGAGATTGCTATCGCAAAGCGCATCGAAGCTGGTAAGGAAATGATGCTGGGTGGTCTTGCTGAGAGTCCTGTCACAGAAAAGGCCATCAGCCACTGGTATAAGCTTTTGAGTGAAAGCAAAGTCCTTCTCCGTGATGTGATTACAATCGATACAAACAGTGGTTTTGATGATGATGTGGCATCTGATGAAGAAGAAACGCCTGAAGCTGAAGAAGCCCTACCGGAAGCCGTGACAGTTGTACATGAGCTCTCTGATTATGAGGCATCCATGCTGCCCAAAGTACTGGGTCAGTTTGAGGGTTATTTAAATCTTTATAAAAAGCTCAGTACTCTCCGTGAAAGGCTAATGAAAGATAATAAGACAAAAGCTGTGGCGGATAATAAAGATTACCAAGAAATGAAGTCTGAGCTTCTTGTTATGCTCTCTGAGATGAAGCTTAACATGATGCGTCTCGATGATTTGTTGGAAGAGCACAATAATCTTAACAAAAGCATCGCTAACCTCGAGCGTGGCCTTGTGACTTACGCTGAGAATTCTGGGCTAAAGCGTGAAGCTTTCTTAAAACAATTCAACGGCCAAATCATCAATCGGGCATGGCTTGAAAAAGTACAAGCACTCAAGGATAAAAAGTGGGAAGCCTTTCTCAATAAACATACAAAAGACATTGAAGGACTTATCACTGAAATAGAGTCTGTTGGAAAGAAAGTGAACCTTCCTTTTACTGAACTACGAACAATTATCACAGTTGTGCAGCGTGGCGAGCGTGAGGCGTCGCGTGCCAAGAAAGAAATGATTGAGGCTAACCTGCGCCTTGTGATTTCCATCGCTAAAAAATATACGAACCGTGGCCTTCAGTTCCTTGACTTGATCCAAGAGGGAAACATCGGTTTGATGAAGGCTGTCGATAAGTTCGAGTACCGCCGTGGGTACAAGTTCTCGACGTACGCCACCTGGTGGATTCGCCAAGCGATTACACGCTCCATCGCGGACCAAGCGCGAACTATTCGCATCCCTGTGCATATGATTGAGACGATTAACAAACTTGTGCGGACGTCCCGTCAGATCATGCATGAAATCGGTCGTGAGCCTACTCCTGAAGAACTCTCGGAAAAGCTCCTTATGCCTTTGGATAAAGTACGTAAAGTTCTCAAAATTGCCAAAGAACCCATCTCCCTCGAAACTCCCATTGGAGATGAGGAAGATAGTCATCTAGGTGATTTTATTGAGGATAAGAATGCTGTTCTTCCAGTGGAGGCAGCTATCCATGCTAATTTGCGTGAAACGACAACCCGCGTTCTTTCCAGTCTTACCCCACGCGAGGAGCGTGTTCTGCGCATGCGTTTTGGTATTGGCATGAATACGGATCATACACTTGAAGAAGTAGGCCAACAATTTGCTGTAACGCGTGAACGTATCCGTCAGATTGAGGCAAAGGCCCTTCGCAAACTAAAGCATCCCAGCCGCTCTCGCAAGCTTAGGAGCTTTTTGGATACATAAGCCTTGTCTTAAGGGAGAGAGAAGACCACCACTGAAGAACCCCCCCCCTATCTTATCTTCTTTACTCTGCAGGAGCGTCCTCTTCTGTATCCCTCGATGTCGTCGTAGTCGTTGATGGCTCTCCCTCATCTGTTTTGAAGGTAATGCCCACATCCCCATGGACTTTGATCTTACTCATTTTCGTATCAAGAAATCTTTCATGAACCATATTCAGAAACTGACCAGAGAGGGATGATACACGCCCATTCCATAGAATGTCAGAATGATTTATGGGAAAAGATGTAGGAATACCTGTGAGCTCTGCTGTGGATGGATTCATGCGTTGAGCGAGCCAGCCCTTCTTTTTATCTTTCCATAGAACGGTAGCACCACCATCAGCAGAAGGAAGGATATGGAAATTGCCGTAGCCACCCCCCACATTACTAATTTGAGTTAATCCTATCAGTTCTGGTGTCTTTGCATCATCCCACTGTTTCACATTGAAGGAATGTAAAATATAAGTGTCAGAATCAGAATCAGAAGAGACATTGAGATGAATCATAAGCATATGCTTTCCATCAGGAGTCAAAAAGAGATTTCCGAAGGAATGACCTAATGTGAATGCGTCTCCTATGTATTGTCCTGTCTGAAGATTGATTTTCTTGATGAGAGATTGATTTTGTGCAGAGCTAAACAAGTAGCCCACATTGTTTTGTTCATCAAAAAAAATCTCATGAAAACTGTGCTGCGATTCCAAGTTATATCGATGAGGTGTGAGACTGCTCTCTCCTTGCTTTATTCTATAAAGAAACCCTTGGTTGTTGTTACCATCCCCTCCTACATAAATGGTGCCATCTTGTCCCACATGTATTGATTCCGCAATCCCATCCACAGCTTCTAGAATGGGGGTTATCTTATCATTCTTAAGAGAATCCTTAAGAGGAACAGAATAAAGGGTATGCTTCTTTGATTCCAGGTTGTTTAATACGACATAAAGCGTATCTTTGTACGGGGCCATATGTGAGTGGCTCAAAACGAACACAGTAAGCTTTGAAACGTCCGTCTTTATCACTCCTGTCGTGAGATCAACTTTGCTAAAGGACAACTGGGAATAATTATTAACACCCACAACAACAACGGAAGGTCCACCCTCCATGAAATAGAAGGACTCTAGTAAAATATCTCCCGGAAGCTGGATCTGACCAATGGAAACACCCTTCCCTGTATCGGTGAACGTCAATGCCCCATCATCTGACAATGTTACAACCGTATTGGCATTCAATTTCTCAAGGGAGATACCTTGCTTTAAGGGCTTAGAGGAGGATGAGGGGATAGTCTCGAAGGGAGTTGTCGTGGTTGTACTTCCATGCCCTGGTGTCATATTCCCCAGCATGCTTGTTAAGCAAAGAAGAGCCGGTAAAAGAGTGATGTGTTTTGTTGGCATAGAAGCAGACTCCTTTTAGGTTGATACTCTAATAAAGTTAGTTAGTCCTGAAAGTTTAAGAAATGATAAAGAGCCACTGTAGACGAGATTATCGCTTTCTTTTCCAGTAGAAAAATAATTTTATATATGACGATGATACGTATGGCGGTCCTATTTCCTCCCATTGACCCAGTGGCTTTTAGCGTGGGGCCTCTTCAGGTTCATTAGTATGCATTGTCCTATATTGTTGGGATTTGTCTTGCTTGTGTTCAGGCAAAGTATCTCCAGCGCTACTTTCCAAATGGTAGGAAGGAAGACTTGATCGAACGCTTTGCCTATGGTGCGTCTATTATAGGCGTGATTGTTGGAGGGCGTTTGGGTCATGTGCTTTTTTGTTGACAAAACAATTTATTACTCCTAAGGTAAAATAATGGAAAGACTGTTCTTCGCTCACATCGTCGTTATCTCCATTATTGTCGGCTGAGGCCGGCTCATTCTTTGCATCCCATCGTAGCTCTTCTTACACCAACGACTAAATAAAAAGGTTTAGTTATGCTTAAAGCGGTTTTGACAGCCGGATTTGCCATGTTTTCGATGTTTTTTGGCTCTGGTAACCTTGTTTTCCCCCTCCTCCTAGGAACACAGACACTCAGTCACTCTTTTTATGCCATGTGCGGATTTTTTCTCACAGCTGTCCTCGTCCCTTTCCTGGGGCTCATCTCCATGATCGCTTTCGATGGAAATCGGGAGAAGTTTTTTATGACGTTAGGTTCTGCAACGGGGTTTGTCCTCACGTTTCTCATGCTTGCGTTGATGGGGCCGTTTGGTGTTATTCCCCGTTGCATTACCGTTGCCTATGGGGGATTGCAGCTTGTGTGGCCGACACTCTCATTCCCCGTTTTCAGCGGACTCTTTTGCTTTTTGGTAGGAGCACTCATATGGAAACCCAACAAGGTTGTGAGCATTATTGGCATTTTCCTTACGCCCCTTAAGCTTGGCGGTATCGTTATCCTCATCCTTTTCGGGCTTTATTTCGCTGCGCCAATAGAAGGGGCAACACTTCCTACATCCCATGCTTTCACAACAGGTTTTAGTATGGGGTATCAGACAATGGACCTGATAGCAGCATTTTTCTTTTCATCAACGATTGTAGCCTACCTTCGCGAACACATGGAGGATCGATCCGATAAGAAGCTCTTACTCACGTCCAGCGTTCTTGCCTCTCTTATAGGAGCGTGTCTCCTCACGGCGGTCTATCTGGGATTTGTTACGCTCGGCGCTTCGTACGCACCTCATCTCACAAACGCAAGTCCAGAAGCGCTGCTGGCTGCGATTGCAAGCCTTACCATGGGGAAATACGCGCTTGTTATTGTTAGTGCAACGCTCGCGGTGTCGTGTCTGGCCACGGCTGTGATTTTGGCTGACCTCTTTGCAGAGTTCGTGCGCATTGATATCTCGCGTGAGCGTTTGGGTTTCGAGCTCCCACGAGGGCTTAGTACCGTCCTTGCCATGGGAACAACATTCCTTGTTGCGCAACTTGGATTTTCTAAAATTTGCCAAGTTCTCGGGGGGGTACTCGAGGTGGCCTATCCTGCGCTGATCAGTCTTGCCATTCACCATATTCTTCACTTTTGGTTTCAGTATAACTATAGTAGGAGTCTCTTTTGGGGTGTTCTTGCCTTATCCTTGGGGTGGGCATGGTTAAGCTAACAATGATTTATCGCGGGCTCGTTACTGCCGCCTTCCTTGTGATGTCGGCGGGTTTTGCTTTTGCTAAGCCGACAATCCTTGCGACCTTCTCCATTTTGGAGGACCTCATAAAGAAGATCGTGGGGGATAGCATGGATGTCAAAGCGCTCGTCCCACGCATGAAGGATCCCCATACCTACGAGCTTAGAGCGAGTGATATGATTGCCATAAAGGAAGCTGACCTTATCATTGCGTACGCACCTCCCTTTGAAGGTTGGCTCGCACAAGCACTCGAGCACTATCCAGGCAAGCTTACTTTTGTTGCAGAAAAGCACCCCTTTCGCAAATTAGACGATGGGAGCATCGACCCCCATACCTGGCATGACATATCGATGATTTTGACGGTCGTCGATGAATTGACAAGAATTTTGTGCAAACGTGATCCATGTCATAAAGAAATATTTCAAAATCGAGCAGAGATTTTTAAGGATAAGCTTCACGCTCTAGATAAAACATTAAAAGAACTTTTTGACTCCCTACCACGCCCAAAGCGCGTTGTACTAACCACCCACGATGCTTTTTGGTATTTTGGTAAGGCCTATGGAATTACCTTTTTATCACCTGTTGGAATTACGACGGCAGAGGAACCTTCTGCAGGCACTGTCGCTGGGATTATTCATCAAATCCGTCACAGTAATGTAGGGGCTATTTTTATTGAGACGTTGTCTAATGGTGCGATTGTGGAAAAAATAGCATCAGAAGTAGGACAGAAAGTAGATGGAACACTTTTTGCAGACTCCCTTTCCGAAGATGACTTAGCCAATACTTATCTCAAAATGGTAGCTTTCAACGCTTACACGATACACAAGGCTTTGATTCAGCGACAACAGAAGAATTGAATGACTCATCGTCGCCACTCTTAACTGCTGCGACAGACCTAACGGGAGTACGACAAGGTCCGTTAGTCTCATCACCGCAAGAATCCTCGTCACCTAGACGAAAGTAAGAAGGATCGTAGACATAGTGAACAGGAGGTTCTGGGTCTTTCGGGCGGTTCCACTTATACCCTTCATAAGCATCGCCAACAGCAAGTGTCCCTAGAACAAGAAGCGTAACAGGTTCAGGAAGAAACATAGAGATCAATCCCTTTTAAATAAAACAAAAACCGCCTTGAGGTTACCCTAGCACAAGACAGATTAAAAAAGAGTAAAAATGAATAGAAAAAATAAAGGTATTGCAAGAAAAACAATAGGCGTGGTGGGCCCTGAAGGATTCGAACCTTCGACCCCCTGATTAAAAGTCAGATGCTCTACCGACTGAGCTAAGGGCCCTTTGGGAATAAATCCTTTATAGTCTCATTAAACCCCTTAGGTCAAGATTTTTTAACGTAATCAACTGCTATTTTCTTAACGCTCTCTCTCAATATCGAGCAATCAGTTGATCCAATTCTACTTGTGAACAAAAACCGAGAAGCACAGGACTTTTGGGTTTTATATGAGCTGTATTCCAATGGCTTTTTGTCCGTACCGAATTGACCGTATTTCTCGTCGTTCCCAACAGTTTACAAATCTCAGAATCAGGCACCTCTGGATGGTATTTTAAAAGCCATGCAATGGCATCCGGACGCTCCTGGCGCTTAGCAACAGGCGTATATCTACTTTTTTTCTTTCCCAAAATACTTGACGCATCCACAGGAAGATTCATCACTAACTGTGCACTTACGTCTTTTTCACAGCGCTCAATCTCTGACTGGTTCAACTGACCGGATGTGATAGGATTCATACCGACCATACCTATAGCAGACTCACCATCAGCAATCGCTTGCACTTCAAGAGGATGAAGCCCACAAAACCCAGATATCTGATCAAAACTCAGACGTGTATTTTCAATGAGCCAAATAGCCGTTGCTTTTGGCATAAGGGGTAGTGTCATAAAAGCTCCAAAAAAAAACCGTCACTTGTTCCTATTCATAGCAATTTATGAGGGGCCCTGGCTACGCGTTTGTTGAGGCAAATACATTAGTCCCCACCTGTCTTAACGCCACTTATCGTCTAAGACATCACAACGCGTTTTTCTGCGATCTTTTACCATTACGCTTGGACGTTGGCATAAAAGCTAAGAGAATTAACACAGCAATGGCAGCAACAATAGCACTTGCAAAGAAAGCACGCCCTTCACCATACGCTTCAGCAATATTACCCGCTCCCGTTCCTGCAACCACAGAAGCAATCGCTGAGATGAGATAATAAAAACCCAGTGCTGTTCCCCGCAAGTACGCGGGTACGATATCAATGATGAGGGCGACAGAGACACTCTGTGCAATACCAATTTGAAGCCCCCAAAGCGCAACACCCATCAACATGACAAAAAGATTGGGCGCGGTAAAAAGAACAATATCGGACAGGATCAAAACGACAATCCCAAATGCTAAGAACGCATAGCGGTTCATACGGTCAGACATTGCTGCAATAGGATAAGAAGACAGCGAATATGTTGCATTATAAAGCATCATGATGAGAGGAACATAAGTCTCTGCAAGACCATAATTCTGATTAGCATGTAACATGAGAAGCGTTTCGCTAAAGCGTGCAAGCATAAACATAAACACAACAACCATCAACATCCAATAGTTCCTACCGAGCAAAGGAAGATCCGATAAGTGGATCGGTTGGCGTGTGGGCTTGACAGGCTCGCTGGGATCAAGCTTCAAAGGATGCTCATGGTGCTTCGGTTCTTTAACACCGCAAACAAGAATAAGCACAGCAATCGCTGCAGGTATTGTTGCGATCCAAAACACCTTTCTAAAATCATTTGCCGTTATGTACATAATAAGCATGGCCACGATTCCCCCAAGGAAAGACCCTGCTGTACCAAGGCTTCGTTTGAGACCAAAGCAAGCACCACGACGGTGAGGCGGTGCTATGTCTCCTACGAGAGCATCACGGGGCGTTGCTTGAACACCATTCCCCACACGCTCCATCATACGTGCTAAGAACACAACCCCAAAACTACCAGAAATCGCAAGAACAGGACGAGAGACCACCATCATAGCATAACCAATGACCATAATGATCTTGCGGCGCCGAAGATAGTCGCTGACTACACCAGAGAGAAGTTTTGCTGCATAGGATGCTGCTTCAACAAACCCTTCCAGAAATCCAATCCAGCCCGTACTCACCCCCACAACAGTTTTTAGATAAACAGCAGACAGGCTATACATCATCACAAAGGAAAGGTTGATGAGGAACATCATCCATCCAATGATCCAAACCCCAAAAGGAATCTGATCATTGCGCTGGTGAGATTCTGGCGTTTGGTCTGTATATGTATTCGAAGGCATGGATGGGAATTCCCTTTCAGGGTAATATGGCTGATTATCGCGGTGGGTCCGATGAGGAGATGTTTTATTGGTCATTTTTATAGAATGAGGAAGAAAGTAAACGGGGGAGAGGGGGTAGAAAAGAGTCGGAAAAAAGAAAATAATGTAAAAGAGAGAAATAGAGTTTTCGTTTTATTAAAACTCTATCATCAAAAGAAAAAATCAACATGAAATTGATTGAATATTTCAAACTTTCGAATACAACCTAGAAAATTTTCTGCCATTTGTCCATAGAAAAATTCCATTAGAGACACGATCATTCAATTCCTCAAGATTTTTCAGAAAGATGAAGCTCAAAATGTGCCGATGCCGCTAAAACTTTTTTCATCAGTGTGGGCAAAGCATAATTTTGTACATGATGAACATTCACCCACGTGCCCTCGGGGGCATTCTTTTCTCCCTTGTGAATAGCCACGATTAATTTAAAATGTGAGAATACATGGTAAATCTTCGTCATGTATGTAGAGGGATTAAGAAAGGGCTGTGTATTTTCAATATCTGTCATAGGGAATTGCCATAGGCCACTTAGAAGCCCCTTTTTCAGGCGCTTTTGCAAAAGAATTTCATCTCCCTGACGATACACCCAACACGTTGCATAAAGCAGAGGAATAGGTTTTTTTACATCTTTTTGGGGCAGATTTTCCTGATTCCCTTTAACGTAAGCCACACAATATTCTCTGATAGGGCATACGCCACACCTAGGCTTCCTGGATGTACAGATTTCCCGACCTACATCCATCAGTCCTTGAGCAAAATAACTAGGGCTCAAACCCTTCTTTGCAAGAATCTCTTCAAATACTCTTGTATGAGGTAAAACAGACTTCGAAAGCTCTTTAACCGTGTGCTCAAGAGCAAATACTCTCGAAAAGACACGATATACATTTCCATCCACCGGAACATGGGGCTTTAAGTACGCAATTGCTGATACAGCCGACGCCGTGTAATCTCCAATTCCTGGTAGTTTGCGAATGTCTTTTATGTTTGTTGGAAAATGAGAATGATAAGTCTCCACAATGACTTGAGCAGCCCTGTGAAGCTGGTGGGCTCGTCTGTAGTAGCCAAGCCCTTGCCAATAGGTAAGGACTTCATCTAAGGAAGCTGCTGCCAAGTCCTGCACAGAAGGAAAACGCATCATGAATTTTTTGAAATAGGGAATAACAGTCTTAACTGTTGTCTGCTGCAACATGACCTCACTGACCCAAATGGCGTAAGGATCATTTTTTTCGCGCCAAGGAAAAATTTCATGATTCTCTTGAAACCACGAGATTATTTTTTCAGTAATGCTAGAGTACGGTGAAAGGTGCTGTAAAGGCGACATGTGAGGCGTAACATATGAAAGCAATTGAATCCCTCGTTCGAAAGATTACCGACCAAGCTATCAAGGGTGATGCGCGACTCACTGTACAGCTTACCCTCGATTGGCCCAAGATCGTTGGCCCTCACCTTAGCACGATTACGCATCCTGAAAAAATTATTTTCGCACAACGCGTGCATGAAAACGGGAGGTTGCACTTGCATATCATACATTCTGTCTATGCTTTTGAATTGAGCATGCAACAAGATATCCTTATTAAACGGATTAATGGCTTTTTTGGAAAAAATCTCGTAGCAAAAATACTCTTCAAGCATGGAGGTAACGTTTTTAATGTTTTGAAAGAGTTGCCCCACTCTTCCACTGTTTCCTCCACCGTCATTCCCGTGGCAACGCCACGCACTCACCGCGAAGTGTTCGAAGCCGCGAATCATGTAAAGGACCCGGATCTCCGAGAAGCTCTTCTCTCAATAGCAAAGCACTTGTGTTAAAGGATTCTCAATCAAAAATCGCGTAGTATGCTGTTATACGAACAACGTGAAGGGGTTCTCAATAAGTCCTTTAAAAGCTGCCAAGAACTGAGCAGCAAGAGCCCCGTCAACAGCACGATGATCAACGGATAACGTACACTTCATCACCGTCATGGGGACAATGACCCCCTCTTTAACCACGGGCTGAGGAACCCCCGCACCAATCGCGAGAATACACGCCTGAGGAGGGTTGATAATGGCTTGGAACTGTTCTATTCCATACATGCCAAGGTTGGAGATACAGAAACTGCCACCTTGGAATTCTTCTGGCTGTAGCTTTCCCGCACGGGCCTTTTCAGCCAACTGTTTCATCGTGCTTGAAATTATTCCAAGCGGTTTCTCCGAAGCATTTTTAATAATAGGAGTCACAAGACCACCATCGATAGCGACAGCAACGGAAATATCGGTTTGCTTGTATTTCCTGATGAAAGTCTCGTGGAAAGAAACGTTCGCATCAGGAACAACCTTAAGTGCTTTGGCAGCAGCGAGGATGACAAAATCGTTTACAGAAATTTTATCCATTTTCCCCCGTCTTTCATTGATATGCCCACGTACTTTCATGAGCTCATCCATCTGACAAGATATGGACAAATAGAAGTGAGGTATCGTCTGTTTGGATTCAACCAAACGCTTGGCGATCGTTTTGCGCATTATATTTAAGGAGACATCCACATAGCCAGATAGTGATTCTGGAGCAACTGATGGTGAGAGCATTCTTTGATCACTGACCTTTGACAAGGTTGCTTCGACATCGGCTTTCACAACACGACCCCGGGGGCCTGTGCCTGTAACACGTGATACGTCAATGCCTGAGGCTGATGCGAGGCGCTTTGCAGCAGGGGAAGCAATAATACGACCACTGGAGAGCGTTTCTGTTACCATTATCGTAGATAGTGCCTCTATTTGTACTGTCTTATTTTCCTCAAAGGATGCTACTGGGACTGTCAAGGTTTCTTTGGGGTCTTTAGGAGCAAAAGAAGCCAGTGCCAATGCATCTTCTCCTTCTTCTAATAAGAGAGCGATAATTGCGTTGACTTTGACGGATTCGCTTCCCTCGGGAATAAGAATCTTACCTAAAACGCCCTCGTCCACAGCCTCAACTTCCATGGTAGCCTTGTCTGTCTCAATCTCAGCAAGCACTTGACCAGCCTTAACGATATCCCCCTCTTTTTTGAGCCATTTGACAAGGTTTCCCTCTGTCATTGTGGGGCTAAGAGCTGGCATCAGAATCTGAACAGGCATGAGGCACTCCTTGTCTTTGGATGTGTGTCCTTGATTAATTTGTATAACATACAGTTTTTACTGCTCCAATCCTATGCAAAGATTGAAAATATCCCTGTACATTCTGGCTAGCAGCCTTTCTTTTGTGAATTTGCTAGTTTCTATAGCATACGGTTCGCACTGCTTGAATAATATGCTCTACCTGGGGAAGGGCGAGTTTTTCGAGATTTGCAGCGTATGGTAGAGGCACATCAACAGCTGTAATACGTACAGGAGACGCATCAAGGTCATCGAATCCCTCCTCACACACTTGTGCGATAATTTCCGATCCTATGCCTGCAAAGGGCCAACCCTCTTCTACACTCACAATACGATTGGTTTTCTTCAAGGATTGAAGGATGGTTTCTGTGTCAAAGGGGCGCAAGGTACGTAAATCAATGACTTCTGCATCAATACCCATGGATGAAAGTTCTTCTGCAGCTTTCAGCGCAGATCCTACCATAATAGAAAAGGCTGTAATTGTTACATCTTTTCCTTCTCGTACAACGGCTGCCTTTCCAATGGGAACAAGAACATGAGGATCTTGGGGCACATCAATAAAAGAACGACCGTACATAAGCTCATGTTCAAGGAAAATCACAGGATTGGGATCACGGATGGCAGCCTTAAGAAGCCCCTTGGCATTGGCAGCATCGTAGGGGGCAACGACCTTTAACCCTGGACAATGGGCATACCAACTTGCAAAACATTGCGAGTGCTGGGCACCAACGCGCGATGCTGCACCATTGGGGCCACGAAAAACAATAGGGCAACCCATCTGTCCACCTGACATATAGAGCGTTTTTGCAGCTGAATTGATAATTTGATCAATCGCCTGCATGGAAAAGTTAAAGGTCATAAACTCGATAATGGGCTTAAGCCCGATAAAGGCAGCCCCCACACCAAGTCCTGCGAAACCGTGCTCTGTAATCGGCGAATCCACAACCCGCTTGGACCCAAATTCATCCAAAAGTCCCTGGCTTACCTTATATGCCCCATTGTACTGTGCTACCTCTTCCCCAAGCAAAAATACCCGCTTATCCAGGCGCATTTCTTCTGCCATAGCATCGCGCAAAGCCTCGCGAACTGTTTGTGTTTTTACAGGGTAGCTCATCATTTTTCACCTCTTTCAATGAATTCCCTCTTTACTTTAACGATTTATTAAGTTTTTTGGTAGTATTG
>CALBMH010000032.1 GCA_937896365.1 uncultured Alphaproteobacteria bacterium
CAAAAAACCCTTCGGTGTCAATTTAATCTTGATGCATCCCAAACTCAGTGAATTGATTCACGTGTGTAAAAACCAGGGGGTTGGCTTTGTTGTTCTTGCAGGCGGGCTGCCCACCCAACCTCTTATTGATGACCTGAAAAAAGGTGAAATAAAGATTCTTGCGTTTGCGCCCAATGTGCTCTTTGCTAAAAAGCTGCTGCGCATGGGCATCGACGCTCTTGTCATCGAGGGATGTGAGGCTGGAGGGCACATTGGCCCTGTATCCACATCTGTTCTCGCCCAAGAGATTCTTCCGCAGATAAGGGATGTTCCTGTGTTTGTGGCAGGGGGTATCGGGCGGGGGGAGGCTATTGTTGAGTATGTGCGTATGGGGGCTGCAGGTGTACAGCTGGGAACACGTTTTGTCTGCGCTCGTGAGTGTATAGCACACCCTGAATTCAAGCGCGCTTTTATTCGCGCTCAAGCTCGAGATGCTGTTGCATCCATCCAAATTGATGATCGTTTTCCCGTTATTCCCGTACGCGCCATTCATAATAAAGCCACACAAGCGTTCCAAGAGAAACAACGAGAAGTGATTTCCAAAGTTGATAAGGGGGAGATGGCGCTAAAAGACGGGCAACTGGAGATTGAGCACTTTTGGGCAGGGGCTCTGCGCAAGGCTGTCATGGAGGGCGATGTTGAAAATGGCTCTCTTATGGCAGGACAAAGTGTAGGTCTGGTGACGAAAGAACAATCAACGCAAGACATTATCAACGAATTGCTCGATCAAGCGACAACCTACCTGCATTTGTCTATATAATTGGTGTAATAGATGAGAAATATATCATTTTTTCCTTGAATTTATAAATCTAATCCCCAATTCTATGTTTAGGATATAAAAACTAATAACTCGATGCCCTCTCTTTTTTTAAACTTGGCCCTTTCGAAGGGGCTTGTTTCCAATTTAACTCAGATTGGTTTTGAAACACCGACAGCCATTCAAGAAGCCGCGATCCCCCAGATTTTGCAGGGGCACGATGTATGTGCCTGTGCTCAAACAGGATCAGGAAAGACAGGCGCGTTTCTTCTCCCTATTATCGATAAGCTTGCTAATACACGTGTTCGTACAGGTATGCCACGAGCGATTGTCTTGAGTCCTACACGGGAGCTTGCTCAGCAAGTCCATGAAAACTTTAAGCTCTTCGCACGCGGGCTTAATCTCAAGGCAGCTGTGCTTGTGGGTGGTGAATGGACAGGTGAGCAAGAAAGACAACTGCGTAAAAGACCTGATCTGATTATCGCCACACCTGGTCGCCTGCTTGATCTTTTTGAGCGCGGTAAGCTTTTGATGCTGGATGTGAAAACCCTTGTGATTGACGAAGCAGATCGTATGCTGGATATGGGGTTTATGCCCGATGTGATGCGTCTTTTGAATTGCCTGCCTGAGCAAAAGCAAATTATTCTGCTAAGTGCTACCTTCCCAAAGGAACTTCAAGGGCACATTGATGGTCTTTTGAAGGATGCAAAACACATTGAATCCTCTGTGTCGTCCAAACCTGCAGGGACCATTACACAGTACAAGGTGGATGTAGAACAAGAAGATAAGCGTGCTGTCCTGCGATATATTTTGCGTAAACATGCTGAAATGTCTGCCATTGTCTTTTGCAATAGAAAAAGAGATGTGGATGTAGTGGCTAAGTCCTTGAAAACTCACGGGTTTAAAGGAATGCCAATTCATGGTGACTTGATACAATCCCAGCGCAATGAGACTCTTGATAAGTTTCGTCAAGAAAGGGGTCTTATCCTCGTCGCAAGTGATGTGGCAGCACGAGGCATCGATATCGACGACCTACCCCTTGTGATTAATTTCGACCTACCCACGAATCCTGAGGATTATGTACACCGCATTGGCCGTACGGGGCGCGCTGGAAGGAAGGGAGTAGCTTTTAGTTTTGTGACCAAGCGTGATAGTAAGCTTTTTAATAATATTCGCAATATAATCCATATGGAGCTCGAACCCTATGCGATTACCCCAAGCAAAACGGTGGAGCAAGAACCTAAGAAAGACTATAAAAATTCCAATGAGACAGTAAGATTAGGCTTTGGTGACTGGACGCCAAGATTTATCCTCGCTGATCCACTGAAGTACTTTGAAGGTATAGCAGCCTAAGCCTCTCCCTTCAGAAATGAGAAGACAGCGTTTATCGCACGGTCCCAATGAGGCGTTCCAGATCCCCACGTTGGTTTTTATCGTAGCCCTGTTTTCCTTTGGAAGGCGCCTGTACCTGAAGCTTCGCTAGATTTTCAGTGGCTTTACGGGTATCAAGCTTTTCAGATGGTTTGACGATATCAGAATCTTTTGATGGGTCTGGGGTCCCTTTCATAAGACTACTGACCTCGTCTTTAATCTTGTTTTCAATAACATCCTGAATATGGTGATCAAGATCTTTTTTTGCATGGTCGTGCACAAACTTAAGCTGCTGAGTCATAATAAACTGTTGAGCATTCGCCGGTAAAATCCCCAAAAGTTTTTCACTACCATGCTGAATCATAATCATAAACCGAGCGCTTTTCATTAGATCTGGATACTGGGAGCGCGGCATAAAGCTACTCATTGCAAGCTCAAGACCGCACACAATGAGAATCGCTCGACCAATACCAAAACCAAACCCTAGAGAACGATCGACACCTCCTAGGGGGCTATCCTTCACATAAGACGAGATGATATGGCTAATAAGGCTAAAAAAGATAAGGAATGTAACAAAGATGATAAAGGCTGCGGCGACGTCAGCAATCATAGGGTTTTGAATGTATTGTTGGGCAAAGTGGCGTGCGACAGGGAGAAGCACATAGGCTGCTATACCCGCACCCACCCACGAAACAAGGCCAAGAGCTTCTTTTGTCAAACCCCGCCAAATCCCCAGTAAACTGGATAAAGCGAAAATAATAATAATTCCACTATCAACAGTGTTCATGACGTGCGGCACTCCTGGATAAAATCATTAATATGACGAAGGTAGGTAATTTCTAATTGAGAGGTAATCGAATCATTACCAAGGTAAGCTCTTTTGAATCCTAATTTTTCAGCTTCTTTGAGCCGGAGATTGGGCTGTTGGACGCGACGAATTTCACCACCAAGACCCACTTCACCAAAAAAAACAGCATCATGGAAGAGAGGCTTTTTAGCGTGAGATGAGATAAGGGCGGCTGCAACAGCAAGATCACACGCTGTTTCAGTAATTTTCAGACCCCCTGCGACATTGACATAAACGTCTCTTGTTCCGAAACTGATCGCACAGCGAGCCTCGAGCACAGCCAGAACCATAGCCAAACGAGAAAGTTCCACGCCCACAGCCACACGTCTGGGAGATGGAAGATGGCTTGGTGAGATTAATGTTTGAATCTCGGCAAGGATAGGACGCGACCCCTCAAGCCCTGCATAAATGGCCATGCCAAGGGGTCTTTCATCATGATCACCAAGGAAAAGTGTTGATGGGTTGCCAACTTCCTCAAGCCCCTTCTCCATCATGTTAAAAATGCCAATTTCATCTGTAGGACCAAAACGATTTTTGATAGCCCGCAAAATGCGATAGGGATAGTGTTTTTCTCCCTCAAAATAGAGAACCGTATCCACCATATGCTCAAGCACCTTAGGTCCAGCCAGCGCTCCTTCTTTTGTCACGTGACCGACAAGAATAAGAACAACGTTATGTTCCTTGGCACACTGAATGAGTTCAAAGGCGCTTGTGCGTACCTGAGCCACACTGCCTGGTGCGGATTCAAGGGAGCTACTAACCATCGTTTGGATGGAGTCAATGACGACAAATTGAATTTCTTTCGTCGATTTTATAACACTTGAAATGTCTGATACAGAGGAGCTCGATGCCAAAAGAACAGGCGCTGTGTTCAGATCGATACGGTGCGCACGGAGGCGAATTTGATCAATACCTTCCTCACCTGACACGTACAGGCAGGGTATATGCTTACTAAGTTTGCTGGCAACTTGGAGCAGAAGCGTTGATTTTCCAATACCAGGATCGCCTCCTACAAGAATGACGGATCCAGGCACAAGACCACCTCCGCACACGCGATCAAATTCTTGAATCCCCGAGACAAGTCTTCCAGGCAGTACCCTTACCCCATCAAGGGGAACAAGGTCAATCGTTGCAACAGTAGGGGATAATTTATGTTCTAGCTTTGTGTTAACAGCTTCTTCGATAAGAGTATTCCAAGCACCGCAGCCTTCACATTTGCCGTTCCATTTCCCATGCCATGTTCCGCACTCCTTGCAAACGAATTTGGTGGCTAGTTTTACCATGGCTAATAAACAATTTTCATTGGGCCTTCACGTAAGCCATGAATGAATTGATGAACATAAGGATTTTCCGTTTGGTCCAGCTCTCCTACAGGTCCTTGCCACATAATTTGGCCATCATGAAGGAGTGCCACGCGATCAGCAATCGAACGCACACTGCCCATATCATGGGTAATAGCAACAGAGGTAATACCCCGATCCTTCACATTCTCGCGAATGAGGTGATTGATTGTGCTACTTGTGATAGGGTCGAGACCTGTGGTGGGTTCATCAAAAAAGATAATTTCCGGCTGCCCCGCAATGGCACGCGCTAAAGCAACGCGTTTTTGCATACCTCCTGATAACTCTCCTGGATATCTATCAGCAACATCAGAAGAGAGGTTAACAGCGCGCAGTGTTTCAGTGGCAATCGCCTTTGCTTCATTCTTATTGAATCTACGACCATGCGTACTTGTGCCTTGGATAAGAGTAAAAGCGATATTTTGCCACACAGGCAAGCTATCAAAAAGAGCACCCCCTTGAAAGAGCATGCCAAATTTGCGCATATACTTTTGCCGTTCACGCTGTGAAAGATTGGTGATATTATTGCCGTCGATGGAGATATCACCACTATCGTGGGGAATAAGACCAAGAATTGTTTTAATTAAAACAGACTTACCTGTACCTGAAGCGCCAATAATAACAAGAGACTCTCCTTCAATGACATCAATACTCAATTCATCAAGGACTACCTTTGATCCAAAACTTTTGCTTAAATGATCAACTTTTATTTTTTGTGATGTCATGGTACAGATTACCTATCAAAAAGCAATGTTGTAAGTGCATAGTTAAAGAGAAGAATAAGAATAGATGCTGAAACAACAGCATTTGTTGTGGCTTGACCAACACCTGCAGCGCCACCCTTTGAGGTATAACCATGATAGCAACCCATCAACGCTATGACAAAACCGAAAACCGCAGCCTTTATGAGACCTGAAATAACATCACGTGCTTCCAAAAAGCTAAGCGTTTGATTCATGTAGTTGCCTGCATTGAACCCCAGTTGATAGGTGCCAACGATGTATCCCCCCATGACACCAATGATATCGGCAATAAGGACAAGAAAAGGTAAGCTTACGAGAGCTGCAAGAACCCGAGGGGCTACAAGGTATCGCATGGGAGGTGTCGACAGTGTTGTGAGTGCATCAATTTGTTCTGTCACGCGCATCGTGCCGAGCTCCGCTGCCATCGCTGCACCTACACGCCCAGCAACCATAAGGCCTGCAAGAACAGGACCAAGCTCCCGTGTCATGGAAAGAACCACCACGGTTGCAATAGCATTTTCCGCATTAAATCTCGAAAACCCTGTATAGCTTTGTAAAGCAAGCACCATCCCTGAGAAAATCGCAGTAAGACCAATGACAGGAAGGGATAAATAGCCGACATTAACCAGTTGTTTTAAAAATTGTTTTAGATACCAGGGAGGTGAAACAATAGACAAACATGTCTGGAGGAAAAAAATCCCCAACTGACCGAGGGAACTTATCATTGTTATGCAGTAATGACCTATGAATGCGACAAAGTGAATAATAAACATGAAACTAAAAATCTATCCCCATCAATGTATTCATGGAACTCTCCCTTCATCATACATAGGAACGTTATTTCTTTCCATCGTATCGATTAGTGTTGGGAAGCGAAACAAGCTCCTATGCGTGGGGTGAGCCTTCCGCATAAGATTTACCAATCAATAGACGCATCATCAAAAGAAGAGCTATGATCGCTGCAATTGTAAAGCCTGCTCCCCCCCAAAAAGCACCCGCCAAACCAAAGATATCTGCAAACCTTCCTGCAATCACGTTACCAATAAGAACAGATGTCCCTGCCGTAAGATAGTAAATAGCAAAAGCCGTGCCCCGCAGATGAGCAGGCGTAGACTCAGCGATAAGTGTCGAAACAAGGCCCTGCATAATACCTAGGTACAAGCCAACAATAATAACACCTAAAAAGATCATAGCCGGATGAAAATCAGCAATCATGGAAAAATGAGCGCAAACGGTAAGCACAAGCCCGGTTAAAAACATCTTGTAGCGATTGAACTTATCTGACAGGCGTCCCATGGGAAAAGCCATACTGGCATGCACGAGATCCATAAGCACGATAATCAGGGGAAGTGACGCCACAGACCACCCCGCTTCCTTAGCGCGTAAGGACACAAAAGATTCACTAAAACGTGCAAGCATAAGAAGAGATATGATACCAAGTAGCGCCCAATAACGTGGGGGGAGGAATTTTATGTCTTTGATATGCCAATGAATCTTTTTTCCATGTTCGAGAATAGGCGGTTGCTTAACAGCAAAGACAAGAATGACGAGCGCAAGTGTGGCGGGTATCGTTGATAGAAGAAAAATTAAGCGATAATTATGTTCTGTTATTGTCATAAGAATCGAGGCTAAAAGTGCACCAAACATACCCCCGAAGGTATAGAGAGATTGACGCATACCGTAGCTTGCTCCCCGCTGAACTTTTGGTGAAAGGTCAGCAATCAAAGCATCTGTCGGGGCAGAACGAATACCCTTGCTAAGGCGATCAATAAATCGTGCTGCAAAGATCATATTGACAGTGCCGGCAATGGCAAACATCGGTTTTATGATAATACTGAAGAACGTGCCCACAATGATCAGTGGTTTTCGATTTCTGAAATAGTCACTGAGAACACCGGCAAAAACTTTAGCAACAAAAGAGGTAAAGACAGCAACCCCCTCAATAAAACCAATCTTTGTCTTACTCGCCCCTAAGACATCGGTAAGAAAAGCGGGTAAGATGGAAAAAGCCATAAGAGACGATGCGCTCCAAAAAAAACTCATCCATGCTACACCCCATATGCTGATGTTATTACGCGCATTGTCGATGATACAAAACTTGATGAGCATTTTAGAAAACAGGTTTGCGAACACGAGAAAAACCTAGAAACAAATAGGACCTAATAATTAAGATTAAATAGTCTACAGAGCAAGAAGCTTCAAGCAAATACTTGACAAATCGCTTAAAATCAAAAAAGAAATAATGCGTGTTATTGTGATTGATGCGCTTTTTACTATGTTTTTTAGGTGGCACAGTCCCTAGAAACACATGACACTTAGGGAGAGTAATACCGTAAAAAAAGAGAAGCCAAAAAAAGATAATTAGGATAAACTTTACTAAAATTTCTACGATTGCGCTCCATGCAGGCACTCAAAAAAAATCTCATACTCACCGATCAAGGAGTGAAAGGTATAGGCCTATCACAGCCACCCCAGAAGAAATTGACAGGAATTTCCCCTGTCATTGAAAAGTCCTTTCCTTTGTCCCACATGACGATGGTTAATGCGCGCACTGCTGCTATATTTGATGATCGTTTTGTCACGCATCCGCCCAAGAAAAGCTGGATTTACAGGCTTTCTGAATCTCCTAAACTCAATCGTTTTATTGATCATTGGATTGTTCAACAATGTTGGTTCGCCATGAATAAATTATCTATCGTCGGCCTTATTACAGGATTAATGTTCCTTGGAGCTATTTTTTTTGCTGTGGGATTTTTAACGGCATATAAAACATTCCCACCCCCTTTTGAACAACCGAGCACTCCCCAGGTTTGGGCCAGTGCTAGTCAAAGTGCCAGCGGTCTCGCCATAGGGACTGGAAAAACGGTCTTGGGGGTTGAAAGCAATATGCTTATGAATCGCATGCAGAGTTCTGGGATAGGTGCCACGGGGAAAATGGCGAGTGAACTCAGTCACGCACAATCTCACATACCGGCTCCCCTCAAACCATTTGCCAAAATGGCTGCCGTCAAAACAAACCGTAAAGCAACTCAAACAGTCTCTGATGCAAGCATTTATAGTCGCCAGCAAGTGAAAAAAACCCTTTCGGGGCAACAAAACAGCCCTCATCCCTCCCTACAGCCTCCCGCGCAAGCTCACATACAAGCTCAAAGGCATTCCTCTCAACCTCTCCCCCAGCAGCATGCCTTCCCCTCCCAACAAGGCTATGCACCGCAACCGTATTATCCGCAACAAGGACAGGGGCAGCTAATTCAGCAAGGATACCCCCCATACAACAGTGCACAGCCACACGCACAAACCCAACAGGCTACACATCCCCATGGATAGCCTACAGCCCTACAGCCTCATGGAAATAAAGTCCGCGCTGGGTATTTTTGGAATACCTATTCGTGGTGTGATTTTTATTGTTTGCTAACGTTTCCCAGAAGATGTTTAATGTGCTCTACAATTCCTTGTGAGGTTTTTATGCCGCTTTTGTCGATATAGTTAAGAATTTGTTCGAGGAGCTGCTGCTTGCCGCAAACATTTTCTAAAGTAAATGCCCTGGGGAACTCAGTGACTTGAATCGTAGATTCTTTAGGGTGCCTCCTCCCATCTTCCTCACCCTGTTCTAAGAAACGACGTATATCTGCTATTCTTCTTGTCGCGTTAAGAAGACTTTGTTGTTCTTGGAAAAGACTCACAAAGAAATTTCTCTCGCCCCCACTGTTAGAAAATACCCTAGAAGCCCTTTCAAAATTTGTCATGGCATAAATGATACTCGCCTCTACCACCTGATCTGCTGTATGAAGAACACAAGGATCACCCGCCGCCTGTATCCAACTGGTTTGCATCTCCCCAAGCGTTCTAAGGTAATCAACGGCCTTAGCACCCTTTTGCGGATCAAGTTGGTCAATAGCGTCTTTTATTCGGCCTCCAACGTACTTCTTTATAGCTTTCGTAGCTTCTTCAGGCGTATACATCCTTGTTCCATAAAAACACTGGGAGTGTGTAAACAATTGAGAAGATGCAAATAATTTCTTAGCTGATGAAAAAGAACCATGGCTGGAACCAGCAAAAACCACAAACGGCCTTTTCCAGTGAGAACAAGAAGCGTGAGAGACAGCCTGTGAAACGATAACACAGAGAGACGCTGAAAGAAGAATTTTTTTAATCATAAACACCCGTCATAAATAACCGAACATCCTCAACGGTAATTAGCAAGAAAGAGAGGCAGTGTCCACACACAATTTTCATAAAAAACATCACAATAGCGCTGAACCGCTGAAAAAGTTAAAATCCTAAAAGTGATTGGGATTCTTTGGGAAAAAGGATAAGCAAAAAAATACCAAGGCCGATGAGAATGCAATGGTGGAACAGGCTCAAAGCAGCCCTGTGATCCTTAGGATTAAACCGTCTTATTTCGATGCCAATATCATAGAAAACACCAAGTAGAAGCGTTAAATAAAACCATATATCACCTCCGAGAAAGCATCCGAGAACTGCCATAAGAAAACTCATCGCAAAGTAAAACCCAGCCAGTGCCAACTTAAGATTATCTTTGAAAAACACAGCCGTGGAGTAAAGACCGATGAGAAGATCATCCCTCACATCCTGAGTCGCATAAAGCGTATCATAATAAAGGGTCCAACAAAGACCTATCCCATAAAGAATGTAAGGTTGCGGCGTTAACAGCAATTCTGGCTTCAGGTGTGAAACCGCTATGAACACACCGCTGTTAAAGGCAAACCCTAGGATACATTGGGGAAAAACAAAAAAGCGTTTTGTAAAAGGATAGAGGAAAAGAAGCCCTAGAGCTGCTAAAGAAAGCAGCTTTGCCTGTGCGTTCAACAAAAACCAAATACTTCCCCCTCCGCAAAGGAAAAAGATAAAAGGAAACAAGGCTTGCTTTCGTGTGATTAACCCCAAAACGAGGGGACGGTTCCTCGTTCGCTCAACCTTTGCATCAAACGGCATATCACACAGATCATTAAAAATACACCCCGCACTGCGCATACAAACAGATCCAAAAGCAAACAGAGTTCCCCACTTTAAAAGCATAGGAAAGTCAACCGCAGGTGTCATACAAAGAGCAACACCCCACAAACAAGGTAAATAGAGCAAGAAAATAGGGAGCGGTTTATGAAGGCGTGCGAGATAGAAGAAAAGTTTTATCTTGCTGTGACTTTTTTTCTGCAAAGGTATTGTTAGCATGGAAGTAACCCCGGAGCTTTTCGAAAATGCGCATGACAGATGGCAACGGCAAGGGCGTCGGCACCATCAGCAGTAACTTTCTTACAACCACCCAAAAGGCGCTGGACCATCATAGATACTTGTGTTTTATCAGCGTGCCCAACACCCACGACCGATTTTTTTACACGATTGGCGGCGTATTCTCCCACAGGAATTCTATACTTTGAGGGGACCATGAGTATAACACCCCGCGCCATACCTAGACGAAGTGTTGTCGCAGCATTCATATTCACAAAGGTTTCTTCCACAGCAGCCTCATGGGGGCAAAAATGCTCAATAACATCACATAATTTTTCATAAAGCATACAAAGACGCTGAGAGAGATCTAACTCCTTTTGACTCTGAATAACACCGTGGGCGATGTAAGTAAGACGGTTTCCTGAAACGTCAATAAGACCGTATCCTGTTTTTTGAAGCCCTGGATCAAGGCCAATAACCCGGAATACGTCGCCACGCATACACACTGTTTGTTGCAACGAATGAGTCGAAGAAAATGTGATTTTCTCCAGAGTATTCTAGGAAACGCGATGGGAATCAAGAAAAAAGTCTTTTACCCAGATGTATATATAACCTCTTTGTCAAATGATACGGCTTTTGAGTGGAAAAAAATAGGCCAACTGCCTCAGGCAGCAGCTTATGGAGTCACTATTTCTACTGAAAAAGGGTTAATTTGTGTTGGAGGAGCTACAGCAACCCATAGCCTGTCTGATGTTTTTCTTTTATCTTTGCAAAAAGACACCTTGAAAAGAGAAACTTTGCCCTCTTTGCCTGTAACTATGGATAATATG
>CALBMH010000033.1 GCA_937896365.1 uncultured Alphaproteobacteria bacterium
ACGACGCTTTGGGCGCACAGTGCGGGACGTATGTCTCAAACCTCTGCAGTTCTCATGCTGGAATGAGAAAGACCTTAACCGCAAAATGATCGAGGCGATCGACAGCAATCATCCCCTCTTTCAGCTGTGCCTCAATGTGGCTGAGAAGACGATGGATGGCGTATGGCCCGATCTGACGAAGGGCAGTGACCATTATCATGCGGATTATGTTTTGCCGAATTGGACACAGGGGCAAGACTATCAGGTCAAGATCGGCAGGCACCTCTTTTACAAGCTTGAAAGGTAGGGAAGAATTTATTGACAAAGCCCGAGTGATCTATTTTTACCTATGAACTTCAGCCATGAAAGGAGTTTGATACTCATGCCTATACCTTTTTTAACAGCGGCCATTGGTTTAGCACAGTTTGCCCCCGTCATTGGTAAGTGGATGGGTGGTAAGAGGGCACAGGAGATGGCGCAAAAGGTGGTAGAGATCGCTCATTCTGTGACAGATTCGTTGGATCCAGTGACCGCTATTCAAAAGCTGTCTGAAAATCATAAAATGATGATTGAGTTTCAAAAGTCCATCCTTGATTTGGAAATGAGGATGGTGGAATCAGAGCTGCAAGATCGCCAGGACGCTCGCGCCCGTGATATCGTTATCACGAAGGCAGGACGTACGAATATTCGTGCGGATATTATGGTGATTTCTGCGGCGTTGGGGTTGGTTCTCTGTCTTGCATCGTTGGGGCATTATTCTGATGAGCTTCCTGGCGAGGCGGTGGGGATTATTTCCACTATTGCAGGAATTTTTGGCGCCTGTCTTAAAGATGCGTATGCTTTTGAGTTTGGATCATCCCGGGGGAGCAAGGAGAAGGATTCCACTGTGGCATCCCTCCTTGAGCGATATGATGGATGATCGAACGGGCTACGTTGTCCGCCCCGTTACGGTGTTTAGTCATCAGAGTCAGAGCTTGGGTCAGTAACGGTAACGGTGATGTCGTCATCATCATCACTGTCAGTATTATTGGCATAAGAAGATTGTTGTTGACGGTAAAGTTCACTATCTGTAGCTCTATGTGCTCTTGCGAATTGCTTTTTTTGAGCCCCAAACACAATTTGTGGTGGGATTATTCTGAATGCGCCTGAGGACGTTTGCTCTATCTGCTCTTGCATATCTGAGAGATGGAATGACGCTTCGTAGTCTTTCTGACTTGGTTTATTATCTGTCTGCTGATCGAGTTTTTTTGCTTTCTTCGTCGAAGCAGACGGCGTCACCGGTACTTGGCGTGTAGCGGTGGTAGGTGTTTTTTCGAGGGAAACGCTTGCAAATAGATCCTGATCTTGAATGACGCGGGTGTTTTTCCGAGAATCCTTTGTATGCGGACGTCTATTTGTCCCCACTTTCTGCTGTCTCAATTCTGGTGTCACGGGTGATGGGCGTCGTCTTGAGAAGACATGAAGAGCTTCTGGCACATTCTCTAGCACATTCTGTGGCTGCTGGGGTATGGGCCAGGTTAGTGGTTGCTGTATGCTATCGTGAGGTGTTATGTTCTCGCTATTTAGTATGTCGCTCATGGAAATGGGCTGTCCTGGCTGTCTTGCTTTTTTTGCCATATGTGATGTTGATGCTGGAACGGGATTGTCTTTGCGTTTGCGTGGGTTTTCCTCAGAACCCCATACTGTGTGACATGTGCTAAGAATCAGAAGGGATGCGAACAGTTTCTTTGTGAGTGTAACAGGCATGTGTAAATCTATACTATTAGGTTTCGAATAGTATACATATAACAAAAAGAATTTATATTTCAATAAATATATTCATGCAAAAATTTTTATTCTTCTTTTTTCTCTATCTCACTAAAAAACACTTTGTGGTGCTTGTCCTATTTGTTATGCTATGCCTGTACAAAACAGGGGAGTCGTACAATTTTAACTCATGTACTGACCGCCATTCACGTTGAGTGTCGCGCCGTTAATAAACCCCGATGCGTCATCTATAAGGAAAAGCACTGCGCGCCCAACTTCACCCGCCGTTCCAAGGCGTTTTACTGGGATATCTTGAAGAATCCCATCAAGGATATGAGTGGGGATGGTACGCACCATGTCTGTATCAATATACCCAGGAGCTATGGCATTTACTGTTACGCCTTTATTGGCTGACTCGAGAGCGAGTGCTTTTGTGAATCCGATCATGCCTGCTTTTGCAGCTGAATAGTTTGTTTGCCCTATTTGACCCTTGATGCCATTGACGGAAGTAATGTTGATAATGCGTCCAAATGCCTGGGTGCGCATGTTTTGGATAACAACACGCGACATGTTAAAGCATGATGTGAGGTTTGTCCATATTACATCATTCCACATGGCGGGTGTCATTTTATGAAGAAAACTATCGCGCGTAATCCCCGCGTTATTCACTAGAATATCAATAGCGCCGTGGTTCTGGATGATTGTGTTTACACCCGTTTCGCAGGCATTGAAATCACTCACATCCCATTTATAGGCAGGAATGTGATATTTTTCTGAAAATTCCCCTGCTTTTTTGTCATTTCCAAAATACGTCACCACGACCGTGTATCCTTTATCTTTTAACGCTTGGGCGATACCAGCGCCAATTCCCCGTGTTCCGCCCGTGATAAGAGCTAATCTTGCCATATTAGGTTCTCTCCAAATGTGATTGCATGATGTGCGAAGCTCGTTATAGTAGCTAGAATATAAGTCTGCATTTATTAAAATATGATTAAAATTTTTGATGTTGTGGCGATTGGACAGGCGTTGGTGGATATAACAGCTTGCGTTGATGCGTCTTTCATAAAAAAGCATAGGTTGGTGAAGGGATCGACACAACATGTCACGAAGGACGTATCTGATTACTATCTTTCATTGATTCACCCCGTAAGCTACTCACCCGGAGGGACAGCAGCGAACTCTCTTTCAGGGATTGCCTCTCTTGGGGGAAAGACAGCGTATATGTCCCAGGTTGATAATGATCGATGGGGGCAGTTGTTATGCGAGAGTTTTTCCAAGGAAGGTATTCATTTTAAAGGGATCTCTTCCCGCCAGGGTCTTGGCACAGGACGTTGCTTGGCGTTGGTTACGCCCGATGCCGATCGTACGATGGTAACCTATCTTGGAACATCTTATGAATTTAGTGAAGATAACATTGACTGGGCCCTCTTAGGTGAGACAAAGATTCTTCTTGTGGAGGCTTATCAATGTGAGACTGTCCAAATGTTTGAGGTGACAAAACGTGCTGTTAGCTTTGCTGCAAAAAAGGGAGCAACGATTGTCTTGTCAGCAGCCCATGGGGGGTGCATGGAAAAACATCGCAAAGAGCTTATGCTGTTTGTGAAAGACACCGTTGATGTGTTTGTTGGTAATGAGACTGAAGTTCTGGCATTCATGGGAGAGGAAGACAGTGAGCACGCCCTTTTAAAAATGCGTTCACTGTGCCAAATAACAGTCATGACCAAAGGCCGTGCTGGGTCTCTCATTCAAGAGGGGACGTCGCAATATTCTATTCCTGCACCTCATGTATCTAACGTAGTTGATACCACGGGTGCTGGGGATCATTATTTGGCAGGGTTTTTGTATGCTTTAACACAAGGTTTGAGTCTTAAGGAATGCGGGACTCTTGCTTCAAGCATGGCTGGTAAGGTTATCAGCCATTTTGGAGCAAGAGTCGCTCTGTAGATTTTATCAGCAACCAGCAGCTTTACGAGCTATTCCCGTCAGTCCCGCGCATTTATCAGCAGCAGCAGGGGTAGTTGGCTTTGTAGCAGTATTGCTGCTTCCTTGTTGTTGTCCCGTTCCAGATGTGCTGCTGCGGCCTCGCTTAAATGCTGTCACATTGCCACTTGCATCTTTAGCCTCAGAAACCTCTTCATCTTGTTTCAAAAGCATTTTGTAGGCCATGCGTGCACCGGGTGCAGTGGCAGGGAACTGATCAATTTGCTCACCTCTAAACATCATAACGAGTTTCTTTGCAACAGCCTCGAGGTTTTTATCATCATCTGCGCAATTGCTTTCAAAGAAAGTAGCTTTAAACTTTTTGAGAAGGTCTGACTCTTCGAGTTTAGCTGCGGTGTATCCTTTAATAATTTCATCGCAAACATTTCCTTTTTTATCCTTGCTTTTCTCTCCTTTTTCTTTTTTCTTGTCTGTCTTTACATCCTCACTATCTTCTTTTTTCTTTTTTGAGGATTGTTTTTTCTTCTCAGAAGCTGTGGCCATACCACCTTCAATGCGCACTTCTAAGCCAGAGGCTTCTGCTTTTTTATCCCATCCCATTTTTTTGACAGTGAGTGCTTTAAAGGGGCTTCCGGCAAGGAATGCTTCCAGGCCATGTTCTTTAATCGCCGACTCGATATCAAGAGGGCACTCCACTGTCTCTGATTTATGTAAAAGGCTCGTCATATGCTCTTGGGAATCCACTTCAGCGCGTTTGATAGATTGGCATGTTTTCGTGCGATTCATTTCTTTCTTCTTTTCTTGTAATTCCTTCTCTTTTTTAGTCTTTTCAGCCTGTTTTTTGCGTTGCTCTTTTTTATGTTCGAGCTGTTTTTGGCGTGCTTGATTATCAAAATGGTGACTGAGAGCCATTGTGCCTAAGTTACCTGCCGTATTTGTAAGGCTCGTTAAAAAGCCAGCAGCGCCCTTTGCCACAGCTTTACCGACTCCTGAATCCTTCTTTTTGTTTGCAGGCGCTCTGCTTTGGGACCTGTTCATAGGCCGATTCGTGCTTCTATTTTTGGAGGAGCCCATTTGCTGTCTGCCATGGTTCATTTGTTGTTCCGGCTGCCTCGTGCTGCTTGAGCGATTGAGTGTTGGCTTGCTCCTTTGGGGCGTTGGTTGTTGTGGCCGTCGCTGCTGACGTTGTCCTTGCTGCTGCTGGCCCTGTCGTTGGCCTTGCATGCGCTGTCTAGGTGCCTGATCATCATAGTCGTCATAGAATGGTTGCCTGCTTTGAGGCCTGTTCATAGGCCGATTTGTACTTCTCTGTGGGGGTGAGCTATGACTTTTTGCCCTTGTTTGTGTGTGACTTTGTGTCCTTCGTGCAGGGGGAGGGGCATGACGAACGTCATCGTCACCATCATCAAAGTCATCCTCTGTGTCCTCATAGTTGTCTTGGTGCATAACTTTACGCTTGGAGCTCGCGGCGACTTCAGCGGATGTGAGAGCTGTAAGAGTTAGTAATGTTGTCATTATCAATGATATAAGTTTCATTCTTTATTAATCCATTTAATAGAACTGTCATAGCTTCCAGTATCGTGTTTAAAGGTTACAATTTGGTTAATAGAGCAAAGTTTTTCTTTGAATTTTCCCTCGAAACATGTTGAAGAGAATGATTGACATGAGCGTGCAAAGCAGTGTAGGTGTTATGGAATATGGTTTACATTAACGTGGATAAATAGAGGGTTCACTGCATCCATGACAAAGCGCATCACAGCCAAGCATAAAATCGACCGCCGTCTCGGCGTTAACTTGTGGGGTCGCCCCAAAAGCCCCATCAATACGCGTAACTATGGTCCCGGTCAACATGGCCAACAACGCAGCAAGGTTTCTGATTACGGTATTCAGCTTCGTGCGAAGCAGAAATTAAAAGGTTACTATGGCTCTATGAGTGAAACCCAATTCCGTAGGATTTACCAAGAGGCTGCGCGTCGAAAAGGTGATACGTCTGAGAATATGATTGAGCTTTTGGAGCGTCGTTTGGATGCGGCGATCTATCGCATGAAATTTGCATCAACGCCCTTTGCTGCTCGCCAGTTAGTTAGCCATGGCCACGTCAAAGTCAATGGTAGGCGTGTCAATATTGGTTCTGCAGTCCTTCGTGACGGTGATGTCATTACTGTTGCCCCTAAGCTTTTAGAGAATGACGCTATAGTGATTGCCATGCAATCAAATGAGCGAGACGTGCCAGAATATATTGAAGTGGATCATAAAAAACTTACGGGTCGATTTATTCGTGGTCCAAAGCTTTCTGATGTTCCTTATCCTGTTCAGATGGAACCGAATCTGGTGATCGAGTTTTATTCGCGTTGATGAGATTTTTTCCTTTAATTGTTTTCTTGTACAACCCAAAAAATTTGTTTGTGCCTCATATGCTCTAGGGAAATGACTCACTTTGCAACGCTTGTAGAACGTGCTCGTCAAAGACAATTGCCTCCTGTGCAGTTGTGGTTGGGAGACTCTGGTGTGTGGGAAGAGAAGATAGCTATTTTTACCTCAGAGCTCATTGGATCGTTTAGCGGTGTACATCCAAACGTTTTCGAATTAAGTCCCTTGCCTGAGAAGAAGGAGATTACACTTGAGCCAACGCGGGGTTTTCTCCATTTTTTGAAAACGACACCGACGTTCCCCACATGGCGCGTGGCTATCATTCGAGGGGCCGATCTTTTGAACCGTCAATCAAGCAATGCCATTTTGAAGGTTTTGGAGGATCCACCAAAAGAAGTCGTTATTTTGTTGCTTTGTGCATCTGCAGGAGCACTTCTTCCCACACTTTTATCACGTTGTACAAAAATCTATCTCGGTGGAACGCATCAAGTTCTTCTTGTCATGGATGTCATGCAGCAGCTCGGAAAACTCATTTTGACGATTATGACAAAGGGAGTGCCGGCTGTTCAAGATTTTCTGGATGTTTTAGAGGATGCTCAATATCCTAACCTTGTCAATGGGCTTAGGCCTTTTCTCTATAAGCTACTGGCGTATGTGAAAGGGGATCAACCACCGTCCCAAGGATTTGAGCACCTTCTCAAGCTTGCCCCCCATGCCCAATGGGTGGAATCCTATATGGCGTGCAGTGATTACCTTGATCAGGCGATTCCCGCCCATTTACCGATGCGAGAGATCGTGCGTGGCGCACTGTATCTGATCCATAATCCAAGGCTTGCTTACGATATTCAGCTGGGTCGACTTTAGGAGTCACAACTCTAGGGGAAAATAGCCCCGTTTGGCGGTAAAGTATAGGGGGGGAGGTATTAATAAAAATTAATAAAGATTGCGGTATAGAACCTTTATACCAGGAAGGGTGCACTCTTCGAGATATTCGAGGAATGCCCCTCCAGCTGTTGACACAAAAGAAAGCTTACCTTTTTTCTCCCCCAAACACGCGAGAGTGTCTCCTCCTCCTGCAATCGTTGTCGTACCCTTTGCTGTTTGCTCAGCAAGAATATCTGCTATGTGATTTGATCCTTTATCAAAAGGAGGCTCCTCAAAGATACCAAAAGGACCGTTCCACAAAATTGTTGTTGCAAGGCTCGCCTTATCTTTGATCATTTGCACTGTTTTAGGTCCGATATCGACAATGGTGTATTTGGGGTGAATATTGATGCTATCCAGGGTCATTGTCAGGGGTGGATGATTCAAGCGATCTGTGACAACAGCATCGATGGGAAGAAGAATTTTAAGGCGGTTTTCATTCAATAGCGCACGGACTTCTTCTATGAAATCTTCTTCATAAAAAGACTTTCCTGGTTCCAAAACCCCTGCTGCCACAAGGAAAGTATTGGCCATACCGCCCCCAGGAATCACAACTTTTGACAATGTGAGTAGGTTTTTCAAAAGCTTTATCTTCGTTGATACCTTCGACCCGCCTATAAGGGATAATGTAAATGCAGACGGATTCTCACAGACATTCTTAAGATACTGAACTTCGGTCAAGAGGTTGTACCCGGCTACGCGGACACCTATTCTTTTTGCAACACCATAGACAGACGCATGTTTGCGATGGCTCACAGCAAACGCATCATTTACATAAACATCAGCCAGGCTTGCAAGGTTTTCTGCAAAAGCACTGTCGTTTTCCTCTTCCCCCTTCCAAAAACGAATATTTTCCAAAAGAACATAAGCATCCTTTTGTTCTCTATTCATAATTTCTGCTGCAGAAGTTATATCTTTAGCAAAGATCACATTAGAGTAGAGTGCCTCCTTCAAAAGAGGGATCAAGCCCTCCGTGCTTAGATGTTTCTCGCTCCCCTTCGGTCGTCCTCTATGGGTTACAATAAGGGTTTTTGCTCCCTTTTCTTTGAGTGTTTTGAGCGTTTTTAACGATGCGTGGAGCCGCGTGGCATCGATAATTTTTCCCTTATGGTCGCTTGGCATATTGAGATCAAGGCGTAAAAAAACCTTCTTGCCCGAAACATCTACATTATCAAGGGTTAAAAATGGATTCACGCAAGGCTCCATGCTACAAATAATGCACGTATTCTGACATCAATTATCTGTTACGAAAAGAGGACTCATGTTACGTGCTTTTGTTTTTCCAGGCCAAGGATCCCAAACCGTTGGTATGGGAAAAGATTTTTATGACAATTTCCAGACAGCACGCGCTGTTTTTGATGAAGTGGATGCTATATTGGCTCCTTTTTATGGCCACAGGTTGAGCACAGTTATTTTTGAAGGTCCTGAAGAAAAGCTCATGCAAACATCCTACGCGCAGCCAGCATTGATGGCTACGAGTATGGCTATCTACCGTACCCTTGAACAAGCGTTTGGTAAACCTCTCTTGACTCAAGCAGCTTTTATGGCAGGGCATTCCCTTGGTGAATATAGTGCTTTGTGTGCCGCTGGCGTTCTAAGTCTCAAGGATACGATATATCTTCTTTACCATCGTGGAAAAGCGATGGCGGAATGTGTACCCGCGGACGGTGGTGCGATGGCAGCAATTATTGGGCTTGATATGGACATGATTGAGAACATTACAGCAACGGTTGGGTGCTTTATCGCCAATGATAATGGGGGATCACAGGTTGTGATTTCAGGAGAAAAAAACGCTGTGGCAAAAGCCATGGAAGCAGCACATGCTGAGGGAGCTAAGCGCGTTGTTGCTCTGAGTGTCAGTGCTCCTTTTCACTGTCCGTTGATGCAACAAGCAGCGGATATTATGCAAGAAAAAATCAATGAAACGACCTTCACTCATGCACTAACTCCGGTGATAACCAATGTATCAGCGATGGCGCAAACAGATGCCAGCACCCTTAAAGCGCATCTTATTGATCAGATTTGCGGACGTGTTCGTTGGCGTGAGAGCATGCTTTCTATGGCAGAGCATGGGGAGATAAAGGACGTCTATGAGATAGGCGCTGGAAAAGTTTTAACTGGATTAGGCAAGCGTATCACCTCAGACCTTTCGTTCTTATCTGTCTCTGGCATCAATGATGTCGACATTTTTCTAAGAACGTTCTAACGCCTATGGGAGATAAACGTATGTTTCATCCTTATGTCTTCGTTGGCTTGGGTAATCCAGGGGAAAAGTATCTTCTCAACCGCCATAATGTGGGTTTTTTAAGCATCGATGCTGTAGCGAGATTCTACGATGCTGGCCGTTATGTGGAAAAATATCAAGGGCAATTGTCTGAGATCACGTTTAATAACAAGGCTATTCTTCTCTTTAAGCCTATGACGTATATGAATCTTTCCGGTCAAGCTGTGGGGTCATTAATGCGTTTTTATAAAATTCCTCTTAACCATCTGTATGTTGTCCATGATGATCTTAATCTTGTACCCGGGCGAATAAAAGTGAAGGTTGGAGGGAGTCATGGCGGTCATAATGGACTTGCAAGCATCGACCAATATATGGGTGCGGACTATACACGTGTCCGTATAGGTATTGGTCATCCAGGGCATCGTGATGGGGTCAGTTGTTATGTCCTCAGTAACTTCAGCAAAAATGATCAGAACTGGTTGGAGTCCATGCTATGGACCCTTGGGAAAACGCTACCTTCCCTTATCGGCTGCGACACAGCTAAATGGCTTAATAGCTACACCTTGGCTGTGAGAGAACTTGAGACATAGTGGTGGGGGACAGGTCTCACTGTTTTTGCTCTGTAACGCGTTTGACAATGCTTGGCGAGCATTCTTTTATATCCCCTGGTTTCAGCGAACCCATCTCGAAAGGACCGTAAGAAAGGCGGATAAGTCTATTGACTTGGAGTCTTAGATGATTCATGACTTTGCGGATTTCACGGTTCTTTCCCTCAGTGAGTGTAAGGAGAAGCCAGGCATTCCGGCCTGACTCGCGAGAGAGCACTGCATCGATGGGTCTATAGCGGATACCCTCAACGGTGATGCCCTTCCCAAGCTCCTGGAGTCTAAGCTCGTTGACATCGCCAAAGACACGTACCTTATAGGTGCGGTTCCATTTTGTGGAAGGATGCTCAGCATGCCGTGAAAAAGTGCCGCTGTTCGTGAGTAAAAGAAGCCCTTCGGAGTTAATATCCAGACGACCAACGCTCACAACACGGGGCATATCCTTTGGAAGGTGATCAAAAACAGTGGGTCGCCCTTCTGGGTCTTTATGTGTTGTAACAAGTCCCACAGGTTTGTAATACAGCCAAATGCGTGTCTCTTCAGCTGTCTTCGCGGACTTCCCATCACACAAAACGAGATCATTTTCTGTTACGAATGTCACAGGAGAGATAACAGTCTCACCATTGAGCTGAATGCGACCTTGTTCAATAAACTTTTCTGCATCGCGTCTGGAGCACACACCCGCGCGGCTGAGAAACTTACTCAACCGCTCTTTTTTTAGGTCCTTTTGCATGAGGAAATAAACAGTGTTAAAAGCTTTTCATCAAGGTCAGTTATAGCATACTCCGGGTGCCATTGCACACCGACACAAAAGACGTTGCCTGTATGCTCAATGCCTTCGACGATATCATCGGGGGCTGTTGCCGAAACGCGCAATCCTTCTCCTATTTTATCAACGGCTTGATGATGTACAGAATTGACATGGCTTCTGGTCTGACCATGTATCTTGTATAAAAGACTATCTGCCTTAAGAGTGATAGGGTGCCACGTTTTCGTATAAGGGGGGGGTTGTTTGTGAGATAGGATTTCCTCTTTAAGGCTTGGGATGTCTTGGATAAGTGTGCCACCGAAAAGAACATTAATCAGCTGCATACCGCCACAAATGCCCAGAATAGGCTTGCCCTGCTCATAACAAAGACGCGCGACGGCAAATTCAAATGCCGTTCGCTCTGGCTTAAGTTTGACCGTAGGGTGAATGTTTTGAACACCATAAAGGGGGGGAGGAATATCAAAGCCGCCTCCTGTAAGGACAAGACCATCAATACGGCTAACGTAGGGCTCAACGGCATCTCTGTGATGGGGAAGGGGGAGGGGGATACCACCGGCCTTTGAGACAGACTCACAATAGTTTTTGCGAAGCGCGTACCAAGGAACACTGGCGTATCCTCCAGTATCTTCACAATCAAGGGTCATGCCGATAATCGGTTTCATAAAGATTTAGTATAGCTCCTTCTTTGCGCTGTAGTATACAAGCAAGAAAGCATGGTGTCCATCTTGTTGCCTTCTTCGCGAAATGAAGAATTATAGACTTATTTTTTTGATTTGGAAGGAAAGTTATTGTTTTTATTAAATAAAATTTAACTTACTTCGGATAAAACTATATGTAAGATATAACCGCTGTATAATGGGAAAACTATGAAAGAAACCTATTTCGACTCTGTTGTGATGATTGAAAGACTGCATCGTCTTTTTTTAGAAGTGGTCAAAGTTGAACTAGACAGGATGAATATAAGAGATATTAATAATGTCCAAGCATTAGTACTCTATAATATCGGTCAAGACCAAGTGACAGTTGGTGAGCTGACGAACAGAGGATATTATTTAGGATCTAATGTTTCTTATAATCTAAGAAAGATGGTTCAAAATAATTATATTCTTCAAGAGCCGTCTCCCCATGATCGTCGTTCAAGCCATGTGAAATTATCCCCTAAGGGACTTGATCTCTTCCAGAGGCTTGATAAGGTTATGTCGAGTCATGCGATGCATCTTGAAAAGGAAGCAGGCGAGAAAAATATGGTAGCGCATTTGGGTCAAATACTTAAGAAACTTGAGATTTTTTGGGGAAATCTTCTGGTTCGTGATATTCGTTAGATACAACCTTCCCATCTCGCAAAAACCTTGGTAGACTTCTCTCTACAGAAATTCTATTAGCTCTTTGTCATGCAGTCCTTTGATGTTGTTGTTATTGGGGGTGGTCCAGCGGGCTATGTCGCCGCTATTCGTTGTGCCCAACTTAACTTAAAAACCGTCCTTGTGGAAAGGGAACATCTGGGGGGTGTTTGTCTGAACTGGGGCTGTATTCCAACAAAAGCGCTCCTCAGGTCAGCTGAAGTAAAACACTTGATAGATCATGCAGAAGCTTATGGTCTTATCGTTGATGCTGTTCGTGTTGACCTTTCTAAGGTTGTGAAGCGGTCACGTGCGATCAGTGAGCAGTTGGCATCAGGTATTCATCTTCTTCTTAAGAAAAATGGTGTGACATATATCAACGGGATGGGTCGCTTAAAAGGAGTGACAACGGTTGTTGTGGAGAAAGAAGGCAAGGAACATACGCTTGAAGCGAAGCATATAATCCTTGCAACCGGCGCAAGGTCTCGCACACTCCCAAACTTAAATATTGGTCATCACATTTGGACAGCCAAGCAGGCGATGATCCCTGAAGTACTTCCAAAATCCCTTATTATCATTGGATCGGGTGCCATTGGAATTGAGTTCGCGTCTTTTTATAAGACACTGGGTGTGAAGGTGACCGTCGTGGAGATGCTTGATCGTATCCTTCCTGCTGAAGATGCTGAAATTTCCAAGCTCGCTTTAGACGCTTTCAAAAAACAAGGGATTGAATTTCATCTCAGTACGCGCCTTGATAAGATTGATGAAACGCAAGATGGCGTGAAGGCCCACCTCAAACAACAAGATAGCAAAACGATAACTTTAGATGCTGATAGGCTACTTTTGGCTATGGGGATTGTAGGAAATACGGAAAACATTGGTCTTGAGACGACGAAAATCCAACTGGATCGCGCCCATATTAAGGTTGATGAATTCTGTAGAACGGATGAGCCCAACATTTTTGCC
>CALBMH010000034.1 GCA_937896365.1 uncultured Alphaproteobacteria bacterium
ACCCACACCACGGGGGAAAATGTGCGTGAACAACACCCCAAAAAAAGAACAAGCAAATGCGGGGAATTTCATGCTTCAAAAACGATCTAACGTTAGCAGTACTAAAACATTCCTACCTTAACTTCTTAGCAGTAACCGATCATCATCCGCAGAACTCCCAAATTTTGCTAGAAGATCTTGAGGGGTGAGTTTTTTTCTCTCATCACCACTTACATCATAGATAATTTTCCCCTCATGCAGCATAATTGTGCGTTGCAAGAATATAAACAAAACTCTGAAAAAATTTCTCTAAATTAAATATTTATTAAAACTTTTGAGATTACAATGGCACTAGGATAATAAAATTAGTATATGTTCTAGTGTTTTTCTCGCTACGTTTTTTTCTTTTCCTGCTAGTAGCTTTTTGCCACTGTTTTTATTTATGCGAAGCAAAGATCACCTATACCCCAAGCATTCAGTCCATTGTTGATCGGGGATATCTTGTCATTGGCATCTGCAAAATTGATCAGCCGCCTTTTTATGCGCACGATACGGAAGGACAGCTGAAGGGTTATGATATTGACATAGCCAAAGGACTCGCTGATGGTTTAGGTGTCAAACTCAAAATAGATGATAGTGCTAAGAACTGGGATGATCTTATTCCCCTTCTTTTGGAAGAGAAAATTGATTTAGCCATTTCATTTCTAAGTAAAACAATTGAGAGATCCAAATCAATTCTCTTTAGCCAATCTTACGCAAAAATTAATCAAGCGTTGCTCGTCAATAGGCTCCGACTAAGCCAAGCCAAAATAAAGGGCCTAAACACGCTAGAAAAGATTTTTTCAAAGAATACCCAAGAAGAGTTAATCGTTTACGAGGGATCGTCTTATGTGAAATTTGCCCAGGACCTCTTTGGTAATGATGTCAAACTGGCACCCTATAAAAACCAAGATGAGATCATCAAGAAACTTTTAAATGGCAATCATACCGCTTTTCTTACAGATCAACTAGAGATTAACAATTATGTTGACGCAAATCCTGAATCAAAACTAAAGCTTCTACCCATTATATTGAAAAAAAACTATGATCTCATCGCTATCGGCATTCCTGTCCAGAACAAACATCTACAGCACTATGTGAATAATTATTTAGAAACGCAGAATATCTTTATTGAGCTGAAGACAAAGGAAAACAAAAAATGAATAGAGGCATATTCCAAAAAATCAGTGAATTTTTCCATCATAGGCGACTACGCTTTGATATTGTTACAGGTTTTCTTTTTCTATTTGTATCTGCTGCTGTTCTTATCCTGGGGTATACTTATCAGGGTGCAAAAAAAACAAGCATTAACTTTGCTGAGCAACTTCTTAAACAAATTACAGAAACGACAACAGAAAAAACAAGTAATTATCTGGGTGATGCCAAAAGTGCTGCGGTATTCGCTAACAGCCTCATTGACTTGTCAAATTCACAATTTATGGAAGATGAAAAATTACGAGCAAACTTTATTCGCATTTTGGAACTCTATCCCTACTTTAACGTTATACAAGTAGCCTTATCAAACGGTGATTACCTCTCTGTCGAACGTGTGCATCCAGGGACAAAGTACGTAACAACCCCTGATAGAACCCTGCATGATAATATTGTTTATCTCAGTCAGTACCAAAACCGTAGTTCAAAAGAACACCAACCTCAAGAAATATGGACGTACTACGATAAAGAAGGGAAGGTCGTATCCCAAGAAGCCAATGAATTTCTGGTTTATGATGGTCGGAAAAGACCGTGGTATATCAATACAGATCAAAAAAGAAAATTTAATTGGTCACCCGTCTATACATTCAGTTTTATGAATGTCCCCGGCATCACAGCTGCTTTACCTCTTTTTGCAAAGGAAGGCGAGCAGGAAAAACTCATCGGCGTCATCGGGGTTGACGTGTCGCTAGAAGAAGTCTCCCAATTTCTCCAAAAAAATAAAGTATCTCCCCATGGCGCAAGTTTTGTTTTAAATGAAACCAGTCAGCTTGTTGCATCATCAAATCCACAGCATCTCATATCCAAAGACCCACGCAGTGATTCCATTATAAACATTTCAGATATTGATGATGAGAATTTGAAAGAAGCTTACGCTTACTTCAAGAGTAAACATGAGAGGACATTTCAGTTTATCCATCATGATACTGTGTACTTAAACTCTTTTTCTCATCTTAAAATTGAAGGCGATAGTTTATGGCTTGTCGGCGTTGTTGTGCCTATTGATGATTTTTTGGCTGAGGCGAAAAAGATTGGTGAAAATGTCATATTCATGGCCCTTATATCACTTCTTTTATCCTCGTTTTTAATTATTCTTTTATCAAAGAGGATATCAAAACCGATTATGGCTGTTGCAAATGAAACACAAAAAATCCAAAATTTGGATATCTCGGGTGATTTCCAACTGAGAAGCGACATCCTTGAAATACAGCTCATGCTATCTTCCATTGCATCGATGCGTAAAAGCCTTTTATCTTTCAGCAAATTCGTGCCCAAAAGCCTTGTTCAAAAACTCGTACAAAAAGGAGGAGAGATACGCCTAGGGGGCAGGAAGAAGGAGCTTACGATCTTCTTCTCTGACATCGCCAATTTTACTAATATTTCTGAAACATTGCCCCCAGAAAAACTTGTCAATCATCTTTCCAGCTACTTTGATGAATTATCCAAAATTCTGACAGAATCAAACGGAACGATCGATAAATATATTGGCGATGCGATCATGGCTTTTTGGGGGGCCCCTATTAGTGATCGAGATCAGACGTTTAATGCCTGCCGCGCGGCGCTGCTATGCCAAAAAAGACTTGCTGAGCTTAACAGACAGTGGGAATTAGAAGGTAAGCCTGTATTTCACACACGCATAGGCATACACCGTGATGAAGTCATCGTAGGCATTATTGGTTCCCAAGAAAAAATGAACTACACAGTGATGGGCGATGGTGTCAATGCAGCCTCTCGACTCGAAGGACTGAATAAATTTTATGGTACCTCTGTTCTTGTCAGTGAGAAGATCTTTGAGCAGGTAGAGGAAAGCTTTTTATTTCGTCCCTTAGATATTATTGCGGTGAAGGGCAAGAAAAAACCCCTCAAAATATACGAAATTATGGCCCAAAATAAAGGCGATGCGTCACTGCTTCCAAGCGAGGCTCAGCGCCAGATAAGTGACCTTTTTGCTAAGGCCTTTAGGCTTTATTGTCTTCAAAAATGGGATGAGGCATTAGAGCGCTTTCAGGAAATTCATACTCTCTTCCCCCAGGATTATGTCACAACAATTTATCTTGAAAGGTGCAAAGAATTTAAGATACGCCCTCCAAGCGTCGATTGGGATGGCGTGACGAGCTTTACACATAAGTGAGGAAGCTACCATGGTAAATATAAAAGAAATTATCACAAGTCACTGGTTCTTTTTAGTGGGCATCCTTGGAGGTATCACTTGTGGCGTTTTCTTCAAAGAGTTTAGCTCCTCCCTTGAACCTTTTGCACAAATGTATATTAACCTTTTACAGTTGTCAGTCATACCCGTAATTGTCATTACAGTGACAACAGGTATTTCGAGTATTGTCTCCCACCCTCACGGCAATGAGAAAATTCGAAGTATAGCATCATCTCTTATTCTTCTTTTGTTGATGTCAGCCGTCGTATCGACATTTGTCGGATTTCTCATTAATCCTGGGGAGGGACTCAGCAAAACACCCGAAATCGCCTCACTCATATCTTCCGCAAGTGAAGGTTCAATGAGCGCAGCTATTACAATAAAAGATGAAATAGTCACGGACATTAATCCAAGCCTCACAAAATTTTTGCTGAGCGCTGTTCCTAATAATATCTTCTTGTCTCTTTCACAGGGAGCCGTTCTGCAAATCATTATTTTTTCAATTATTTTCGGCGCAGCACTTGGCTACCGCTATACACAAGATGGCATTGACAGAGCTTCGTTCTTTCAATCATTCTTTCCCGTGTTCATATCGATTAACGATGCAGTGCTTTCTTTCTTACCTTTTGGTATCTTTGTCTTGTTAGCATCGCAGTTTGCCATGTTTAGTTTCTCAACTGTTTTGATTTTAGGAAAGCTTGTTCTCGCACTTTGTTTAAGTATGATAATGCTTATTGTCTTTTATGTACTTGTTATCTGGTCTTATTCTAAATCAAAACTGTCTAAAGTCTTAGCATCTCTTAGTTATATTACACTCATGGCTGTTTCCACGCGCTCAGCTTTTGCATGTATTCCTAAATGTATTGAGGGAATGAGTCAATTCTTCGACAAAGATATGACTAAGCTCATTATTCCTTTTGGAAGTACAACCTGTCGTTTTGGGTCAATTTGTTTTTATACGATTGGTACGATTTTCATTGCTAACATTTTCGTCATCCCGATATCTTTCTATAGCTATATTGTTATTATGTTTAGCGCCGTGTTAGCTTCTTTTGCAGCTTCGGGGGCAGTAGGTATTGTCGCACTGTCGATGATCACAATTGTCCTTGATCCTCTTGGGCTTCCCCTCGGAGCTATTTTGGGTTTTTTTATTGCCATTGACCCTATTGTGGACATTTTTGACACACTTGCTAATGTGTACGGTAACTGTGCAGCAGCAGCAATGAGTGGTCGACCCCATAACGGCCTGTCTCAGTCTGTAGAAACGACAGATCCTCTGCCAATACGCTAAAGGCGCTTGCTTTTAGGATTACCTCGGCAACAATGCTGCTCTTCTTCCTATTAAGAACTTAGAAAAACTTAGGAACTCAAGAACTCTTGAGAATGGCTCGCCTTTTACGTCCCGTTTTGACATCTCTCACGTTCCCATCCTCTTTGCATTTCCCATTTTTATTTTTTAACTAAAATTTAATAATTTCTTTTCTAGTCTTGAAATTAGAGACGTTGCAAATTTTATCGGTTTTCAATGAAATACATTCTATCCTTGTGCTATTTAGCTACTCTTGTGGTTGCACCGAAGACTTATGCAGACCATTTTAAACCCTTAGTGAACAATGATAAGGCCAAAATTGAGCTTGGAACGACGATAAACATGGCGGTTGCAAAGTGTAACCGAGCCCAATGGGGTGCTGGCTCCACCGATCTCAAAAATGGAGATATCCGACGACATCATCCAGCATGGGGTGAAACCACCCTTTACCCTAAAGTTCGCACAACACTCTTTTTGAAGAACGCAAGTGAAATATATTCCGGATGGAGTCTCATTGCTGCATATACGCGGGGTCAAGGAGATGCGAGCGCTGTCTCCACAACGTCCAATAAACCTTTTCTATTAAGTACCGAAGAAGCCTATATCGGCTGGCGTTCAGGGAAAATGTTTTCAGAAGAGAATCTCTTTGATTTTTCCGTTGGAAACCAATCTTTTCGGATCGGCGATGCCTTTGTCATTGCAGATGGGACATCGGATGCTTTTGGACGTGCTGCATTCTTTTTAGGGCCGCGCTCAGCATATCGAGAAACAGCTATTTTGAATATTAACTCACGCCCCGTCCGCGGTAAAGTCTTCCATCTTCGAACGAATACGAATCAACGCCATATGCGGGGGAATGATCAACCACGAACCCTTATGTACGGGGGTGATGTGGAGTATGTTTCCTATGACCCAAAAGATCCTTCAAAGGAGTTCTGGACTTTAGGAGCCACATTCATCAATGTCTATAAGTCTGATCGGCAGTTCACAGGGGCTCTCCAACGAAACCGAGATGGCCTTCAGGTATACAATCCGCGTTTAGGGGGATTCTTTTGCCCTTGGAACCGTGATATTCGCTTCTATGGAGGTTATGTTCATCAAAAAAATAATAAGTTTGACCGTAAAGTCAATGCAAATGCCTATTATATCGAACCCGGTTATGTTTTCTCGAAATTATGGGCTTCTCCCCTATTGACCTACCGCTATATGCATTTTAGTGGGGACGCAAACACAAGAAGCTCTGTAAAGAAATCCTACGATCCTTTGAACTTTGGCTATTGGACCCGTGATGGTTTCGGTACGTGGGAGACTGGACAAATATATGGGCAGTTTTACTTCACGAATACCAACGAAAATGTCCACAACATCCAGCTCAAACTAACACCAACAGACCAACACACAGTGGGCCTTCTTTACTACCAAATTCGCTTTGACAAGCCAGCACAAGCAGGAAGCCGATCGAAGCGTGCAGCTGATGAGTGGGATATGTACTGGACATGGGCGCCCTATACATGGTTCTCTTTTACAGCTATTGTAGGGGCCACCACAGCAAAGGACGGGGTGAGGGAACTAACCATCGCTAATAACCCAAGCATCGATCCTGGTCGTATAGGGAAAACAACCTCCTTTGGTTATCTCTCAGCGACATTCAAATTTTAAAGAAAGTGTCAGAGGAGTTCCTCACTGGAACTAAGAGAGACCATACTCTTAACTGTACAACAGGTAACAACGATGTATTATCAGCCAACACTGTTGGATAAACATAATCCTCTTTTATTGTTGACCATAAAACGGATGAGAGATCGGCACTTGGTTGATGAGAATGGTCATGCTCTTATCGACTTTAGTACCCAATGCTACCTGGGGTTGGATAATCACCCTGACATCATACAAGCCCAAATAGAAGGATTAAGAACATACGGAAATGTCGTTCCATGGTCGCGCAGTGTAGCGATCTTTGATCTTTTTGAACAGGCTGAAAGGGCTCTCGCAGCGCTTGTTGGTGGAGAGGCAACCAATCTTTTTATATCCACAACACTTCTAAATCATGGTGTTATTCCTGCTCTTTCTGGTTCTCCTGATAGTTTGATTGCTTTTGAAAAGTTTTCCCATCTCACAAGCTTCGAAGGAGCTCTTATCGCTCAGGCAAAAGGAGCACAAATCATTCAATGGCAAGATGAATATGAGCTTGAATCCATCTTGAAATCTTCTCCCCACACGAAAAAGCTTATCATTACAGATGGTGTGAATTCTATGAGCGGAGATTATGCTGACCTACCAGTTCTCGATGTTCTTGCTAAAAAGCATGGTGCCATTTTGTATGTGGATGATGCCCATGGTTTCGGTGTCGTCGGTGAGAATCCTTCCGACTGTCACCCGTATGGCCAAAAGGGTAGTGGCCTTGTGCGTTATTTTAATCTTTCCTATGATAACATTCTTTATGTGGGGTGCTTTTCTAAAGCGTATGGTCTTCCAGGAGCTTTTATCGTATCCAGTCGTCAAATCAAAGAATTTCTTTTGACCCATGCGACCCCCCATGATCTCGGCTTTTCAGGTCAAGCATCGGTGATAAAAGGATTGCTTAAAGCCTTTGAGATCAATGCTCATGAGGGAAATCTCACGAGAAATAGGATTTACGAATACACACAATTGATTGTAGAGAAACTCACAGGCTTTGGCTTTTCCCTCCATCGTAAAGAAACGCCCTTCCCCATTATTACCATAGCTATAAGAGAGGACGAACGCTTTTTGAAAATGTGTCAGATGCTTTATAGGAATGGTATTTTAGCCACCGCAGAACCATCCACAGTGACATCGTACGATGCCTGCCACCTACTGCGATTAACGATAACCAACGGTTTGAGTCACCGGGACATCGAGCACTTGATTGCTGTTTTCTCAAAGATAAAAAACTCCATCCTTTAAAGTGCCTCTCTTTTAAGGTGGTCGCAGGCTATGAGCAAAAGATTATCACCGAAAAAGAGATAGTTTATCTTCCCTCCTGAGAAGAGAATGAGTCAAAAACCAACTGGTCGTCTTTTCTATCAACAGTCACTGTTTGACCCTGTTTAATTTCTCCTGAAAGCAACGCCATCGCTAATTTATCTTGGAGCACCCGTTGGATAAGGCGCTTAAGGGGGCGCGCACCATAGAGAGGATCGAACCCTGCTTCTCCCAGGTAATCAAGTGCTTGGTTATCTACGTCTAAGGTCACTTGATATTCCTTCAAGAGGCGCTCTTTGAGGTCACGGAGTTGTATGTCGACGATTTGGCGCAGATTATTGCGGGTCAACCGGGTAAAGAGAAGAATTTCATCCAAACGATTGAGAAATTCTGGGCGGAAGTGAGTGCGAACAATGCCCATGACCTGATCACGCATTTTAGGAGTGATCTCCTCGCTGTGCGCAAAGTGCTCTGCACCTAGATTGGATGTTAAGATGATAATCGTATTTTTAAAATCTATCACATGACCTTGGCTATCCGTCAGACGTCCTGCATCTAAAACTTGAAGAAGAATGTTAAAAACATCAGGATGAGCTTTTTCAACTTCATCAAACAAAACCACTTGATAAGGGCGCCTGCGCACACTTTCTGAGAGCACTCCCCCTTCTTCATATCCCACATAGCCAGGAGGGGCACCAAGCAGACGGGAGACTGAGTGCTTTTCCATATATTCCGACATATCAAGGCGGAACATAT
>CALBMH010000035.1 GCA_937896365.1 uncultured Alphaproteobacteria bacterium
GGCCACCTAGCGGTGGTAGGGTGGGGGATAACCCCTTAATGATTTGTTAATCTTTGTAAAGAAAAAGTTAACAGCCTAAAGGGGGGGCAATAAATGATTTAAGAGAAAGAGAGAGTTATATATGCTGTAAGCATAGAAGCCTTTTATTCTTAAGCGAGGGCGACTTTGATGCTTTGTCTTCTTGGGATTTTTTTATTTATGTGTTCTCTGGTCGATGTCGCATCCACTCAGGAGATCGCACCGATGGTAATGACGGTAGAGACTAAGACAGATTTAGAGCAAAAGAGGGAGGAGAACGATTTCTAAAATTTATCGAAGCTGATCCAGCTCCTATAGAATCATCCCGAAGAGTAATATCAAGGGAAGACTGTGAAAAAATTATACAAGCCTATGAGAGCGGTTTGTTTGGGGATGTTGCTTTCAGTGATGATAAACCTTTTTTAGTTATGTTCGTGCCCATCAAGATTTTGCTTCTAAGATTGATGGATGGCCTTTACCCTTAAAGCAAGGCTTTCTTTCAGAGCAAGAGCTTTTTTTGGAGAAAGTAAACACATGTTTAACATTGAAGAAAGGCGCGCTATGGCTTTTCTATCGACAAGAATAACTTCATCGAAAAGCTATACGCTTTGTACTATGAATTCTTATTGAATTGTGGAAAGCAAAATCAATTATTTTTAGAGCAGAAGCTTAAAGAGGAGTTGGAGGCTCCACTGGATGCCTCTAAGAGGCTTTCTGCGGGGATATCTTTGTTATTCTGATTTTAAAACACCCCAGCAGTGTCAATCAATCTGGTGGGCCTGAGAAGCGTGGGTATATTCTATCCTTTACCTTTTATGTACCCTACATTTTATGTACCCTACATTCATGTTCTTTCTCTTCCTCATTCTCAAGAAAAGCTTCTTTTGGTTACGGGGAGTATGTGCTGTGGAAATGTTCAATTTCTAACATATCTTAGAAATGAGAACGGTGAGATTGCCTTGATCCAAGATAAAAAAGAGGCTGATTCCGAGCAGCAATCATTCTTTGTCAAAGATCTTTTTCATTTTTCTGTAAGTGATGAGCTAAAGAGCGATTCTGCAAATGAGAATAGCTCCTTTTTCAATTGGGATAAAAACGTAAAAGAGCTTACTCTCCGCAGATAAGATGATCTTAAAAAGTTCTCTTTAGAGGGGAAGGTATGGGTCGAAAAAAGCAAAGTATCGCTGAGATGAGCATAGAACGGAAAGAGTTTCCAGGAACGGGCTATAATCTGCTGAAGTCGCTAGGGCCTAAAAAAGATGTAGGATAGCGATGGGATATATGGAAGAGAGCCGATTCAAAACTTGAATGAATCTGGGTAGACTAATCGCATCCAACTCAAAAACCCATTGCATGGGATGGATGAATTTAGTAGCGTCACACTATGAAAAGATTTGTGTCCGTTGATATTTTTTGCTGTAGACCCTCAGAAACCTAGATTTTAGGTTGCCTTTGTCTGTCGTTTTTTCTAAGAAGGAGGGTTTCTTCGCTATTATGTCAATGAAAATCCGAGACTATTTTTCTACCATTCGTAAGGTTTTTTTTCTAGTTCATGTTGGCTTTTGAGCATGTTAGGTAGGTTCAATCCCTTTTTTTTATTTTTTGTTGCTGCATTCCTTGTTATTTATGGTGGATATTATTTTTTTAAATCATCCAAAGAGCTCCCTATCATTGCAGTCACGCAAATTATAGAGCATGAAACCCTTGACACGGTGCGTGAGGGTATGATGGCGCGCTTGAAAGAAAGAGGGTGTGAAGATGGGAAAAACGTTCGCATCTTATACCAAAATGCTTATGGTCAGCTTACAACGGCAGCGCAGATTGTCCAGAATTTTGCCAATGCCAAGCCAAAGGTGCTCGTAGCTCTATCGACACAAAGCGCTCAACTGTTATGCGGTATGAGCCAACAGCAACATGTACCGCTTATTTTTTCAGCTGTGACGGATCCCGTAGCAGCAAAACTTGTCTCTCAAATGGAAACGAGGACTCCTGGCATTACAGGAATAAGCGATTATATGTCTCCTGAACCTCAAATTGCAATGATGAAGGCTTTTTTCCCTCATTTAAGAACGCTTGGGGTGCTGTATAATCCCTCCGAAGTGAACTCTGCTGTATATTTACAAACCTTTGAGAGAGCTGTTGTTGCTTCGAATATTGCTCTTATAAAATCTCCACTGAATAATACAAGCGAGGCTGTCGCTGCGACAAAGAAGCTGATTGGTTCCGTGGATGCTATCTACTTTCCGAACGACAATACAGCTATGGCAGCAGTATCGGCCATTGTAGGTGTCGCTCATGCACAAGGTGTTCCTGTTTTTGCCAATGATTCTGCTTCTGTGGAAAGGGGGGCCTTAGCGGCTGTGGCTTATGATCGCACGCAAATGGGGTATGATACAGCGGATCTTGTGATTGAGGCTCTTGAACAAGGCTTTAGCCTTGCAAAGCCTGTAAGAGTGGGTTCCAATACCCTAACAGTCGTCAGCCAAGAAGCGCTAAGCAAGTTAATGCTGACGGTTCCAAAGGAGCTGGTATCAGCTGTGACGATTAAAAATTAGGAAAGACAGCAAAGGAAGATTTTATGTCCATTGAAACCACCACACTCAAAAATGGTCTGCGTGTCGTTACCGATCATATCTCCACTGTCGAGACAGTAACGCTGGGCGTTTGGCTTGATGTGGGCGCACGTAATGAGCCTAAAGAGCTCAACGGCATTGCCCATGTATTAGAGCACATGGCGTTTAAAGGGACTCAAGAGCGAACAGCTAAAGATATTGCAGAAGCTATTGAAAATGTAGGCGGTTATGTCAACGCTTACACGAGTCGTGAGACGACAGCTTATTATACCCGTCTTTTAAAAGGGGATGCGAAGCTGGGGGTGGATATTATGTCGGATATCCTTCAAAACTCTACCTTCCAGCCTTCTGAGTTTGAACGGGAGCAATCTGTCATTATTCAAGAAATTGGCCAAACATACGATACACCCGATGATATTATTTTTGATTACTTCCAAGAGACTTGTTTTCCTCATCACCCTATGGGGCGCCCTATTTTAGGAACGGCTGAGATTATTCAGTCTTTAACATCGGATTGTGTTAAACAGTATATGCATGACCACTACGGTGCTAAGCAAATGGTTTTAGCTGCTGCGGGGAATATTCAACACAAAGATCTTGTTTCCATGGCAGAAGATTATTTTACAGACTTACGGGAGGATTGCTCTCATACTGTGGAGCCCTCCATGTATAAAGGAGGCGAATTTCGTCAAGACAGGTCTTTAGAGCAAGTGCACATTGTGCTAGGATTTGAAGGACTTCCGTATAACCATGACGACTATTATGCAGCAGCGCTCTTATCAACGATTCTTGGCGGTGGGATGTCATCGCGATTATTCCAGGAAATTCGTGAAAAGCGTGGGCTTGTCTACTCTATTTACGCTTTTCATTCCGCTTACCGTGACTCAGGCATTTTCGGTATCTATGCGGGGACCAGTCAAGAAAAGGCCAATGAGCTCCTCCACGTTACGGTGAATGAACTTCAGCATTTGAGTAAGACAGATTTTTCAGCGGATTTGAACCGGGCAAAAGCACAACTGAAAGCAAGCCTTATGATGAGCTTAGAAAGCACATCGTCCCGCTGTGAGCAACTAGCCAGCCAAATGCACATCCATGGTCATCCTATTAAAACTCATGAGATTTTGCAAAAAGTGGAGCGTGTGACGCCTGATCATATTAAACATATAGCAGACAAACTTTTTACATCTGTCCCAACGTTTGCAACACTTGGTCCTATTAAAAAGGTGCAGGGTCTGGACAAATTAAAAAGTGTCATGGGAGTCCAGTAGAAAGCATTAATGTTGATAATCCTTGTAGCGAAGAGGCTTTTTTTCTATAATTTTGATTGTACTTTTTCTCCTCGTATGCTCTTTAGATCCAAAATAAAGACATTGCGAGGCAAATTTTTAGGATTTTTAATAAGCCCCACATTGTGGGGGCCAAATTTTTTCACAAGTGCTTTGGAGTTTTTATTTTCAGGATGAATTGTAAAAACAACGCCCAAAATCTCTTGACTGGGTACTAGAGCATATTTTAAAAATTCTTCTAAAATTTCTGTCCCATGACCTTTTTGCCGTTCGTCAATGCACATACCTCCGCCTACCATTTTATAATTGTAGGAATATTCTTGGATATAGCTGTCTTGCAGATAAATAAAAGCAATGAGTTTGTCCAGTTTTTTATCATCCTTTTTATACAGACAATACCAGACATTTTTCTCATGATGCTCTTTTAAAATTTCCTGGATAGCTTTTTCTTTATTGTGATTGAGGCTTGTTGCGAGAAACATTTTATTTTTTTCATCCTCATGCAGGAGATCAAAAATATCGCCAGCGCGTTTTTTATCGACAGGATATGCTTTGAAGTGTTTTGTTTGAAAATGAGGGATCTCAACTCCCTTTTCTTGAGTTTCATTAATATTGGATGAGAAACAGATCCCTATGGATAACCAAAAAGCAATGATATTTTTGTAAAAAAATGTCACACAATACTCTTTCATACAACCCCTTCCATCAGAAATCCAGTAAGGCATATGCTTTGTATTAGGTCAATAATTTTTGAGAGGGAGCTATGTTACGTTGGGTGCGTGATTGGACCGGCTTTGGATAATAGAGGACTCGAGTGTGTGTTATTCTAGGTGAAATAGTGAGAAGAGCAATCTTTTTGTTAGGCCTCTTAAGGGATTCTTTAAGAGAACGGTGAAGTATGGGGCTGTGGAGCTCACCTTCGCAGTGTCTGGGAGACAGTGCGGGGTGATGTGTGCTACGTAGAATCCGCATAAATACCATGGGGATTCTCCACATCAAGCTTCCTAAGCCCCATTTGAGGAGGTGCTGGGGGATGGGCAGCGCCGATTGGGGAGGAAGGTGGGCCCCACAAGGGGCGGGGTGTGTGAGTTCGTAGGAGGTGTGTGCTAAGTGAAAATGTGCGATCGAAATAGTAGGGTATATCACAAAATAGCCATAATCTGCTCGATTTGCTCTTCCAAGCTAAGATCATAAGAGTCAAGCACAAGATCAATGGTAAGTTGATTTCGAATCCAAGTGAGTTGACGCTTGGCGTAGTGGCGGGTGTGCTGCTGGCCCGCTGTTACGGCATCGTTAGAGGAATGGCTGTTATTCAAATAGCCTGTTATTGCTCCGACCCCTGTAGCTTTGAGGATGGGGTGATCGGGATCGATGGACTGCTGTAGAAGTGCTTTCACCTCATCAATAGCGCCGTTTTTCATCATTGTTTCGAAGCGTTTATTAATTTTTTCATAAAGTTTCTTCCGATCAGGCATAAGGGCAATCGTGATAAAACGACAGTCAATCAACGGTTTTTTCATTTTTTGAAAGTGGTCCACAGTTTTGCCCGACGCAAGATACACTTCATAAGCTCGCAAGAGCCGTTGTGGGTCGTTGTATATCTCTCTCTCAGGAAATTTGAGGGCAAGATGGTCTTTAAGAATATCCAAAGGAATATCGCGCAAATTACGTGTGTGCTCACGAATTTCTTTTGGAATATCAGGGATGGGTGAGATTCCCTCAATAAGACTTTTGATATAAAGTCCTGTTCCACCGACGATAAGAGGTAGATATCCAGTTGCCCAACAATCTTGAACTTTAGCTGCTGCCTCTTTCACCCACCATCCGGCTGAGGCTTTCTCATTCTTTGAAAGCACACCATCGAGAACGTAAGGAATGTGGGCATAGGGATGTCGCTCTTGATGACACGGGCGCGCTGTAAGAATACTCAAGTGGTTATAAAGCTGCATGCTATCGGCGTTGATAATGCCGCCGTGGAATTTTTTTGCCAGTAAAAAAGCAAGCGGTGTTTTTCCGCTTGCTGTGGGGCCTGTTATAATAAGACAGGTGCGCTGATGATGTGTAGGATTATGAGACCGGTGGAACAACTGTGTTAACCCAAATAGCTTTTCCAAAGAGGGGGGCAAGGCCGTAAAAGGCGCGCGTATTATCCCAGATACTTTGGAAACGGTGTTTATAGCTCTGCTCTTCTTTTACCGAACCATCTGCGTTTAATGCAACACCTTCGATAAATGTTCCACCAATAACAGGCTTTGGAAAGACATAAACGGATTCTTTGGCCTTGAGCCCATGCTCTGTTTTTTCTTCAGGGCCATAGATAAGGAACATAGAATTATTGATTGTCAGCACATCTTTATCCTTAAATGTGGGTTGATCCTTCACAAGCACAAGGTGGCCAAGTGTTGGAATGTATTTCGCCTTTGCTTCCTCGCGCCCATTAAAATCTGCTGCTTTGACCCCAGCGCAGTTAAAGACAACGTCTGTGGGAGCATCTGAAAAACTATCTAGTTTTTTGTGCTGAAGAGTAATTTTTTTGTTGTTTTTCACGAGATTAAGCAAAACGGGCATGAAGGCCTTTGGGTTAGCAAAAATACCATCTTCGTAGCAAATGAGTTTGCGCTTCATTCCTGTCTCGATGAATTCCACAATAACGTCAATGGCAGGGCGCATGACTTTTGCCTCAACATATGGTTCAAGGCCCGAATCTACGCGGTTCTCAAAATATGTTTTGACAACAACGACAACATCCTTGCCTACCTTATCTTTTGATGGGACATAAGCATGTGTGCCTTTTGCAATCTCGCGCCAAAATATGTACGCATCAACGCCCCACTAGATCGGAAGAGCG
>CALBMH010000036.1 GCA_937896365.1 uncultured Alphaproteobacteria bacterium
AAATAAGAGGATGGAACATTCCTTGTTGCTGACTTATTCAGAGCGTAGAGAGAGGGAAGCTCCTTAACTTTTTGTTAACATTTTTTTACTATTCTTTGATGAGAACATCTAAGCGTACCTCTTTAGTGTATCGTATGTGGACGAAACGGATCCCTCGGTGTCTTTCAGCGTTTAGTCTCATCGAACTTGGGATTGTGTTGCTCATTGTGGGCGTCATCGTTGGGGCTGTGTTTAAGGGGCAAGATCTTCTCCAAGCAGCTAAGATCAATAGCCTTCTCGATGATATCCGCCGCTATAAAAATGCTATCCTCATGTACCAACAGACATATGGTGAGTGGCCAGGGGATGACGGAAAAGCTTCGGTGCACCTTACAAATGCAACAAATGGTAATGGCGACGGCATTGTGACAGACGGGGATGAGATGCTTGTCTGGAAGCATCTGGCAGCGGCTGGAAGCCTTAGTCATGGGAATCCACCAACATCAAAGTTGGGAGGGCGATACCGTGTAACGTCCAATCTGTCAGAAAACCTCCAAGGGACCTACCTCATTCTTGGCCAGGGGGCTGAGGCAAAAGGGGGACTCTTGACACCAAAACAAGCGCAAGCCCTTAAACAAAGGGCTGATGACGGAAAGGCGAACGAGGGGATTATCCAGTTTACAGAAGGTGATGGAGCGAGTTCTGGTGATTGTGTTGTCTCTGAGGCCTTCAATACAACACATGATAGGCCTACGTGCCTTATGGCCGTGCGTATCTCCTAAATGTGTCGAGGGATCTCCTTCAATGTCAAATTCAAAGCTAAGCGCTTGCCAGCGTTTAGTCTTCTTGAAATGGCTTTTGTCATTATGATTATGGGATGTCTCTTGACTGTCGCCCTCCCGTTCTTTTCAAACCAGATCATTGTTGAACGTGAGAAAAAGACACGTGGGACGCTTGAGCAACTGGCCCATAGTTTGGCAGTTCATCTTTTGCGTCATGGCCGTTTGCCTTGTCCGTCTGTTGTAACAGCACAAGACGAGGATTTTGGGAGGGAAGATTTAAGTGCTTGCGATAAAGCGGGTATTATTCCTTATAAGACTCTTGGTATGAGTCCTGCTCTCGCGAAAGATGGATCTGCCCATTATATAACATATGCGGCAAATCCTATGTTTGCAGAAAAACAAAGGAAATTTGACGATGACGAAGCCCCCAAAGATAATTTTTCCGAGAAGTCAAGTTCTGAGAGCTATTGTAACGTCAAAAACCCAGTATTCTTCAAAATCTTCGATGATAAAAAACAACTCATTAACGAAGAATCCTCCAACGATGCTGTTTTCATTCTTATAAGCCATGGCAATAACGGAGGAGAGATCATGGTTTCTGGCGAAAGGCGTCCGTTGTCCATTAAAGATGATTTTAAAGCAGAAAATGCCAATGATGATGGGATTTTTGTGGATGCTCCCAAAACAAAAACATTTGATGATACGCTGTTTTGGAAAGATCGTTATACCTTCGCTAGTAGCTATGCGGGTGTCAAATGCAAGTAGATTCTCATAGAGAGAATAGGCTGTGTTTTTACAAGATTTCGCGTACATCATTCATATGAGAGATGAGAGCATAGCGCATTTTACGAAGAGCCCGTGTTTCAATCTGGCGCACGCGTTCTTTGCTGATTTTCAAACACTTGCCCAATTCTCCTAAGGTTTTGGGTGAGTCTTGAAGGCGCCTTGCGCTAATGATCGTCTGCTCGCGTTTATCTAACTGATGAAGAGCTACGTGAAGCCAATGGTGGCGCCATAGTATCTCATCTGCTTGCTCAATAGTTCCCTCAGGATTAGGGCGGTTATCCGGAATAAATTCCTGCCAGATCTGTTCGGTATCATCGTGCATTACAGCGCTCAAGGACAAATCTTGGAAGGCTAGGCGCTTTTCCATCTCTTCAACATCCGTCAGTGAAACATGAAGTGTTTTTGCAATCACTTCCTTATCTTCTCCACTGAGTGTGTCTGTTGAAAAATCAGCGAGCTGGTTTTTGATCCTTTTAAGGTTAAAAAAAAGCTGTTTTTGAGCTGTCGTTGACCCTGTACGTACAATAGACCAATTACGAAGCACATAGTCTTGGATGGTTGCGCGAATCCACCATTTGGCATATGTGGAGAAACGCACTTCTCGTGATGGTTCAAAGCGATCAGCCGCATAAAGAAGTCCAACTGTGCCTTCTTGAATAAGATCTGTCAGAGGAATCCCATAAAAACGAAACCGCAGAGCCATGCTCACAACAAGCCGCGTAAAAGACATAACCATTTGTTGAAAGGCTTTTTCATCATGATCATCCTTCCAAGCAAAAGCGAGCTGCTTCTCCTTTTCTTTATCAAGGAGCGGTACCTTCATCAGCTGACGGATAAATTCCATATCAGCAAGCTTGCTTAAGTGGTTTTTATCAATCATCAGCTCTACAATTTCCAGATTCATAATATGATCTGTTACCATGAAACCACACCAAAATTAATATCTTCTTAAGAAAAAAGAAATGTTTATACAGTTGAATATTGCTATTTCTGTGAGATCTATGAAACTATAGAACCTTTCAGTGATTCAAAAACGGAGAGAATGATGAAATATATTTCTTTGATATCCATATCCTGCCTGCTTTCAAGTCTTGCCTGTGCGTCAGATCCTTTTGAAAACGATCTGTTCGATGTGAAAAAGACACAGTTTGTAAGCGTAATAGGACTTCCCCAGGGGACCGATACATACTGTACGCTCACAAAGTGATGACGTTCAATCGATCTTAAGCCAGACAAAGGACGGAGATACAGTGAAAGTTTTTGGTCAAACGCCCCAGGTTTTCCATCACATACGCTTAAACGATTACAACATGTACAAAAACGTCAAAAGGACAGACAATACGCGTTCATTATTTGTGGACCCCATACTGGCTGCAGCTTTCGTAAAGTACAATGAAGACCAGAGAGAACAAAAAATCACCGACCTTTCTATCAACGCCTATGGGACGGCTAATTTGCAGACAGGTGAGTGGATTGGCTTACTGAGTCTTGTATGTGTCAAGCCAAAAAACGCAACAAGAGAGCAAATTATCTCTCTTATAAAGGAAGTATGCTCGAACATGACATTCCTTCTCGATTAAGTATACACGCTCAAAGAGCGACGGTGGATGATCTCTTCACTGTATGTGGAGAGAGCTCTTTCCCGGCTCCTCGCTCCCATTTTTTGGCAGAGGCTGTTGTCTTCTAGGAGTGTTATAAGAGCCACGTACACCGCTTTACTGTCTTTAACGGGGACAAGAATGCCATTCCCGTCAATGAGCTCCTTACACCCTGGTGCATCTGTTGTCACAAGAGGGAGACCACAGGCCATGGCTTCCAGGAGGCTTTTGGGAAGGCCTTCACGGTAGCTGGGAAGTAGGGCTATTTGGGAATTCCGATAGATGTCAGCAATGTCTTTGCGTGCCCCCAGCCAGCGAATGAGCCCTTCTTCGTGCCATTTTTTAAGAAGATGCTTAGGCACATGATCAGGATTCTGGATATCCGGTGCTCCTACAAGCTGGATAATAGCTTGAGGATGAGATTGCTTCAAAAGGCGGGCAACCTCAATGACTTCCCTTATACCTTTACTCCATAACATACGCGCGATAAGAGTAATGGTTTGATTGTAAGCAAGCTTTTGCGCTGGTGAGAAAACATCAATATTAACACCCGCGCCAAGTATAAGATGTATACGTGTTTTAGCTTTCTGTTGAAGCCAAGACGCTATCGTATGTTGATCATCCTGATTTTGTACAATGATATGGGTATTTTTGAGAGCGTATTGAAGTAGCGGCCGCAGGATCCATCGGAGAAGCTTTGCTTTGGGGTTATCGGAGATGAATACGTAACCCAAGCCTGCTACGGCATTCACAATCTGAGAAACACAACACATCTTTGCTATGAAACTTCCGTAAAGAACTGGTTTAAGGGCGACATTATGGATAATGTCAGGTTTAAAAGCTTTATACGCACGATATAATTCTATAAGTGTAGGTAGATCTTTTAAAGGGTTGAGACTTGTCCTGCTGAAGGGCGTTCCGAAAACTCTAATACCGTGGTTTTCAAGAAGCGACTTATCATGGTTGAAATTTTTTGTTGAGGAGGTTGCCACCGCGACCGTATACCCCTGTTTTTGAGCTTCAAGGGCAAGGGACAGGCGGTGGCTGATGAAATAACCCGACTCTGCTACAATAAAAAGGAGGCGAGGCATGACCTATGCCTTTGTCTGCATCTTATGTGATTTTTTATTAACATTTTTAATACATCGTACAGCGATCAAGGCAGTAACAGCAGCTCCTGTGAGATAAAACGCAGGTACCATATTAGACCCTGTTTTATCAATAAGCCATGTCACGAGCATGGGTGCTGTTCCACCAAAGAGAGGCCCGCTAATGTTAGTTGTCAATGCAGAAGCAGAAAAGCGCACACGTGTGGGAAATGCCTCAATCATCAGCGCTGGAATAGGACCAAAGTACCCTCCCACGGCAATAGCAAGAATCATCTGAGCGGTCAAAATATTCTCTGTGCTTTTCGTATTCACCAACGTCATCAACGGAATCGTTCCCACAATGAACAAAAGTGCAGAAGCCGTTAGAATTTTCTTACGTCCCCACTTATCCGATAGCCATGCAGCGATAACTGTCACAACGGCCACTATCACTAAATTTACCGTATTAATTGTAAGTGCTACGTCCTCCGGTATGCCTAAAATAGACGTTAAGTAGGTTGTCATATAAACAAAGATCAAATAAAAGCTTAAGTCGTGTAGCATCGTTGCCCCTACCGCACACGCCAATTGCTTTTTATACTTTTTCCCAATTTCTCGTAAAGGATGATCAGCCTTAGCGGCTGAGGCATCTGCCCGTTCCTTCAAGAATTCTGGGGACTCGTCAACTTTGCGCCGCATATAGATGCCCACGAAGCAAATCAGAACACCCATTAAAAATGGTAGCCGCCATCCAAAAGTATGTAACTCACTCTCATTCAAGATTTTTGCAAAGAAGGCAGCCGTGGCTGAGCCCAGCAGTATTCCAGCAAGACAACTTGCCACTGCAAATCCCCCCATAAGGCCTCGTTTATTAGGATCCGTATGCTCCGTCACAAAGGTAATGGACCCACTGTAATTACCCCCAAGAGATAATCCTTGGAGCATACGCATGGCAACAAGCAAGATAGAAGCTGTCACGCCAATGTGCTGGTACGTAGGCAGCATACCAATAATGGCTGTAGGAATCGCCATGAGCAAAATGGCTAGTACAAGGGCGCGCTTACGGCCAAAAAGATCTCCGATATGACCAAAGACAAGCCCACCTAAGGGGCGTACGACGAATCCTGCAGCAAAGACACCAAAGGCAGAGATAAGCTCAACCGTTGGATTATCCGAAGGGAAGAAGAGCTTTCCAATAATAGGGGCAAAATACCCAAAGAGGGCGAAATCGTAAAATTCAAAGAGGTTACCAATCATACTGGTGGTAACGGTACGGGTTAAGGATTGTTTTGACATAGTTTACCTGTCAGTTTTACTCAATTTTACGTTATAGGGGTGTGCAAGGTAAAGGGATATCTACCGGCTCTTCAGCCGAGAAGTCGGAGGGAAAGGAGAAATGTCGAAAAAATTTTATTCATACACCATGGTATGTTTATTTTTCAAAAAAAGTCAAGAGTTCACTCTTTTTTAATTTTTTTCATGCAGAATGAAGCTAATGAGTTCTATCTGGAAGAAAATATGATTTGTTTTTCAGTGGCTCCGCTTGTTATAAGCAAGCAGAATGTTCTTATTCTTTGAAAGTTTCATTTTGTGAAAAAATTTAAAACATTTTTATTTTTTATTTTTATCTTTTTTTCGATCCATAAAGTTAATTCATCCGTTCCCGAAAAAAATGAGGATCCCCTCTCTGGAAGGCTGTCTCGAATAGCACGCGTGTCAATCGAAAATCTCCTTAACCCAACAAACGATCCTAAATCACTTCCTTCTGTAGAAGATATCTTCCAAACACCGAAATTGATAACAGCAGCTATACCCTCACATCACGTTCCGCAAGATTATGTATCAATGGAGGAATCTGAGGAACCGGGATTGACGACAGCAGCGATACCTTCACGTGATGTGACCTTTGATCGGTATGCGGTAGCACTCTACGCGGAATTATTAAAGAAAGAAAACAGCCTGGATTTATCATCAATCAACAACCATAACGATGTGAAGACACTGTTTTCAAAAACCCTTGTTGTAGCAGCAAGAAAATTGCAAATAAGTACTAGTTCTTTGAAGGGACTCTGTCGTAAAGCCCGCATTAAGAGATGGCCTTACCGTCAACTGCAAAAAATGGATTTTGAGGAGAAAATGAAGACGATATATGTACCACAGCGTTCCCCTCGTAATGTGAGTAAGGAAGAAATTGAGGGGCAATATTCCTTTAGTCTTCGCGAAGCTGCAAAAAATCTTGGCATATCACTTTCAGGACTTAGGGAGCGCCGGAATCAATTGGGGATGGGAAAGAAGTGGCCTTTTCGCAAGCTTACCGCCCAAAAAAGAGCATCTGCCCACAATCCTGACGCCAGTTCGAGTTCATCAACCCTGAGTATAGTGCTCTCAGATAACGCCGACGCCAACGTAGAAAGCGATGATGAACGAGTTGCCAAACCAAGGGATAAGAAACGTAATTTTTATATGTATCAGATGAATAAAGCAAATAAAAAAATGGTTAGGGAGAAAATAGACACAGAAGAAGAAAGACGTTCTCAAAAGAAGAAAACTGGCACAGTATCTGTTGCCCCTTCCGAGACGTTTACTGTTCCTGATAGTCTTGATTTATTTGAGGAAGTAGAAAAATCTGATAGTAATGACAGTGATTCAGGCGCCAGGAAAAAAAGAAAAACCAAGAAAAATAACCTCTAAAAAGGAGCAGAGCAAAAGCGACTTGCCAAAGAACAGAAATCAACGAGAAGCAAGAAGAGAAAAAGAACGGTAGATCATTCCCAATAAACCTTCTTATCGGCACGCCGAATATCCACAGATGGTGGTGTGCTTAAAAGAAGGAAGGGGATCGCGTTGGGGAAACGAGGACAGAGGTAAGTTTTAGGGGAAATAATCATTAAACTCCTCGAAGACTTGTTGGTAAAGACCCCGTTTAAAAGGGACAATAAGGTCGATGGCTTGCTCTGGAATGACCCACTGCATAGCACAAAATTCCGGATTGTGCGTGTTAAGGTTAATATCAGCATCTCTTCCTGTGAACTGCATCAAAAACCACTTTTGCTTTTGACCGATGTATGCTCCGCCCCATAGTTTGTAGCGAAGCTCGGGGGGGAAATCATAAGCGTACCATTCCGTGGACTCTTTAATGATAATTGTTTTATCTGTGCCAATTTCTTCGAGGAGTTCGCGCAGGGCTGCTTTTTGCGGTGTTTCACCCTCGTCAATCCCTCCTTGGGGCATTTGCCAGTAGATATTTTGTTCAAGATCATCCTTGTTATCATAACGTTTTCCTACGAAAACCTTTTTCTCATGGTTCACAAGGACAATCCCCACATTAGGGCGATATAGGCTGTTATTCATTTTTTCTTATCCTGACGGAGGGGAAGGAAGTGAATCTCCTCCAGATTTTTCTGATTGAGATAGTCAAGGAGATAAGGTACCAGTGTGACAGGGATTGTGACGATGCCTTCTTGGGATAAGAGGTCTTGCTTGTCCTCAAAGATCGTTTCGGGGGATAGAGCTTGTGTGACGCGCATGTAGGGAAAGTTCTGATGCTCCGTTTCTTGACTTAGTTTGTTATGGGCAAGGAGCCGCCCTTCAATGAGCATTTTTTGCTTATCCGCAAGCACGTAAACGAATTCATTAAGGTCTTTATGATCTGTCACAGGAGCCTTACCGGGGGTGAGGAGAACACCATCAAAATACGTCATGATTCCTACTGTATCTAAATCTTTTTCATTATTGAGTTCAATGAGCAACTCATGGCCAGCTGTGCGTCCTGGTTGAATCCATCTGTTGATCATTGTCGCATGGGGGGAGAAAGACAGAATAACTTCTGGGGGAAGTTCTTGTATCGCGCGTTCTGTCAGACGAATATCCAGGCCCAGTCCTGTCACGATAAGCGTAAGCCCGGTATGCGCTGTGGTGCACGTGAGCTTTTCCAAGATAGCTGCTTTTTCAGGTGGTTTGGAGTTGTCAGCTGTTTGTTTGTTCGGCGAAGATTCTTCTGGCGGCAATTGACTTTTTCCGTCCAAGCGATCTCTTTTAAAAGAGTCTCCATGGACTGTCGTTTCGGGGATGTCATTGCTAAAAAATTTAAAAGCAGTGAATCCCGCGCCGAGAAAGAATATCGGTGCTCCCAAGAGTATTACAAGGTATTTGATAGTTATATTTTTAAATGTCATTGTATGTATTCTATCAATAATTCTACGATCATTCTCTACTTCATACCTATTCTTCCTACCATTTATTGAGGACTGAAAGACCCTGGAGAAGGTCTAAGGCGCGTTGTTTTTGATAATCAATGTAGGGTGAGGCCTTGGTATCTTTCATATCCTTAGAGGATGCTGGGGACGACGCGTAAGATGTTGCGGCGGTGGGTGCTGGTGATTTCTCCGCTTCCACACGTATGTCGGGTTCTAGCCCCTTGCCATGGATTTTATGACCTTGGGGTGTTGTGAAGTAGGCAATGGTAAGCTTTACAGCTCCTTTCGAGCCCATATCAAAAATACGTTGGACAGATCCTTTGCCGTAGGTCTTTTCGCCGACTAAAATAGCGCGTTTGTGATCTCTGAGTGCTCCGGCGACAACTTCACTGGCGGATGCAGAGCCTTTATTAATCAAGATCACAAGGGGAATATCTTTGAAGAGATCGGGCCCTTGGCTGTAAAAAGTGCGATTAAGGCTTGAATCCTTACCTGACACATTGACAATCGCTCCTTTATCCAGAAAAAGGCTTGTGACAAGAAGAGCCTGATCAAGGGTTCCTCCCGGATTGTTACGAACATCCACAATGACACCTTGAAAAGATACGGCTCCACCATGTTTTTCTTTCAGCTGCTTATTGAGTGTTTCAATGGTCTTTTTGAGATGCTCAGCTGTTTGATTGTTGAAGTTATTCAGTCGTATGTAAGCAATTCGACCTTCTAAATGAGATTTAATGGGGATGTCTGTCATGAGTTCCCGCTTTATCTTGAGGTTTTTAATTTCTTCTCCTTGACGCAGAAGATCAAGTGTTAGAAAAGTATCCGGGGCTCCATGAACTTTTTGAATGACTTCAACAGAAGAGAGTTTTGTGATGGGGACACCTTCAATGGCAATAATAAAATCGCCTCTTTGAATACCTGCCTTGAAAGCAGGGCCATCGTCCAGGGGTGCAATAACTTCAAGGCCTTCTTTTGTCAGCCTGATTTCAGCGCCAATACCTCCAAATTGCCCCTCTAAAATTTCGATAAGTGTTTTGTAATCCTTCTCAGAATAGTAATTCGAAAAGTCGTCAAGGGTATTGAGAGCACCATTCACAGCGCCTGCTACAATTTTATCTGTGTCAACAGTATCCGCATAATGGGTATGAACGAGATCGAGAACGTCATGAATCAAACCGCTCTCACCCAATAATATTTTTGATGAAGGGTTGTCCTGTTTTTGACAGGCACTGTGCGTCAAAATGAGGGAGAGTGCGAAGGCTATGCGTCGATAAGGCATCGTCCTGTCATGGCTGCTGGTAGAGGAACTTTCATTGATTTTAGTAAAGTTGGAGCGATATCAGCAAGCGTTCCGTCATGAAGAGTTGCAATATCCGTGTAAGGATAATGCTCTTGCTCAATGCTTGCTGTATGGATATCCGTACACGGGTAATTAATAATGAGTAAGGGGACTGGATTACAGGTATGAGCTGTATGAGGTTTTGTAAGATCGCCGTCTTCGATCATTTGTTCCGCGTTACCATGATCCGATGTGATCATCAAAGCATAGTTTGATCTCAAACACTGCTGGTAGAGCTTATAAAGGCACTCATCAATGCACGCGATGGCTTGAAGAATAGCTTTTTTGACGCCTGTATGCCCTACCATATCAGGGTTGGCATAGTTGACAACAATAAGATCGTACGAACATGTTTCTATTTGTTGGCAGAGAGTTTTTGTGATTTCATGGGCACTCATCTCGGGTGCAAGGTCGTATGTCATGACTTTAGGAGAGGGAATAAGGATACGACTTTCGCCTTCGACGGGGGTTTCCATACCTCCATTGAAGAAAAATGTCACATGCGCATACTTTTCCGTTTCAGCTATCTTCAAAATCTTCCTCCCCTGTGCCGATAGAGTTTGACAGAGCCCGTCTGTAATTTGTTGAGAGGGATAAATGGAGGGAACAAAGGGATCAAGAGTTTCACTATAGTTGCTCATACCAAGTGCTGTTGACCAAGGGATAAGACGACGTTCGAAGGAGTCGAATTCTGGGCAGACGAGGGCTTCGAGCAATTGACGTACTCTATCCGCTCTAAAATTCACATGGAAAAGGCTATCAAGCGGTTGGACGCCTGTATAGTTGCCAATAACAAAAGGCTCAATGAATTCGTCGGCTATTCCTTCTGTGTAGCTTTGCGCAATGGCATCTGCAAACGAACGTGCTTCTTTTCCTACACCTCCCACGATAGCTTGGTAGGCTTTTTGTGTTCGTTCCCACCGTTTATCGCGATCCATGGCGTAAAACCGTCCTTGGAGTGTTGCGGGGAGAATGAGGGGGTGGGAGGGTATGGATTTCACAAGGTCTATGGCGCTTTGGGGGGCCGTATCGCGACCATCTGTAAAGATGTGGAGAAAAACGGTTATACCGTGGGAAGCCAAACACTCAGCTGCTTTGATAAAATGCCGTTGGTGAGAATGAACACCTCCGTCGGAAAAGAGCCCCATCAGATGGCAGCGTTTGCGCGTGCTTTTTTGGATGAATTCCAAAAGCTTCGGATGTATGTCAAAGGTTTGTTCTTTGAGAGCATAGTCAATTTCCGCAAGGCCTTGGCGTACAATCCGTCCGGCGCCTATTGTTAAATGCCCTACCTCAGAATTTCCCATTTGTCCTTTTGGAAGACCAACAAACTCCTCTGATGCCTGAAGAAATGTGTGGGGATAAGTCGCAAAAAGCCTATCCAGATGCGGTGTTTTTGCTTGGGCGATGCCGTTAGAACTCGTTTCGTTACTCAAACCAAAACCGTCTAAAATACACAAAACCCAACGCGTCATATGTTGCTGAAAGTCTCCCTTTGTTTCCACGATACACCTCTTGATACATCTAAATCTAATGAATGGAGGGTATGAGAGATCCGAGCCCAAAACCCAACAGACGTGTTTTATCTGAAGTGATTTTAGATTTGCTCTATGCCTCTCTTTTCAATAGATTATATGTAATCAGTTTTTTTTCTTCATCAAAACATTGACCTCAATGAACATAATTTGTCAACGCCTGCTCTTTCTTTCACTCCTTTTTCTCTTTGGGGCATGTCAAGAAGGTGACGAGCCCTATAAGGAGCGACCTGTGGAGGATCTGTATAGTGAGGCTGCACAGCGTCTTAATTCTGGAAGTTTTTCAAAAGCGGCGGAGAGTTTTGCTGAAGTCGAACGCCAACATCCTTATTCAAACTGGGCTCTTCGTGCGCAGCTTATGTCTGGGTTTGCATACTATCAGGCGAAAAAATATGATGAGGCTATTGAGAGTTTTTCGGTATTTATTGGGTTGCACCCCATGCATAAAGATGTAGCGTACGCACACTATATGATAGGAATTTGCTATTATGAACAGATTCCTATCACAAGCCGTGATCAGCGTTCCACAGAAAAAGCCCTTGCAGCTTTTAAGGAAGTCATCAGTCGTTATTCTGATAGCCCCTATGCTAAGGATGCAAAAATCAAACTCGATTTTATCCATGACCATCTTGCAGGCAAGGAGATGGAAATTGGCCGCTATTATCAAAAGCAGGGCAACCACTTGGCGGCTGTCAATCGCTTTAAAGTGGTCGTCGATGTGTATCAAACCACAACACACACACCCGAAGCACTTCACCGTCTCGTGGAAAGTTATCTTGGCCTCGGTCTCCTTGAGCAGGCGAAAGCCTCTGCTGCTGTTCTTGGACATAACTACCCGGGAAGTACGTGGTATCAAGAATCCTACGCTCTTTTGCATGGAAAGAAAAAATCAGACTGAAAAGTCAGGTTAATAACGCTGATAATGAGTTAAGGTGAGTAAAGCTCAATAGGGTAAGTTTAAAATATGCTTTTAGCACTCAGTATCCGCAATCTTGTTCTGATTGATCGATGTGACGTGACATTCGATAGGGGGCTAACGATTCTTACAGGTGAAACAGGTGCTGGTAAGTCTATGCTTTTGGACGCTCTGGGGCTTATCCTTGGTGATCGTTTTGACAGTAGCTTTTTGCGGCCTTATCAAGAAAGCTTATCGATTACAGCGTGTTTTGATGGGGGATGTACAGGTCTTAAAGACGTGTTCGCGGATAATGCTCTTAAATCATATTCTGAGCTGCTTATTCGTCGCACCATAGATGTCGGGGGGAGGGGGCGTGCTTTCGTTAATGACGAACCTGTAACGCTACATTTTTTGAAGACTGTAGGTCAATACGCATTGGATATTCACGGCCAGTTCGATCGCTTTACGGATATGAAGCACTCCTTGTCTCTGCTTGATGACTATGCTAAGCATGTGTGTCCTGAAAGTTCATCGGCTGTTGGCTATTTAAATTTATGCATTGAGGTCAAGAAAGCTTATCAATCGTGGCACGAAGCGTTGAAAGAGATGGAGGCATTGCAACGTGCACAAGACAGCGCCAGTCAAAGATGTGACCAATTGGCCTTTGATATCGATGAGCTCTTACAGCTGGATCCGAAAGAAAATGAGGAAGATCATTTGCTAAATGAACGGGAATCGTTCAAGCAATTGATGGCTAATGCGGAAGGCTTGAAACAGGTTATGAAGATTTTTGACCTAGGTGTCATTCCCCATCTGATTCAACTTCAAAAGGTCTTTGGAAAGTGTGTTGGCTATGAGGATCTCCACGATCGTCTCGATCGCATTATTGTGGATGTGTCGGATATTGAGCGTGATGTGCAGAGCAAGGTAGCACAACTGGACTTTGATCCAAACTCTTTTTGTGTGCTTGATGAACGTCTCCATGTCCTGCGTCATGTCGCACGTAAGCATCGAACAACAGTGAATGAACTCCACACTCTGAGTCAGAGGCTGAGAGATGAGAGTGCTTCTTTAGAACACCTGGATGAGCGTGTAGAGGAGCTTATGAAAACGGTGGCAAACCTTGAGAAATCTTTTGCCAAGCAGGCTGAGCTTTTGCATCAAAAGCGTTGCTGTGCTGCCCATGCTCTAAGCCAGGCTGTAATGAACGAGTTACCGGCCCTTAAATTAGAGAGTGCGCAATTTAAAGTGACTGTGACCAAGCAAGACAGTACTTTTGCGAGTGAAGAAGGCCTGGATATGGTGGAATTGCTGTTTTCGGCTAATCCGGGTGTGGGACTTCAACCCATGGGAAAGATTGCATCAGGTGGGGAGTTGTCCCGCTTGATGCTGGCCATCAAAGTTGTTTTATCCCAATCGTCCTTTGTGGAAACACTCGTTTTTGATGAGATCGATAGTGGTGTGGGAGGAGCCACAGCAACGGCTATCGGAGCTCGTCTTAAACGCCTTTCAAAGCATCATCAAGTTATCGCCATTACCCATTCTCCCCAAGTAGCGGCCTTCGCCGATCATCACTTTAAAGTTGTAAAATCTGTTGTGGATAATCAAACATTTGTGGGTATTGAAAAGCTGGAAGGGGGCAGAGCGCGTGAGAGTGAGCTTGCCCGTATGCTATCGGGGGAAAACGTGACAGAAGAGGCACTCAAAGCTGCAGCATCTTTAAGAGAAGAAGCTATTTTCGAGTGCGACCCTTCCCGATTCCTGGGTCCGTGATATCCACTATTCACCGTTTCCAAGGACCCCCGTGCCAGGATCGATGTCATCCTCTGAGTCTGTACTTTCATCATCTGCCTCAGCAGTGGAATCAGAGGAATCGGTGCTATCGTCATTGCTGGTGGCCTCAGCATTGTTTTCTCCAATTGCATTCGCACTCTTCTTACCTGGCACCCCACTGCCATTGACAATTGTGTTACCAGCCGCCATACCAGCAGGAGCGATTTGTTGTTGAACAAAGGCTGGGTTCTGAAGCATCCCTATTGCGCCTTGCGGTTGCGTCATACCCCCACCCATACCTGCTCCTCCTGATTGCGGTGGTAGTTGTTGCGGCATCTGCTGTGGCATAGCCATCGATTGTTGTTGTAGAGATGATGCTGTATTGATTTGTTGTTGGGCAGCGTTCATTTGTCCTTGGATAACAGCCATGGGCGCCATCTTTGGAAGACCTACCCCGAGAATCCCTCCTTCTTGTATTGTAGGGGTAGAGGAGGTCCCGGGTGTTTGAACGCATGGGTTTTGTTGTTGATTAAACCCTGTAAGAAGACCTCCATTAGTTATGGATTGTCCTGGTTGTCCCATAATGTTTTGTTGCGCAACGGCTGCTAATTCAGATGGAGATTTTGCTAACATGACTGTTCTGCAGGTGCCTTCCTGATCACAATGATTGAGATGAACATCCTTTCGATCAAAGACATATACGCCATGATCGGATCCTACGATAGTAAAGCGCTCAGAATAAAACGCAAAGAATAGGCCCATCCCCGCAACGATAAAAATCGTTAAACAAAAAATCGTTGTCGCCCGTACCATTGCCGTGGCGCGTTGACTCAAATGAGCAGTGTAACTGGGTTCATAGTCACCTTGATAGTCTTTCATGGGACAAAATACCTACTTTATTGGGGGATCTTACTCTCTATCTAAAATTAAAAAAGTTAATATTTTGTTTATTTTGTTGTACGTATAGTGGTGCTAAATATTTTCCCCATGGAGATTTCTAAGAGTGTTGCGACGATTACTGATTGTGAGCTTGTTTGTCTTTCATGGCCTTGGGATCTATCCGAGCTTTGCAGACCAAAAAAAATCTGATATTGCATCACTCATTCCTGTGCTTGAAACTTATGTCGAGCAGTACCGAGAACTCTACGAAACGCCTGGCGTGGCCATTGTCATTGTAAAAGACGGTCAAGTTTACACAAGAAGTTTTGGGGCCCTTTCCCTCAATGATAAAACGCCTGTTGATGCTGATACTGTCTTTCAAATCGCCTCTGTTACAAAGAATTTTACAGCAACTTTGATGGTGAGGCTCGCTGAAAAGGGTCTCTTGTCTCTTGATGATAAGGTGACAAAATATCTTCCTGATTTCGAACTTTCTAAAAAAGAGGTGACAGATGATTTGCGATTAAGAGATCTTTTGTGCCATTGTACGGGTTTGGAGGATTTTGCAGGGGATACATTGTGGCACGGAAGGCTTCCTCAAGAAGAAGTTCTCACACACATGCGCCATCTCCCGTTTGTTGGAAAATTTAGAGAAAGTTATGCGTATAGCAATATTATGGTGGGTATTGCTGGCCTCATTATTGAAAAAGTGATGGGGAGGAATATCCATCATGTCATGCGTGAGGAGTTTTTTGATCCTTTGGGCATGACCTATTCTTCTGTGGGTTTTGAGGGTGTTGTTCCAAAAGCCTCACTGATTGATAGGATGGTTAGATTTTTTTCTGGAAAGAATTCTTATAAGATCGCAAAGCCCCACGATCTCTATGATGGTAAAGCGAAAGAACTTGCCTTTAACGACGAGTTTTATCTTTTTCCTGGTTCGAGCGGGGTCAACATTACAGCCAATGATATGGGGAAGTGGTTGTTGTTTCATTTAAATAATTACAAGGTAGGAAATGAGACGTTTATCTCACCCGAGCACATTGCTGATATGCGCCGTTCTTACGTGGATGGTTCCAAAGAGCTTGTGGGGCAGCAGTTCCCAAAAGAACGGGTAACGAAGGTGGATCTCGGTCTTGGCTGGTTTATGTATGACTTTGGTGTTGATAGTAAACGCATTCACGTATTGGAACAAATGGGGGGGATTTGTGGTGCGCGTGCTCTTATGGCGATTGTTCCTTCTGAGAATCTCGGTATTGCCGTTTTAGCAAATCTGGGTGGAATGCGTGCGAGCCTTTTTCCTGAAGCGTTGGTTCAAAAATTTTTCGATATTTACCTGGGTATTGAAGGAATGGATTGGGCCAAAAAAATTCATGATAAGTTTGTCCAAGTAAAGAATAAAGTGAAACTTCAGTTGGATGCCATGCGTCTTCAAAACCCTCAGCCTCATAGGCCTTTGAAGGTTTATGTGGGGCGCTATACGAATAAACTCTATGGTGATGTTAAAATCATTCTTGAAGGGGATAAAGATCTTTTTATCTTTTATCGTGGTTATAAGATTCCTATAAAGCATCTCAATGGAGATCGCTTTGTTTGTAGGGGGCGTGAACTGTCAGAAGGGTACTCCTTTGATGATGAGTGTATCGTCGAGTTTGGCATCGAAGGGAATGTGGATAAGTCCTATGGGGTCATGCTCTCTCTCTTTGATGAAGGAGAAAATCCAGCTTTTTACCGTCAGGATTAGGCTCGATGCTTGAAAGGTGGTTCGTTTCTTCATGTATTATCACGTTATTGTTCCCGTTCCTCTCGATAAGAGCTTGACCTATGCTGTTCTTGAACCTGTTAAAAAGGGTCAGATTGTTGAGGTGCCCTGGCGAAATAAAAGAGTCTTCGGTCTTGTTGTTGAATGTGATGCTGTACCGCCAGAAGGGGTGACTCTTAAAGAGGCTACGCCTTTGCCTTTAGTCTTATCTGAAAGGACAGTTTCCTTTATCCAAGGCGTAGCACACTATACCCTGACGTCTCTTGGGTGGGTATGGCGTATGGTTTTAGGGGGTGTTGATCTTCATAAGGTGATAACCCAGAAGACTCAAGAGAATATCAAACCCACACATGAACCGATCCTTAAGTCTCTCTCTGTCGACCAAGAAGAAGCAGTGACAACGATTGGGAAATCACTCCTAGGGGGGGCGTATCATTCCTTTTTGCTAGACGGTGTGACAGGGTCGGGTAAAACGGAGGTGTATTTTCACAGTATTGCCGACGTTTTGAAACAACGCAAACAAGCTCTTGTACTCTTTCCTGAGATAGGGCTATCACACCAATGGCTCAACCGTTTTGAGGAGCAGTTTGGGTTTAAACCGCATGTATGGCACTCCCATACATCATCTAAAAAACGTTTAGAAGCTTGGAAAGCAGCTGCCAACGGTACCCTTCATGTGTTTATAGGAGCAAGGTCAGCTCTTTTTTTACCTTACCAAAATCTTGGTCTCATCATTGTCGATGAAGAGCATGATGGCTCTTATAAGCAAGAGGAGCAAGGCCACTATCATGCGCGTGATATGGCGATTCTAAGGGCATACCACGAAAAAGTTCCCATTGTTCTCGCTTCGGCAACACCCTCTCTTGAATCTATTGTTAATGCGGAGCAAGGAAAATCAGCACATCTTCTGCTGTTGAGTCGTTTTGGTGGTGCCCAACTGCCCAAGGTTCGGCTTGTTGACAGGCGTAATAAAACGAGAGACTGGCTCAGTGATGAGTTGAAAATTGCTCTTCATAAGCGTCTTTCTCAAGGAGAGCAGTCGCTTCTTTTTCTTAATCGCCGTGGCTATGCGCCCATGACTTTGTGTGTGAGTTGTGGGCATCACTTTGAATGCCCCGGTTGTTCAGCTTCTCTTGTGCAACATCGTTTTAAAAGTAGTATCAAGCTGCAGTGTCATCATTGTGGTTTTTCAAAACCCCTTGATCCAACATGTCCGCAGTGTCTTACTACTGATTCTCTGATTCCGTGTGGTCCAGGGATTGACCGTGTGATTGAGGAGGTAGCGAAAATCTTTCCAACGGCCCGTATCGCGTGTCTTACCAGTGATATGCCCCCTAAACAGCAACGGGCGATATGGGAGATTATTCATAAAGGGGGTGTGGATATGATTATTGGTACGCAGCTTATTGCAAAGGGGCATCATATGCCGAATCTTACGCTTGTGGGGATGATTGACGCAGATATGGGGCTCCATGGGAGTGATTTACGTGGGACTGAAAAAGCTTTCCAGCTATTGCAACAGGTGGGGGGACGAGCAGGGCGGGATGTAAAGCCGGGTGAGGTATTGATCCAAACCTATCAGCCAGACAACCCTTTGTTCAAGGCTATTCAAAACCATGATCGCAACGGTTTTATTCGCTATGAGATGGCTCTTCGTCGAGAGATGAGTTTGCCACCCTACGCGCGCTTGGTGTCTCTTATTCTATCAGGTTTGGAGGAAAATACGGTAAGGCAGAGTGCTAAAATCCTCGCAGCACATCTCAATGATTCGGCGCTCGTTCAGGTTCTTGGTCCTGCACCGGCCCTTATGCTGCGTATTAAAAGTCGTTACCGTTATCGTATTCTCCTTAAGGCGAATAAGCGTTTGAACATCAGTGATTGGTTAAAACAAAAAATTATTTCTATCAAAATACCGTCTTCTATTCGATTAGACATTGATATCGACCCGATCAATTTTATCTAATAATTCTTTTCAGAAATTGTTGACATATAATTTTATAAGAGTTACCTAATAAGAGGATAAACCTTAATGAGTTTTGAACATGAAAAGTATAATAAAGTTATCTATTATTCTCAGTTTATCTTCGCCACTTTTTGCAAGTGAGGCAAACGAAGATTTTTCTTATCAAAATAAACTCAATGAATGTAAAAGACTTATAAAAATTACAATAGGTGGAACAAATTCTACTATTAGAAAGACGATATTTGATAGGATAACTACTTACTTTCCTGATAAGAATCAGATGATACTAAAGCAGTCTCTTGAGAATTTTTTAGCAGATAGCATAAAAGGGGGGCCATGCCAAAAACTGCTTATCTTAAATGAAAAAGACAACACTGATATCATAGGGTTTTATAATGTATCTACTGTGCTTGAGCTTTTTAAGAAGCACATTTATAAGAAGCACATTTAAGCTTATCGCTACCACTTCTTCGATAGAGTAATAGCCAGGCGTGATACTCCTTTGATGACCCTTGTAAGGAGGGGATAGAAGGGTGCTCCATGGCCGCCATGGTCGATGGATATCTGCTTATGCTCGATCTCTTCCGCTTGGCATTTTTGGAGGAGTTCTTTGAATTTTCCTGCTTCTAATTCATGGGAATGATTAAGTGCGTCGAGTTGACTTTGATAGTGTTCTTCGATCACCTCTTCTACGGCAATGGTGCAGGCGTAGGCTGCTTTTTCGCCAAGAAGCGCCGACGCCGCGCCCATCATATAGCCTCCTATATGCCATAGAGGGGTAAAAAGAGTAGGGGGAATGGCGTGTTCAACCATCAGATGGTTAAAAGCAGCGAGGTGTTCTGTCTCCTGATCCAGCATGTGTTGGAGTGTCTTCTTAATTTTTGGTTTATGACCGAGTACCGCCATTTGTCCTTGGTAAATGCGAATAGCGCCGTATTCACCCGCTTGGTTGACGCGAAGCATGGATTGCAAGGTGTGGCTAAGCTTATTTGTCATAGCGGTATCTTCCCATTATCAGACTATAAAGTATGACAAGGCCTGCTTGAAAAAGGGCTATCCATATCACTGCGGAGATACCGAAAATACGCCAATTCACTTGATCACACCGCACGATAGGAGCTTCTTTTAGAAAATCATGCAGTTGAGTGTCTGAAGTAAATTGAGGCAAGGGTGCTTTGCATTTGTGTAGGATGTCTGTCCATAGATGCTGTTCAAGCCCTATCTGGTAAAGGGAGAGAGCAAGTCCTGCAAGGAGAGCTAAAAACCCAAGCTTGTGGATGGGTTTGATAAGAAAGCAAGCAGCGGCTGCCATAAAAAGGTAACGCTGATAAAAACAATAATGACAGGGAGCAATACCAAAGTAATACTCAGCGACATAAGCACTGACAAGGGCACCGATAATCAGTAAGGAAAAAAACCGCAGTGCGCTGTTTCTCGCCATCAAAAACATTTTACAAGGATAAAACCCATAATAACTAGGAGGAGTATAGCAAAACTAATCCAACCAAGAAAGCGCTGAAGATAGGGTTTTGCAAGGGGACCTACATACCAAAGCACTGCGGCAAGCGCAAAGAATCGTCCGGTACGTGTAATCATTGACGCAATGATAAACTGCCACAGACCGAAGTGAAAAACACCGCTGGCAATCGTCAGTAGTTTATAAGGAATCGGTGTGAGGCCTTTGAGGAGTAGAATCCAAAAGCCATGGGCATGAAAATTGTTTTTGAGTGAGTAAAAACGTTCGTCAAGGCCGTACATCTCAATAATCGTATGACCGATGGAGTCGAAGAGATAGGCGCCGATACCATAGCCTAGAAGTCCTCCAAGAACAGAAGCAATGCTACACCAAAAAGCCAGGTACCAGGCTTTTGAGCGGTCATGGACAATGATGGATATCATCCCAATGTCAGGCGGAATGGGAAAAAACGAACTCTCACAAAAGGCAACAACAATCGTTGCTATGCAGGCATGAGGGCCATATATCATCCTTTGAAACCACGACGTTTCCTTAACAGGCGCTTTTTTAATAGAATCGATAGATGAAGTTGCCATTAATTTTATAAAGATTGTTTGCAAATCATTTTCTTTCTCCTTATTCTCTTTTAAACTATCCCAAAGTGTTTTTCAATTTTTAGCACACTCATGTCTTCACTCTCCTTTTCTGTCCGTCGCGATCATTTCATCGAAAGCTCGAAAGATAGGAACATTTTCCTAAGGCTCCGTGAAGTCGTGCCTGAAAGCATTAACGAAAACGCCTGCGCGGTTCTTTTTGTCCATGGTGCAGTTGTACCGAGTGCTATTTTTGATATTCCTGTTAAAGGAGTATCCTGGTTGGAATTTTTCGCGTCTAAGGGTGCTTGCGCCTTTGCTCTTGACCTGAGAGGGTATGGTCAGTCAACAAAACCCAAAGGAATGGATCTTCTTGAGAAGGAAGCACCGATGATTTGCACCCACGCAGAGGCTCTGTGTGACATAGCGGACGCCATTGCGTATATCCGCAACGAGCGAAAGGTCGATCAAGTGGTTCTTGTTGGATTGTCTTGGGGAGGTTTATTAGCTGGAACTTTCACACATCAGTCTCAGCATCTTATCAGTCATCTGATTTTATTGGGTCCCATTTACTGTTATAAGAATCCTATCTGGTCTCTTTTGACGGATCCTAAGGATCCGTCACAGTTGAATGCGAGTATAGGGGGGTATCGCTTTATTCCCAAAGAATCCTTGGGAACTATGTGGGATTACGAAATTCCTTTTGAAGATAAGTCCCTATGGCGTGATCCCGATGTCTATCGGGCACTGGAAGAAGAAGTGTTGCAGAGTGATAGCGATTGGGCAGATCGTTATGGGGTTAAAGGAGTTCGCTCTCCTTGTGGTGTGCTCGAGGATGTTGTCAAAGCCTACAACAGTCATTATTTTTATCCAGCAGAAGGAATCACCGTACCAACGCTTATTGTGCGCGGTGATCATGATGCATCATCCCATCCAGACGATATGGCGAATCTTTTTAAAAGGCTGGGTTCAAAAGTAAAGCACTATGTACAAATCGGTAACGCTTCCCATTATGCTCTGGCAGAGAGGCGTGCGAGCTACCTTATGGTTATGGTTCATGGTTTTATAAAAGGTGAGGATACAAACGTCTAAGGTATACTGAACTCCTTAGGGCATACTTAATCGTGTCAATATTCCTATAATTGTGCCGCTCAGACACGTAGCAAGTGTTCCTGCAACGACAGATTTAAGACTAAGATTCACAATCTCTTGGCGCCGTTCGGGCACCATGGCTCCCATGCCCCCAATAACGATTCCTACGGCTGAGAAATTTGCGAAACCGCATAATGCATACATCATAATAAGAGAACTCATAGCGCTAAGCTGTCCTTGCTGGAGTTTTGCCATTTCAATAAACGCAACTACTTCATTGAGGACTGTTTTTGTTCCTAAGAGCCTTCCTGCTGTAATCGCTTCGCTCCATGAAATTCCCATGAGCCAGGTTATGGGAGCAAATAAAAGACCAAGAAGTCGTTGAAAGGTAACTGCTTCACCACTCACATGGGGAAGCATCGATAGCATACTATTGCCTAATGCCACAATGGCTAGAACAACAATCAGCATGGCAGTGACATTAAGAAAAATATTCAGACCATCACTGGTTCCTCTTGATAGAGCGTCTACCCAATTGGAAAATTGATAGGGCATGACAAGATTACCTGATGTTTGCACCTTACTGTTTTCAGGAACCATAATGCGGGCAATGGTGAGAGCGGCAGGGATACTGATGATGGAGGCTGTTAGGATATGACCAATAGTCTCAGGGATCACATCCTTGAGAATTGTTGTATAGAGTGTCATAACTGTTGCGGACGTTGTTGCCATACCACATGCCATGATGGAAAATAATTCTGACCGTGAAAAGTCCTTCAGATAAGGGCGAACAACGAGAGGTGCTTCGATATTTCCAAGAAAAATCTTCGCTGCGGCTGCCGTCCCCAGAGCACCGCCAATATGCATAGCCTTACGCCAAAAATAAGAAATCCTAGAAACAACCCAAGGTAAAATGCCCCAATGGAAAAGCAACATGGAGAGTGCCGATACCACTATGATCATGGGCAACGCTTGAAGAGCAAAAACAAACGTACTCCCTGTTGCCTCAAAAGGAACATCACCGCCGCCAAGGTAACCAAACACGAAACGTGTCCCCGTCTGCGTCGCATCCTTCAAAGCTTCTACGCCTTTTGTAAGGTATTCGAAGCTCGAGCGAATGAAAGGAAGCTGTGTAAGAAGCGTTGCAAGAGCGACTTGAACGACAAATCCCTGAACAACACGTCTCTTTTTGACCGCTCCACGGTCTTCGCTCAGAATCCAAGAAAACGCAAAAAATGTAAAAATCCCAAGTAAAGCCTGTGCAAAAAGCATGAAGAAGAGACCTATTATGAAGGTACTCATGCCAATGTAGCGAGATTCAGGCATTACGTAAAGAGGCGAAAATAGTAGTATATTACTTCTTGCAAATTTAATTAAAAAGCACTTACATGATGAAAAATATCACACAGGTGATCTATGCTTGATATTGCTTTAGCTATTGTAGCCGGGGGGTTTTTCTTGTCTGCCATCATTGTTCATACACTTTGGCGCAGTCGCCATCGGACAATCATTAATCGTTTTGGCACCG
>CALBMH010000037.1 GCA_937896365.1 uncultured Alphaproteobacteria bacterium
TTGTGTCGATCGTACGACGACTACGTTGGAAGACGAAATTCGGGGGGCAGCTCACCTTACATTCAAGACTGCAATGCTCCCAAATAAAAGACACCATAAATATGGAAAGGCAAGAAAACCGAAAAAGCCGCAAAAAACAAAAGAAGAACCACCCCAAGGATGCGCCCAAACACAGCAAAAGGCCCTACAATCAACGTAAGAAGGTAAACAAGAAAATACAAGAAAAATGACGACAAGGACAGAAAATAAAAGAACAAATAAATTCCTTCGAAACGTCCGCAATCTCCAATAAAACAAACAGAAATATCTGAATAATAAGCATAAGAGATCGCAATTAATAACACCAAAGAAGGAACCCAAACAACGACAAACAACAAAGACCTAATCTTCCAATGAGACTTATTCAAACCAACCTCACGACCCATCCCCCCTGAAAAAATCACAATAAAAACGTGCGCAGTAAAATAAAGCGTCACAGACATCATCACCGCCCACCACGCCCCACCAATTGTATTTACATACAAGACCAGCGAACCGACGCCAATATATTCATAGGGCATCATTTCTGGATCCGTAACAAATGGAGTAAAAAAAACAACACCCAACGGAACCAACAAGGCCAACGACACAAGCACGCCTCGAACAAACTTTTCCATTCCTCTAAGAAGCCAGAAATCTAAGAAGGAAACGTTTTTCGTACTGCCTTCTGTAAAAAACACCAACTGACGAAAAGGAACGTGCCGAGAAAATAAATATGCATATTTTCTCAGAACAGAAGAAAAAAATATCAAAAAGGACAGATAGGAAACCGGAAGAATCCAAGGAAGTTTAATCAGGGGAAAATCGAAAAAATCGAGCAACTTAACTCTTTCCTCTAAAAAGGAAACAGCTGAAGAATCGTAGTAATCACCAAAAGGATTAAAAGAATTTAAATTTATGCCACCAAGAGGCCGAAACTTACTTGAAGAAAAAAAGTGAATCCCGTAATCCTCACGGCAATTAATATCACCCCCAGACTTTAGCGCATTCGGAGCAAACGTATAATAAAGATAGACACGACTATTGCCTTTTATTTCATAATAACCGCTTCCGCCAGAAAAAATTATATCTCTTCTGTTTTTATACTTCCCACTACCAACAACAACACCAAGACTCCCATAAGACTCGCCTGAGCATCGCTCAAGAACTTCCCTATAAACAGCCTCGCCATCGGAATAGCGGCTTACATCAAGACTCTTCTTAATAAGACTTTCAATCGGGTCAGCTTGACTATACCTCTTCACATATAGAACAGAAGAATTACGCCCAGATTGACCAACATCAAAATCAATACGCAACGTACTTTTTTCACCCACTTCATAAATCGGTCGCTCATCCAACAATGAGGCGATCGCTGCAAGAAATCCAAAACTCTCTGCCGAACTATATTTTTTTACATAAACAGGAACAACCGCCCCACTCTTATTTAGATACAGCCGCTTTCCGTCAAAATCGCTGAAATTGACTACCGACCTGACGAAATCCGCAACTTCTTTTTCATACAAAAATCTATTTGCTTCGTAAATTTTCTTATAATGAATAGCCGCAAATATTCCAGCAATGATAAGAAAAACCATTACATTCCTAATTATCTTGAAATCTTCTGAAAAAATCTCTACTTGATATTCATCATGACCTCCTTTGTGAGCTTTAACACTAAAATCATTACCTATCAATCTAGCCGATTTACGCCTATTAAAAATCCGAGAAGGACGCACGCCACCCCCCATGCAATTCAAGTAGCTATAATTAATATTAATTTAGTCGACGGACCGCAACTTCGCAATATGATGGTAATGCTTGGGGTCTGCGACTAATCCACACCAGGGTATCGCCAGGGCCATTGCACTTACTTGTCATCCGAACTCCCGCATACTCAAACAACATTCCACCACACTAAGACCCGTTCACACTCAACAGCTTGCGCAAGCACCTTGTGAACCCCAGGTGTCAGGATAGATGTCCTCTGATCCCGATCTAAAATCGGGTCTTGAAT
>CALBMH010000038.1 GCA_937896365.1 uncultured Alphaproteobacteria bacterium
TCAGACGTGTGCTCTTCCGATCTTCTTTAACCACTTTAGTCACGGTCCTTTGAGTGACTGTCCAGACGCCAAGAAACAAAAGCACTCTAGAAGATAGGACATATATATCGACACAACCCCCATGATAAGTAATATAAGATACCCCCAAACGATTGATTGAACAGGAAGACCTGAAAAAGAAAAACTTGAATTTTGAGAGAGTACTTATTACCTTAAAGCTTAGTCATTAAGCCAAGAAAAGCAATGTTTACCCTCACTAAAGAAGCCGCACAACGTATCAAAGATGTGAATAACCACAACCAAACACAGCAGCGCCTGCGGATTGCTGTCCAAGGCGGTGGCTGCTCAGGCTTTCAATATACCTTTTTGATGGACGGTGAGGTTTTATCGGATGATAAAATCTTCAGCAAAGAAGGTGCTGAGGTTGTCATTGATGAAACATCCCTTTCACTCCTTGAAGGAGGCTGTCTTGACTATCAAGATGACCTCGCTGCTTCTCTATTTGTCATTACGAATCCTAAGGCAAAAAGTGGATGCGGGTGTGGCAACTCTTTTTCAATCTGAATCGAAAATAGTTTTAATCGCCTCATGGAATGTGAATTCCATTCGTTCCCGTATGCCTATCCTCGAGGCGTGGTTACGCGATAAAAATCCCGATATTGTCTGCCTTCAAGAAACAAAATGCGAAGATAAGGACTTTCCAGAAGCACAGATCGCTGATCTTGGCTACAACATTGCTCACTTTGGACAAAAAACGTTTAACGGTGTGGCCATTCTCTCTAAATACCCTTTTGATGACGTGCGCCACGATATTCCTGAACTTGACCATGACCAGTCCCGCTATATTGAGACCGGTATAAGCATTCATGGCCAATACTTCCGCATTGCCTCTGTCTATGTTCCCAATGGTCAGGAGATCGGATCCAATAAGTACATCTATAAACTACAATTTCTCGAAGCCCTTCGCTGCCATATGGAAAACCTGCTCACCCACGAGGAAACGGCTCTATTTTGCGGTGACTATAATGTCGCCCCCACAGATCATGATGTTTATGATCCGAAAGCCTGGCAGGAACAGATCCTTTGCAGCACGCAAGAGCGCGAAGCTTTCCATGCACTCACACACTTAGGCTATACAGATATCCTCGGATTTGAGTCCCCTCCTCCCTTTACATGGTGGGATTATAGAGGTGGCGCCTTTGCCAAAAATAAAGGGCTTCGCATTGACCATATTCTGGCCTCACCGAAAGCTGCTGATCGCATCAGCGGTTGCTATGTTGACACAAACGTACGCTCCCTGGAAAAAACGTCCGACCACGCACCTGTGATTGCTAAGATCAAATTATAGTTTATTGCGCTTTATCTCCACACGTGCCTCCTTATATATAGAGGAGGGGCTGTCCCCGTAATAAAAAATTCCCCAAAGAACGATACACATCCCTATAAGGCCAAAGATATTCGTGACAATAAGAGGCCTAATCCTCTTCGATACACCATAAGAAAACCAACACACCATCGAAGCAAACGCCACGAGCGTTCCACTCAAAGACACAGCATAGGCCGATTGGAGATAAATGATTTTCGCTGCTTGAAGATAAACAGCCGTATGCCCAAGGAGCCCCATCGCAGTCGTAATATATTCAAGGGTAAAATACTGACGCACCCCTTCAAATATTGGCCTCATGCTCTCTTTCCTTCTAAACGTTGACTCCTCCTTCAGCATAAGAAAAACCCTCTGTAACAGCTACGTGAAATACATTTTCTTTTTCAACAAGAGAATCAATCTGTTGACTCAGAAATTTTAGATGATACTCTATCGAGTGTTATGTCGTGGTACAGAGCCCTTTGCTCTGTTTAAAAGGGAATCTGGTGCGTTTTGAATAAAATCAAGTCCAGAGCTGCCCCCGCAACTGTTATTGGTGAGTGCTTCGCTTAAAGCAAATATGGCTGTCACTGGGTTTTTACCTGGGAAGACAAGGCAAGCATGACGACCCAAAAGCCAGGAGACCTGCCCTTGCATAACGAAAGTTAACACATCAGGCGGGGTGTACTGGTGATAGCAAAAAAAGGGCACTTGGATTTCGCATAGAACGCGATCTCACAAGAGGTTTCGTAATAGTGCTCCTCTTAAGCTTCGTATATCACCTTTGTCCCTCTGCTTAAGGAGACAAAATATGCAACAATCATTTGGTTTTGACCGCCACGGTCACCTCATTCCTCTCTATCCTTCTATTCCATCCAAAGACCTTCGCAAAAAAACACATACCTCGAAAACGCTCCATACAGACCAACACCATGTAGGCCAAGTTCTCCTCTTTCCATCCATCACGCATGGCTATGAGCAGGACCATCAGATTTATTACGGTCGAGGAGAAGAAACACGTTATAAAAGCATCGACCCGTGCGCTATTATCATAGACAACAAACGCGATAGGCTATTGACAGACTTTAGCAAAGCCACCTTAAAAGATCGCTACTGTCTTCCAAATGAATCTTATCAAGAAATGTTCGCAAGAGTTGCCTCTGCCTTTGCGGACGATCTACCCCATGCCCAGCGCCTCTATGAGGCCATATCACAGTTGTGGTTCATGCCTGCTACTCCCATTCTTTGTAACGGGGGAACAAAAAGAGGACTCCCCATTTCTTGCTTTCTCAACAGCGTGGAGGATAGCTTAGACGGCATTGTGGATACATGGAATGAAAACATCTGGCTAGCCGCTAAGGGAGGAGGAATCGGAACATCTTGGAGCCGTGTTCGATCTATTGGCGAGAAGATCAAACGCGCAGGGAGTACATCGGGTGTTATTCCTTTTCTCCACGTAATGGATTCTTTAACTCTTGCTATTAGTCAAGGATCCCTTCGACGGGGAAGTGCTGCCGCTTACCTTGACATTCACCATCCTGAGATTGAAGAATTCCTGGAAATACGAAAGCCCTCTGGTGATTTTAATCGTAAATGCCTCAATCTTCATCACGGTATTGTGATCACAAATGCGTTTATGGAGGCTGTGAGAGATGACAAGCCCTTCCCACTCAAAAGCCCCAAGACCGGCGAGGTTGTTAGGATTGTTTCAGCGCGTCAGCTTTTTCAAAAGATACTTGAAACGCGCCTGCAAACAGGGGAACCCTATTTGATTTTCATTGACTCCGTAAATCAGGCATTGCCTAAGCATCAAAGAGAACTAGGACTCTGCGTCCACATGTCTAATTTATGCAGTGAGATTCTCCTTCCTACAGGTCGGGACCATTTAGGCAATCACCGCACAGCCGTTTGCTGTCTTGCGTCCCTCAATGCAGAGAAATGGCTTGAATATCATGAGAATGAGCTATTCATTGAAGATATATTCCGATTTCTCGATAATGTATTAGAAACATTTATACGGCAGGCGCCCCAAAGTATGCAGAACGCCGTTTATTCAGCAATGCGCGAACGGTCCGTGGGTCTCGGATTAATGGGATGGCATTCTTTCTTACAGTCACAACATATCCCCTTTGAAAGTGCCGTTGCAAAATCGTGGAATAGGAGGATTTTCAAACATATCCGAAGGGCGGCTGATGCCGCTTCAGTGAAGCTAGCCCATGAGAGGGGGGCCTGCCTGGATGCCCTTGAACGCGGCCTTATGGCACGCTTCAGTCATAAACTCGCGATTGCTCCAACGGCATCCATCAGTATTGTGTGCGGTGGAACAAGTGCTTGTATTGAGCCCATTCCTGCAAATATCTACACCCATAAGACGCTGTCAGGATCTTTTATTGTCAAAAATAAACATCTACAGTCCCTCTTACAAAGCCGCGGACTTGATACTGAAGAAACGTGGCAATTTATCTTGTCCGAAGAAGGTTCTATCCAAGGCCTCAAGGGGCTGACAGAGGATGAGAAAGCTGTTTTCAAAACGGCCTTTGAAATCAATCAACGCTGGCTCATTGACTTCGCAGCCGATCGCACACCCTTTATTTGCCAGGGCCAGTCTTTAAATCTTTTTCTCTCCTCTCATATTGCTAAGTGGGATCTCCTAATGCTCCATTGGGAAGCATGGAGGAAAGGTATCAAGAGTCTCTATTACTGCCGCTCCAAATCCGCACGACGGGCAGAGTTTGTGAATAAAGAAGAGTTTGTTGCGTACAAAGAAGAGACTTTAATGGGAAAAAATGAGAGAGTGGATGATTTTTTAGAGAGTCAAGCAACTGCTTCTGTGTTTTCTTATACGAATTACGACGAGTGTCTGTCATGTCAATAGGGAAGAATTTTTCAATGAATATTTTCTTTTCCCCTACGCTCGATTGTCCGGCAGCGGGCAGGTTTCGATTCTCCCTTATCCTTCCAGACGATGCATCATACCCTCCCCAGGCAAGCTCCGTTACGCACCCCGCACACACAGAGTGTCACTCAACCACCTCCCCTCACACTACACCCAAAAAGGTTAACAAAACGTAAACTACCCCTCCCCCATGGCCGTTTTTTTAATAGAAAGTGTAAGAAAGAACAATGAGTAAACGAATGACACACGAGATATTATCCTCAGGTAATTATTCCTCCTTAAATCCGCCAATCTTAAAAGGAAAAGGAGTGATTGGCCTTTTAGAAAGCTCAGGTGCTTACCGCGTTGACCGCTATCCTTGGGCCTATATGTACTGGAAACGCCAACAACAGATCCACTGGCTAGGCGAGGAAGTTCCTATGGGAGAAGATATAAAGGACTGGCAGTCTGGAATTCTCCGCCCCGAAGAACAGCATCTCCTCACCCAAATTTTTCGCTTCTTCACGCAATCCGATGTAGAGGTGAGTGATAATTATTTAAAGCGCTATATGCCTCTTTTTGGCCCTTTAGAAATCCAGATGATGATGGCAGCTTTCTCCAACATGGAAACAGTACACATTGACGCCTATGCATTGATTTTAAAAACGCTGGGAATGCCAGACACAGAATTTAGCGCTTTTCTTCAGTATGAGTCCATGCGCTCCAAGGTCGATTATATGCACACCTTTGGCACTGAAACTTGCGGTGATGTTGCACGCACGCTTGCCATGTTTGGTGCCTTTACAGAGGGCATGGCGCTTTTTGCCAGCTTTGCAATGCTTTTAAATTTTCCGCGCCATAACAAGATGAAAGGAATGGGTCAAATCGTCTCATGGTCTGTGCGCGACGAAAGTTTGCATTGTGAAGCTATAATTCGTCTGTACCATGAGTGGGCTCTTGAAACGGGTGCTGTTACGAAAAGTGTGAAAGAGGATATCCTTGATGTCGCCAAAACCATGGTGACGCTTGAGCACGGTTTCGTTGATCAGGCCATGGAGCTTGGGGACATTGAGGGCATGACAGCAACAGATGTAAAAAACTATGTAAACTACATTGCCGATTGGCGCTTAACACAACTAAAACTCCCTTCTCTCTTTGGTTATTTTGCAGAAAACAATGGCTCCTACAAACAAATAAAGGCCCACCCTCTTCCCTGGCTTATCCCTATTCTAAATGGTGTGGAGCATACAAATTTCTTTGAGCAGCGTGCAACAGAATACTCCAAAATGGTTACCCAAGGCAGCTGGGAGGGCGACCAAGGCGTTTGGGAGTATTTTAACAAGATGACAAAACAAGGGTTATCTCATCCTTAGATTCTTAGAGCCTATTTCTGGCTCGAATCCTCTTTTGGAAAAGGTAAAAATTTTCAGCGCCTTGCGCTACAAGCATAAAGTGTGTAAGACTTATAACAAAAGATAATCTAGCATGACTGCGTTTTTATGTCCACTCACTTTAAAGAAAAGGCCCGCAAGGAAGCTATAGGTTTTGTTATAGCAGGCGTCATTGCGTTGATTATTCGCACTTTTTTCTTCCAACCCTTCAATATCCCTTCAGGATCCATGTATCCCACACTCATGGTGGGGGACTTTCTCTTTGTGAATAAATATTCCTATGGCTTCAGCAACACGGCTTTCCCTTTCCACTATAAGTTTTATGAAGGGCGCATGCTCTCCAGCGATCCTAAGCGGGGCGACGTGGTTGTATTTAACAATCCCTTGCAAAAGGAGCTCGATTTCATCAAGCGCTGTGTGGGCTTGCCGGGCGATAAGATCCAGATGAAAGAAGGAATTCTCCACATCAATGGTGAACCTGTGACGCTCGAGTATGTAGGCATGTATACGTATATTAACCAATATGGGCAACTTGACGCTTTGAAAAAGTACAGGGAAACGCTTCCGAATGGCGTGTCCTACGATATTTTGAAAAAGTATGATTTTGGCCAGTGGAAGTTTGATAATTCACCGGAGTATACAGTTCCCGAGGGGCATTTTTTTATGATGGGTGACAATAGAGATAATTCGAGTGATAGTCGCGCACCTGAGACACTTGGTTTTGTACCGCGCAATTCCCTCATCGGTCGTGCGGAAATCCTTTTCTTCTCCACTGAAGCAAAGCTCTTTAAATATCCTGACAGTCGTTGGTTTGAGCTCTGGGACCTTGATATCATGGCATGGATCCCTGGTATCAGATGGGAAAGATTTTTGAATCCGATCCGATAAAAAGAAAGTAATATTGATTTTCCTCCAATAAAATGGAATAATAGTACATATTTCAATACATAGTAGGAAGTAGTCATGGGCATAAACAAAATAAGTGTTCTCGCCGCCATCCTTTTAGTGAGCACAACGTCAGCGCGGACAATGGATCAAAGGGAAGAAAGTAAGGATAAGAAGCCTGAAGCCCAACAGCTGCAGATATTCTTACCTCCTCATATCGCAGAGTCTATCGATCATGCAAGAGCAAAATTTTTAGGCGACAAACATTCTGATACATACCAAATGGAGGTTATTAAAGCTCTCGCGAAAATGGATCTAACGTTGAATCACTGGAAGGAAACCCCACCCAAACGTGATGAGATCGATGATATGGCTAAGACGATAAAACAGCACATAGAAAGTGAAGAAGCTAATTTCATTAGAGCAAATGATACTGGGGACTTAGCCACACTCTATCGAAAACGTGAACATCTCGTAAATGCTCTTGAGTTCTCCGGAAGGATAAACAAATTTTTTCAACAGGGGTACTTCGATAAAACTAGTTATCCTGAACTTGCTGGGAAAGCTTCCAGGTTTTTTCATAAGGTGAAGGCATTAAATTCTACAATTAGTGAACTTATCGAGCACCTTGAAAAGAAAACAGATGAGGTTAAAGCGTACCTAAGGGAGCACCATGGCATTGATACTGATGAAAAACTTAGAGCATTTCTTGAGAACTATCCATCGCCACAAGATCAACTCGCCGGGTCTTTGGAGACTCTGACTCTTACACAAGAGCTCACAACCACGCTCGCGAGCCCTCCCCAAGAAGAGACAGTAACAACAACGGCAGCGCAAGACAAAAAAATTCCTCCTAAGTATAACAAGAGTAATGACGACGATGTCGCAGAATGAAAGCAAGGTAAGAAAATAGTAAGATTCTAAGAACGTCCTTAGGAAAATATTAATTCTTTCGTTTCATAATGAAATTATATTTTTCTTATTGACCGAGAGCGTTCGTGTTTTTGAATCTGCTTCCTCTTACTTTGCATATAAGCAAGCGCATCTTTTTTCTTCTCCCTCTTAGTGCTCTTCTCTCTCATCTTTGGGCAGAAAATGCTGTGGGTGAGATTGAAAAGTGGGATAGTGCCCGTTATGTTACGTGGGACGACACTACGATCAGTAAACTTGGTGACAAGATCACGCAGTGTCTTGACGGGAAAACGTGTCAAGTGTCTCCCAAAAATGGCGAAAAACATGAGATTGCTAAAATGGTTCGTGCACTTTTATGGAACCGTCTTTTCGAGTGCTATAAAACAGGAGGGATTGCAGCACATACGCACGTCATTCCTAGCTCCGTAAAGGAGGTCCCTCCTTACTTAAAACAGCACCTCGAGACACTCAATAAGCTTGAAACTGCCATCGCCAACCTCATGAAGAATAAAAAGACGAAGGATGATCAAACGCTTCTCAACCTCCTTAATGAGCGCACGGGAGAATACAGAACGGGGCATTATATAGAAGAAACGATTATGAAATTTCAAGAAGAACGCACCCTTAAAGACACGTTATTTCTTGGTGGAGGCGTCTATCTTATCACGAATTTACCTCCTTCTGCTCATTCGAATGGAGCCACTGAGTATACTCCTTCACTTTTACTCGGTAATTATCTCTTCCTAGATAACTTCTCAAACTTTGGTGGACTCAAAGAAGAGGATGAATCTCATCCCTCTCAAACAGCAACCCACGAACTCTTCCAAGAAACAGGGCAATTTGTCAAGGTTCACCCCCTCTTTTTACAAATCCAGGGGATTCGGTCGCGAACAGACGTTAGAAATAGACGTCCGTTTTATAATTACTTTCTCTCTATA
>CALBMH010000039.1 GCA_937896365.1 uncultured Alphaproteobacteria bacterium
GTTCTCTATTATGAAAAAGTCCTCGATCAAGTATGATTGTTATTGCCATTGATGGGCCATCGGGATCGGGGAAGCTAGAGGGAAGTGATTTACGGTAAAGACGGATTGGAAATATTCATGTACTTTATTCTCGATGGTAAGGGTGATGATTACCGATGAGTGTTGCCCTATAAATCTGCTCGCATACCATTCCGCGTACGAGCATGTGTGGCCACGTGAGTCTCCCAAAAGAAATAATCTGTTGGCAGCGTGCTTTGATAGTATCACCGAGTCCATCCGTTCCACCAATAAGAAAACAAAAGGATTTGCGAATGCTAAGCTTCTGAAATAGAAAAGAGGTCAACTCTTGACTGCTATAATTTTGACCTTTCTCATCGAGTCCAATCACATAGTCCGAATCTTTAATCCGTTTTAAGAAGAGCTTTTCTTCATCCTTCTTTGTCGATTGTTTGAGCTCAATGATCTCAAAGTGGGTGAGGCGCCTCCTATACTTATGAACGAGGTCGTACTCTGGTCCTTCTTTAAGCTGTCCTACAGCAAAAAGCTTTATGGGGAGGTGAATTGCCAAGTGCTTACGCTGTCCACATTTTTTCTAAGCTATAACGCTCACGTACTTCGGACCTAAAGAGGTGGATAACAACATCACCAGCATCAATAAGGATCCAATCTCCTTGCTCCACCCCTTCCACAAGAGCATGAATATCTTGATTCTTGAGACTGCGCACAAGGTGATCTGCCATAGCAATAATTTGGCGTGATACGTTTCCTGACGCAATAACAAGGTAATCACAAAAGCTTGCTTTGCTGCGGATATCGAGTGTTACAATATTTTCTGCCTTTTTTTCATCAAGAAGCTTGACTAATTCTTGAGCCAAAACATAAGCATGATCGGTCTTATCGGTCTTATCGGTCTTATCGGTCTTATCGGTCTTATCGGTCTTATCGGTCTGTGACGGTGCTGTCATATATCTCATCCTTTCCAGGCGGCTGGTAAAATAGCCCCTTTAAACTGTTTTTGGATGAACTGTTTTACATCATCACTTTGATAAAGTGCTATGAAGTTTTGAATGTTGTGATCCCCCTCACGACCTTGTTTCACCACGAAAAGATTTGCGTAGGGCGAATCCGTTCCTTCTTTGAATAGGGCTCTGTTTGGATCTATACCCGAAACCATCACCCAATCAGCATTGATCACAGCTATGTCTGCGTCGTCCTTTAAAAGGCGTGGAAGCAAGGGAGCTTCCACTTCAATAATTTTCAATTCAAGAGCATTTTGCGCGAGATCTTTAGGCATTGGGTTAATATGGTTGGACAGTTTAATGAGTCCTGCTGCTTCTAAAAGCTTTAGGGCCCTGGAACTATTGGTGGGGTCCACAGGAATCAGGGCTTTCGCTCCACGGGGGATATCTTTAAGTGATTTGACATGATCCGCGCCGTAGATCCCCAAAGGTAGAATGATGGCTTTACCAAGAGACGCAAACGCATAGCCCCGTGATTGCATTTGTTCGTGTAAAAATGGTTCATGTTGATAAATATTCAGGTCGATATCACCAGCATCAAGGGCTACATTCGGTTGGATAAACTCATCAAAGGCGATAAGTTTAACCTTTATGCCTTTAGCCTCAGCCAGTTTTTGCACGTGCTCAGCGATGATTGCATGAGGGCCGTTGGTGACACCCACACGGAGCTCGCCTTCTTTGTGCTTGGAGCAAGCGGTGATAAAAAATAAGAAAGAGAAGAGGGCAACATACGGAAACATATCAACTTTCTAGTGGCGCAATCGGAATACGAGTGAATTACCGACATACTGCACGACTTGAACCATCACAATCAAGAGAGTAACAATAAGACTCAAAAAAAACAGATTATACCGCTGGTAGCCATAACGTATGGCAAGGTCTCCAAGCCCTCCGCCGCCAACAGCTCCTGCCATAGCAGAAAAACCAATGAGCATCACAATAAGATTGGTGAGAGATGCTATCAGTTGGGGCAATGATTCTTTAAACACAATCTTTAGAAGAATTTGTGTTTTGGTTGCCCCCATCACTTTGCCCACCTCAATCAAACCAGAAGGAATATGAGCAAAAGCTTCTTGTGCAAAGCGTACGTAGAGAAGAGCTGCTGCAAGGCTTAAGGGAACGGTAGCAGCTATGGTCCCAATAGATGTTCCCACCATCAAGCGTGTCACAGGAATCAAGAGCACCATGAAAATAATGTAAGGGATGGAGCAAAGTGCATTAATAACAAAGCTTCCTATCCCATAGATCAAAGGTCTATGTTTCAATCCCTGAGGACTGATCGTCCATAAATACAAGGCGAGGGGTGTTCCCACAACGAAGCCTATTGTCGCTGATAAAATAACCATGAGAGAGGTTTCTAAAAAGCCTGCCAGTAAGAGATCAAGCATGGAGATAACCCACAAGTTCAACAGCGACTTGGCGCATACGTAGATATTCTTTAACATTCACTAATACAGATGGAACATAAGGAAAACTAATCATCAGCTGCCCAAAAGCTGTTTCCCGAATATGGTCCAAATGGCCTGCGATGATATTCACGGGGAGGTGAAACTGCTCCACAAGGGAGGCGATAATAGGTTCTTTTGCAACCTGATTGGCAAAGAGCATACGCAAAATGACATGGCTTGTTTCCAGTGGCACTGTGGAAAGTTTCTCTGCATAGATTTGTGGTAGCTCATGGCAAAAGAGACTTCCGATGAGTGATTGTGTTGTTGGATGCGTAGGATTCAAAAGGATGTCTGCAATGGATCCGCTCTCCACACATTGCCCCATCTCTAAAACAAAGACTGCATCACAGATTTCTCGAATAACATTCATATCGTGGGTAATGAGAACAACAGTTAATTTGAGTTTTCGATTAAGCTCGGAGAGAAGTGATAAAATGTCTAGTGTTGTTTCAGGGTCTAGTGCTGAGGTGAATTCATCACACAAAAGAAGATTAACGTCAGCTGCAATGGCACGGGCAATGGCTACACGTTGGCACTGCCCACCGCTCAGTTCCTTGGGATATGCGTGTACTTTATGTCCAAGACCAACAAGGTGAAGAACTTCTTTGACCCGTTTTTTGATCACAGACGAACGCACACCCCGTATCTCAAGAGGAAAAGCGATATTATCAAAAACAGTTCGACGGCTAAGAAGATGGAAATTCTGAAAAACTGTGCCAATCTTGCGTTGGAAAAAGCGGCGATTCTGCTCATCGAGTCCTACGACGTTCTTTTTAAAAAGGTAGATATCCCCCGATGTTGGCGATTCAAGGCCATTAAGACAGCGCAAAAGAGTCGTCTTTCCGGCGCCACTGCGCCCAATAATCCCAGCAATGGATCCTGCTAGGATAGAGAGGGAGAGGTCATCAAGGATAACAGCACCCCCTATGATCTTCGAAAGATTCTTTACTTGTACAGCGTACGCCGCCGCCACATGCTCTCCAATCAACTTGCTGACCTTGTGGGTACTTTTGTTCCATCTCTTAAACTAACACTTTCCCTGAAGAGAGGGAAGTTTTAGCTAACGGTAGAGCCTCAGTATCTAAAAATGATTTATCTAGGCACTCATACCTGGAAAGAACTGGTTATAGAGTTGGCTAAAGTTTGTTAGGGAGAGGTGGAGTACGAGGGGGAGAACGATCATGAGAAGGATAAAACCAAGAAGAATCTGTAGGGGGAGAGCAATAAAGAAAATTTGTATACTGGGGACAACGCGATTCAGCAGACCAAGCATGAATTGAAAAAGAAGACCTAAGATAAGAAAAGGAAGACTTAGTTGACAGGCAATTTTAAAACTCTGCATAAAAAATAAGGAGAGATTTTCAAGTGGTCTCAGGAGGCTTGAGAAAAGACCTTGCTCAAGATGAACAGGGTGGACCGGGAAATGGATGTAACTATGGATGATGGACTTGATTACAAGATGATGCACATCCATGGTAAAAAAAAGCATAATCCCCGCAACAATGACAAAGTGATCGAGAACGGGGGTTTGCGCTGCCATCGTAGGATTGAATACTGTGGCGTTTCCAAGTCCTGTTTGTAAACTTACGATATTGCCGATGATATCGAGAATATTGAGGAGTAGCCTAGAGATAAAGCCGATGAAGGTGCCAATGAGCGTTTCTTGAATCAAGAGCATGATAAGGGGTAAGCTGTTGATTTTTTCAGAATCCATGGGGGCAGACAGTATGCTGTATGGGGGAAGTACATCCTTAAGAGTCAAGGATAGTGCCAAGGCGAAAAGGAGGCGATAGCGTACAGGAATATGTGTGTCACTGAATCCGGGGGCAATCGTCAGTGTGGACGAGATGCGGGCGAAAATTAAAAGATAGGGAAGAACAAACGCTATGAGATCGATTCTCACGAGGGTGATATCCCAATCTTATCAAAGAGAAAATGTGTAAATTGCATTAGGTGCGTTAGCATAAATTGAAATGATAGGACGAAGGTAATAAGAATGGCTGCAAGCTTAGGAACGAAGCTGATGGTAGATTCTTGGATTTGCGTAAGTGCTTGGATGAGAGAAATAACAAGCCCGACAATAAAGCTGACGATGAGAACGGGTGCGCTGACTTTGAGGGTCATGAGACACGTTTGCCGAATCAAGTCAAGGACAAGAGGAGTATCCACACGACAAAGATCCCTAGACTACTTTAGAAAAATCTTGACAGAATACCTTCTTTCAAGATAGGAAAAAGTAGGATCCATTATGTTTTTTTATATTTAAGAAAGATACCAAACAATGTTTGCAGTGATAAAGACCGGTGGGAAACAGTACCGCGTTCAACAGAACAGCATTCTTGGCGTTGAGAAGTTGCCCGTAGAGGCCGGACAGACGGTCACATTTGGCGAAGTTCTTATGGTCTCCGAAAAAGGTAAAGTCGCTGTGGGCACGCCGGTGGTCGCGGGGGCAAAGGTCGAGGCGACGGTTCTTGATCAGATGCGTGACCGTAAGATTATTATTTTTAAGAAGAAGCGCCGTCAGAATTACCGTCGTAAGAAGGGTCATCGTCAGCACCTGACCGTTGTTCAAATTTCGAAAATTAGTCATAACGCGTAAGCTGTTGCTATTAGTTAGGGGGAGTACACAAAATGGCACAAAAAAAAGCGGGTGGAAGTTCAAAGAATGGCCGCGATTCTGAAAGTAAGCGCCTTGGATTGAAGCGCTATGGAGGGCAGTTCGTCCTTGCTGGAAATATCCTTGTTCGTCAGCGTGGCACGAAATTTCATCCGGGTAAAAACGTCGGTATAGGCCGTGATCACACACTTTTTGCGATGAGTGATGGTATTGTGCAGTTCAGCCGGGGTAAAGCAGATCGCGCCTTTGTCTGTGTGGAACCCATCGTTTAGGAGCTTTCTTTACTCTGTCTGCATGACCCACAAGTGGGCATAAAGGCCGCTAGCTTTGAGAAGATCGTCATGGGTCCCCTGTTCAATAATCTCACCATAATTCATAACATAGATAACATCCACGTCTTTGATTGTGGAGAGACGATGGGCTACGACGAGCGTCGTGCGCCCTCTCATGAGATTTTTTAAGGCATTTTGAATTTGTTTTTCCGATTCTGAATCCAATGATGATGTCGCTTCGTCAAGGAGGAGAATAGGCGCGTCTTTATACATTGCGCGTGCAATGGCAAAGCGCTGGCGTTGTCCACCGGAAAGGCGGTTACCATTCTCGCCAAGAAGCTCTTCATACTGGTCTTTGAATCTTTCAATAAAATGATTGCAGGCTGCATCGCGGGCTGCTTTTTTGATGCGATCTTTATTAATCACGTCCTGGGGATAGGTAATGTTCAGCGCTGCTGATTCGTTGAAAAGAACAGTCTCTTGGCCGACGAGAGCTATGTTCTGGCGCAGGTCTTTGAGCGCAAAGTCTTTCACAGGCGTTCCATCGATTAATACTGTACCCTCTGCCACATCGTAAAAACGTGGGATGAGATTAATAAGTGTGGATTTGCCAGCGCCGCTGGGTCCTACGAAGGCGGCTGTTTTCCCTTTTTCGATTTTTATCGAAATGTTTTTAAGTACAGGGCAGCTTTTGTTATAAGAAAAACTCACATTTTTGAACTCTATGATTCCTTTAAGGCGGTTTGCATTGGGAATGACAGGATGCTGTGGTTCTTGGATAGAAGGGTGGGTATCGAAAAGGGTATAAATGCGTTTGGTTGCAGCAAGCCCTTCTTGGATGTTTGCATTAATATTCGACAACCGTTTCATCGGTTCATAGGATAGGATAAGTGCTCCTATAAAAGAGACAAACTCACCGGTTGTGCGTGTTTTTTGCATGACTTGGTAACCGCCGTAGGCAATGACTCCCATGATGGCAAGTCCACCTACTGTTTCAACAATAGGATGTGAAATGGCACGGGTGATAGACGCCTTTTGGAGATACTGAAAGATCTTTTTAACACGCTGTTCTGCGCGCATGACTTCGTGTTGTTCTGCACAGTAAGCTTTCACAACGCGAATACCTTGAAAAATTTGACTTAAGAAGCTCGTGAGTTCCCCCAGATAGTCTTGCGTTGAGTCACTGACCCTACGAAGGCGTTTACCGAGCCGAATAATAGGGTAGAAAATTAATGGAAAAATGATGAACGTCCCAAGCGAAAGATAAAGGTCACGGTAGAACATCAGCATAATGAGAAAAACGAGTGTCAACGAATCCTTCCCAAGACCAATGATTGTGTGAGCTACTGCATTGCGCATGAGATTCACGTCATTGGTAAAGTAGGAGATGAGTTGACCTGTTCCGTGGGTATGGAAGAAGTGCAAATCAGAATTTAGGAGATGCCTCAATAAACGGTTTTGAAGATCGGCGATAATACGCTGTCCAATGTAGTTCATCAGAACAGACTCACCAAAGCTCGCGAAGCCCTTAATGACAAAAGTTGCAAACACAGCACCACAAAAAAGTGTCAGCGAATGCATCGTACCGTTTGTAAAAACATTATCAAAAACAGGCTGAAGGAGGTATGGCAACGCCGCTGTGGCGATGGCTGCAAAAATCATGCAGATAATGGCAATAAAAAAATAACGCTTGTAGCACGATATATGATCTTGCCACAGGCGTCTCATAAGAGAGTGAGAAGGTGACATGGAATGCATAAAAATCCAATAGACTATGAAAACATTCGTATTCGTAAGGTCGATTCGTTACGTATCATTCGCGATGAACAGACTAAAGTCAAGGCTTTACGATGCAACACAGCTCTTCCAAGCAGCAGTCTCCGTTGCCTTCATTCTTTTAGATGGTGAAAGATGATACCTTTAGCACTCTAGTACCTTTTTCAACAACTCGTTAACAACCGCTGGATTAGCTTTTCCTTTTGTTGCAGTCATAACTTGTCCAACGAAAAAGCCAAATAACTGCTGCTTGCCTGCTTTATAGGCAATGACATTGTCAGGATTTTTAGCAATGATATCCTCCACAATGGCTTGGATCTGTATGACATCTGTAATTTGCTGGAGACCAAGTTCACTGACGAGCGTCTTCGCAGACTTTCCAGTTTCCCACATTTTGGCAAAAACATCTTTCGCGATTTTACCAGAAATCGTCTTATCTTGGATAAGATCAATGAGTTCTGCAAGAGCCGCCGGTGGGAGCTTATCCAGGCTTGCATTCTCACGGTTTATAGCTGCGAACACTTCTGAAATCAACCAATTGGCAAGTATTTTAGCAGGTACGGTCTTATCCTTGGCTGTGAGTGCTGCAATAGCGGATTCATAGTAATCAGCCGTTTCCTTCTCTGCAACAAGCACATCGGCATCATAGGCTGTAAGATTAAACTCACGCATAAAACGTTCTTTTTTCGCATCAGGAAGTTCTGGCATCGATGCTTTAATGGCATTCACACGGTCGTGACTCAAGCGTAACGGTAGCAGATCAGGATCAGGGAAATAGCGATAATCATGGGCGTTCTCTTTAGAGCGCATGGAGCGCGTCTCACTTTTTACTGGGTCAAAAAGGCGCGTTTCTTGAATGACCTCACCACCTGATTCGAGAATATCGAGCTGCCGATCAATCTCATACTCTATGGCTTGGCCAAGGAATCGGATGGAGTTTACATTCTTAATCTCAGCACGCGTACCCAAAGGTTCACCGGGGCGGCGTAGCGATATATTCGCATCTACACGAAGGCTTCCTTGTTCCATATTCCCATCACAGGTACCAAGATAACGCAAAACACTGCGTAGCTTTTTGACATAAGCCTGGGCTTCCAAGGACGACTGGATATCAGGCTCGGATACAATTTCCATAAGCGCCACGCCTGCACGGTTGAAGTCAATATAGGACTTGGTAGGGTGGAGATCGTGAATGCTTTTTCCTGCATCCATCTCAAGGTGGAGACGTGTAATACCGATTCGCTTCGTTGTGCCATCGACATCAATGTCAAGGTAGCCTTTCCCTACGATAGGGCGTGCGAATTGTGATATTTGATAACCAAGGGGAAGATCTGCGTAAAAATAGTTTTTCCGATCGAAGACAGAGAGAGAATGAATCTGTGCATTGAGACCAAGACCCGTTTTGATGGCTTGATCAACACACACTTTATTGAGGATGGGGAGCATTCCTGGCATTCCCGCATCAAGAAAACCTACATGGGAGTTTGGTTCCGCGCCAAAATCCGTTGAAGCCGTTGAGAAGAGTTTTGAGCGTGACACAACCTGCGCATGGACTTCAAGACCGATCACGACCTCCCATTCATCCGTTCTTCCTTTGACTAAGTTTTTTGTTAGAGAGTCCTTTGCCATCAAAGTACTTATTCCTTGCTTTGCAATTTATCCTTCATCATACATAGGAATGTTATTCCTTTCCATTGTCTCGCGCTTTAATAATGAGTGCATCCTTTATGCCATTTCTTCTCAAATGCTTTGGGGGGGGGGGAGAATAAGGATGGTGGTAAGGACTATGGTGGGGGGGAAGTGAACTTTGTTATATTCGAAGCCAAAGGCCTTTACGCACTTCCTTCATGCCACGAATCATTGACCATATTGTGATTTTGACGCTTCCCTTTTTCAAAAACATTATTTTTCGTCTTCTTGAAAAATATGGTGAGGGCCTGCGTTACAATTTTGTTTTTAATCAAGAAGAGTTGAATCACGTTGTTACCCATGATGTGGGTGAAAAATCTTTACTTATTTCCTTTGGCACGGGTGTTCTTGTTCGAAAGGAGCTTTTGGACGTATTTTTGGCAGCCTATAATTTTCATCCGGCATCTCCTGATTATCCTGGTCTTGATCCTCACCATTTCGCTATCTATGACGACGTCTGCTACTATGGTGCGACGTGTCATGTGATGGAAGAAAAAGTGGATAGGGGGGCTATTGTGGTTGTGGAGCGTTTTCCTGTGGAAGGTTCTCCAAACGCTATGGAACTTTTAGAGATGGCGCTTTTGAAGACTTTTGATCTTGTGGATAAAATATTTTGCGTCATCTTTGAAAAAAACGCTCTTCCCCAGCCTTGTGGGGAGGTATGGAGTCATCGCTTGTGTACGAAAGCGCAACGGCTCCAGATGTGTCACATGGCTCTGTCCATCAGTGAGGAAGAGTTTCAAAAGGTCTATCACGCATTCCAAGAAGGTGTCGAACGCAAAAACCTTACGATTGAGCTTCATGGGCATCTTTTCCGCTATGAGGGGAAAATTTCGTAGCTTTTATGAGTTCACGAATCTTATAAAGCTCTTGATTCTCTTGGTGTGCTGAAAATCCCATAGCTTCTCTTAATGTTCCATGTTAGAAGAATACGAAAAGGGAGCGTCTATGAAAAGTGTTTTGCTGATTGATATCCGGTCAGGGGATGAGGGTTACCACCAGCTCGTTCAGGAGAGTATTGTCATCCTTGACAAAGAGGGGATCCATCATTCAAAAGTTTCGGTTAATCATATTCTTGAAGCACCTATTGCCTTGAGATTTGCAGTGGAGACCTTTCGTTCGATGAACGAGAGTAAAGTGAGGAATCCCAACGGCTATCTCGTTTTTGGTTTTATCCCAAAGTCCGAGGTTTTTGAGTCGGTTGTCTATGAAGAAGTCTTAAGGTCTCTTCAGGATATGGCATGCTATTATGGTCTTGCCTTGTCTCATCATACACTCTTTGAGACAAAGGAGACCGAAAAGGAAGTGGGAGATCTTGCCCAGCGCATGGTTTTTTCCTGTTTGAATCTCATTCAAATGAAAAAGCAATTTGGCCTTCAGACAAATCACATCAGTACACCATGATAATTGTGCAATTAGTGTGAGCAGAACGTGACAAAAAAAATTTTTACCAATCGTCGTGCTGCACGGTTTTTTGTCGTTCAAGCTCTTTATCAAATGGAACACTTGGACCAGCCTCTGCAACTCCTTCTTGACGAATTTAGATCTCTTCATCTGCATGACAAGAGCCACGCTTTTGCCAGGGATACGAATGGAGCACTCTTCGAGTACATTGTCCAAGGAGTTCATCAACATGGAAATGATTTGGATGAAAAAATACAAGAAGTTCTTTCGGTGGAATGGCCTCTTGAGCGTTTGGATGCCGTTGTGAGAGCAGTGTTGCGTGCCAGTGCCTTTGAACTTCTCTTTGACGTTGAAACACCTCTGCCTGTTATTATCAGCGAGTATTTAGAGGTTTCAAAAATCTTTTTGGCACAAGGTGAGGTCACCTTTATTCATGTGGTTATCGACAAACTGGGTTCTTTATTACGTTCGAGCGATTGAGGACATCCTTGTGATATTCTATGAGAATGTTTTTTAACGCATGACCAACTTAGCACTCTATGAAAATGAACAAGTTATTTACTCTGTCAGCTTAGTAAGCAAGGCATTGCGTGATGTTGTAGAGGCCCAATTCACAGGCATTCGTGTAAAGGGTGAAGTCATAGGGCTCAAACGTCATACATCAGGGCATATATACTTTGCGCTTAAGGATGTTGACGCTGTGATAGACGCTGTTTGCTGGCGCGGAACAAAACAGGTCAATCTGCTTCGAGAAGGCCTCGAGATTATCGCTTTCGGTAAGATCACCACGTATCCAGGGCGTTCAAAATACCAAATGATTGTGAGTGGGTTCGAGGCGAGTGGCGAAGGTGCGCTGCTGCAGTTGTTGATGCAACTCAAAGAAAAGCTGATCAAAGAGGGTCTCTTTGATCAGCGTTATAAGAAAACCCTACCGACATTTCCAAAGCGTATTGGTCTCATCACGTCGCCTACGGGTGCCGTCCTCCGTGATATCATGCATCGTTTGCGTGAGCGCTACCCCTGCCATGTTCTGATCAAGCCTGTTCTTGTGCAAGGAGAGGGGGCAGCGCAGCAGGTGGCTAAAGCAATTTTGGAGATGAACACACTGTCAGGAGACCTACGCCCTGACGTACTGATCGTAGCGCGCGGCGGTGGGAGTTTGGAAGATCTCTTCGCTTTTAATAGTGAGTATCTTGTGCGTGCAGCGTTCTCAAGTCAGATTCCTCTGATCTCGGCGATTGGGCATGAGACTGACTTCACGCTTCTTGATTTTGTAGCGGACGTACGCGCTCCTACCCCAACAGCTGCGGCAGAACTCGCAACGCCTGTGTTGTCTCATATTCACACACGTCTGCAGGAAACTAATATGCGGTTGAGTCAATCCATCCAGCAGTCTATCGGGCGGGGCCGCTTAAAGATAGACCGCTTCGATCAAATTTTAAAGGACCCTCTGCGCTATCTTTTTGAAAAGCAACAGCGGATAGATGATTGGGCGGAGCGATTACATTTAGGGATTCAGCGATGCTTTGCTCAAAGGCGGCTACAGTTAGGGCACGTCGACTTGAGGCCGCCAAAGGTGACGATGGAGCTTGCCATTTTAAAGCTTACTCACATGAGTGATCGCTTAGATAAGAGCTATGGGCGGTATGTAAGAGCTTTGCAAGATCGCGCGTTTTCCATGGGCCAGGCTCTCTATAATCTATCATATACAAAAACTTTGGAGCGTGGTTTTTGCCTTGCTCAGGCGATGGATGGAAAAGTTCTAAAATCTGTTCAGGCTGTTAAACAGGATAAAACTTTTGCTCTCCAATTTAAAGATGGCACAGTGGATGTAAAGGCTGTGCCCTCGCTTAGACAGCAGGGAAAGCTTTGGGAAATTGACAACGATCTTCCCTTACCGAAAGCTTCGACTGGGTCGTAACTTTTCTTAAGCGATCATTAACCTTTATGTGATGATCCGTATAAAATGTATTCGTGTATGAATTTTAGTGTTATGGGGACTTTTAACTTTTCTTCTCTGGTCATTTCTGTATAATGTGCACTATGTTTGGGGCACTTAGCTCAGTTGGTAGAGCAGCTGACTCTTAATCAGCGGGTCACAGGTTCGAATCCTGTAGTGCCCACCATTCTTTGGTGATCCCATTCCCGTGAAAATTTTTTCCTTGAAGTGGTTTTTAAAGTCAGGAAAGACCTTCTTAAAGCGTGGAATGTGACCCCCCATGGCTTATGATAATAAGGGTTTAATAAAAAAGCTACGAGCGGAGTTTTGGTCGTATGGCAAGTCAAAGACAGTTACGTGTGGGTGAAGAGATTCGCCATGTTCTATCCGGGGTTATTGGGCGTAATGATTGGCCTAAAGGTGAGCTGGGGGTGTCTGTTACTGTGACGCGCGTGGATATTTCTGCGGATCTCCAAAACGCACTTGTTTTTGTGATGCCTCTCGGAGGGTTACAACAAGAAGAAACGATTAAATTTTTGAATGATATGACGCCATATCTTCGTAAAGCAGTGGCAGATGCCATGTCTTTGCGGCGTGTGCCCTCTCTCAGGTTTATGCTTGATGACAGCTTTGAAAAAGCGGAGAAAATGGAGAATTTGTTCAAAAATTTGAAAAGAAACGACTGAAATTTTTCTTTAATTCTTAGAGGTATTTTATTTCCCATTTCCTTTTTCTATTCCGCTATACTGCTCGCACGAATGATTCCTTATCAAAGATGATTTACTTATGCAGTTTTTCCTTGATACAGCTGATGTTGAGTGTGTAAAAAATCTCAGCAAGACCGGGTTTGTTGATGGTATTACAACAAACCCATCCCTTGTGATGGCGAGTGGTCGGCAGTTTGAAGAGGTCCTTGCAGAGATTTGTTCTGTTATTAAAGGTCCTGTGAGTGCAGAAGTTGTTGCCATGGATGTTGAGGGCATGGTCACGGAGGGGCGCCACTTGGCAAAGATCGCTGATAATATTGTCATTAAGGTGCCATTGACATTTGATGGTCTGCAGGCCTGCCAGATTTTTCGCGCTGAAGGAATTGCTGTCAATGTAACACTTTGTTTTTCAGCAGCCCAAGCACTCATGGCTGCCAAAGCAGGAGCAACATTCATTTCTCCTTTCATTGGGAGGTTAGATGATACGGGTCATGACGGGATACATTTGATTGCTGAGATCGCTGAAATATATGACCAGTTCGATTTTGAGACGCAAATCCTCGCAGCTTCTATTCGTCATCCCCTTCATGTTGTCGAAGCTGCAAAGTGCGGTTGTGACGCCGCAACGATTCCTCCTAAAATATTTGAACAGTTGATCAAGCATCCTTTGACGGATAAAGGGCTTGATATCTTTAGAAAAGATTGGGAAAAGACCGGGCAAAGGATTGGGTCGTAGTTAATCCAGTTATCAGGCACTAAGGTACTTGTGCTGGTGCAGCATCCACCATCCGCAGTGCCTTTTGAGCACTATCTTCGGTTGTAAAAATACGCAAGTCTGTCAGTTTGGAAACCATCTTGTACTCACCATAATCAACGATCATCTCGAAAATAATTCCTTGATCAGAGAAAATTTGGTTTACCTTATAGTCAGGTTCGTTAGAAGAGTTGGAGAGTGTGTAAACGGCCATTTCCGAGCGCCATAATTTGTTGGGTTTTAAGATGCTCTTATCACTCATTTCTACAGATTTTGTTTGGGGATCCACTTGTGCGAGAACAGCATCAATCCGTACGGCATCGCGCACATCACTGCTGCCATCAAAGACGATGCATTTGATGACTTTAACGGATTTTTGAGTGAGGTGCTGGGCTTCTTCTAAAAGGCGTCTTAAGTGTTTGATGGGAAAAAGTGTGCCAGCGGGGAGGTTCACTCTCATGGATTCTAAGGGTGTGAGGGTAGCTTCGGGAGGTACAAACTCTAACTCTGGGGTTGTATAAACCACTGTTCCTGCGGCATTCTCACCGGCCAAACGAGCACGTCCTTCTATAAATTCTTCCACGTTACCATCACGCATAGCCTGTGCCGTAAAATGATAGTTGAGACCTTGATGGTCCTCAGCGGATGTTAAGATCGTCGATGTGGTTTCACTGTCATTAAAACCGGGAATACAGATGGTTAAACTCGATGTTTGTTTCATAAGCCAATTTTCAAGATACTTGATAATCTCCAATGTCATCACACCGCTCGCATGGGCAAAGTCAGAACTCTGCTCACATGAGAGCTGTACTTGATAGGTGGCGTGGTGGGAAACGGGCTCGGGGGGGATGACCTGTGTGCAGACCGGGGAGTAGAGAGAAAAAGCGCAGAGCAGGACTAATAGTTTTATAAAAAACACAAAAAATTCGTTGCTTATTATTTTTGACATTCTAAAATTTTTCTATCATTAAAGCAGTGAAAAGTAGAATTGCTTTAAGCGCTTGTCGAAGCATTGTGGCGAAAATGCCACGTGGAAAACGTTTCTGACCTCTTTCTTGGAAAGTCTTGCTGTGTTGCCCTATTTTTGATTAACGTAAAACGAATTAGGTTTCAGCCGTTTTAATTTATGAGGAGCTTTTATTTATGAAGATTAAGTTTGTTCAGACGTCTCTCCCCACAGAAGGTGTTGTTGTTGTGGGTGTTGACAAAGATAAAAAGCTTTTACCCGATGCTGCACACATCGATGCTCAGATAGGGGGATTTATCGGGCATTACATCGCATCAAGGCAACCAAAAGATACGTTCGATAATCCTGTTATATTGAATGCCCCCAAAGGTCTTGGCGACGTGTCGCATATTGTTCTTACAGGAAAAGAAGATGACCCAGTGATGCTGGGTGGAAAAATCGCAGCGAAGGTCAATGGACTTAAAAAAGAGACAGTCACAGTTCTTCTCCGTGAGTTCTTAGACGATAAGGCTGCTGCTGATTTTTCTTATGGCTATAAACTCCGCTCGTGGACGTTTGACAAGTATCTCACGAAGGATGACCGGAAGGCCAGTGTTCCTCAATCCCTTTACATTGCGTGTGATGATAGTAAAGAAGCGCAAAAGCTTTTTGAGCCACTGGATGCCCTCTTTGAGGGTGTTGTTTTAGCGCGGGAGTTTGCCTCTGAACCTGCGAATGTCCTCTATCCTGAGTCCTATGCAAACCGTGTTAAGGAATTTGAGAAGTATGGGCTGATCATTGACATTTATGATGCTAAACAACTGAAAGAAATGGGCTTCAACGCGCTTGTGGGTGTGGGGCAAGGTAGCGTCAATGAGTCGCGGTTGATTGTTCTCCAGTGGAAAGGCGGTAAAAAAGATGATGCCCCCCTTGCTATTGTTGGAAAAGGTGTGACATTCGATAGCGGGGGTATCTCTATTAAACCGTCGAGTAAGATGGAGGAGATGAAGTGGGATATGGGTGGTTCTGCTGTGGTTGCAGGGCTTATGTATGCTCTTGCGAGGAATAAGGTCAAAGCCAATGTCGTGGGTGTCATGGGGCTTGTTGAGAATATGCCCTCAGGATCTGCCCAGCGTCCTGGTGACATCGTGACATCTCTTTCAGGGCAAACCGTTGAGGTCATTAATACGGATGCTGAAGGGCGCTTGGTTCTTGCAGATGCGCTTTGGTACACTCAGGATCGTTTTAAACCCAAGTATATGGTCGACCTTGCAACACTCACGGGAGCGATTATTGTCGCTCTTGGTCATCGTTATGCGGGTCTTTTCGGCAATAATGAGGAGCTTATCCAACAAATCAAGGATGCCAGTGCTAAAACAAAGGAAAAAATTTGGCACCTTCCGATGGATGCTGAATGGGCTAAAGCGCTCAAAGCGGACCAAGCGGATCTAAAAAACGCCGATTATGGTGTGGGTGCCGGTAGCATTATGGCTGCTCAATTTCTCGAGTGTTTTGTTGACAAGACACCATGGGCACACATAGATATTGCAGGGACAACTTGGAGCAATAAAGCATCACATGTCTTTGATAAGGGTGCTACGGGTTTTGGTGTACGCCTCCTTTATCAGTGGATCGAAGACCAAGCAGCAGTATAACCTCTCAGCAAAGAGAATTCCGTGGGCAAAAATCACGTACGGATTTCTTACTCTATTTTTTTGCGTTTAGTTGGGACCTCAGTATCTCAATAAATTTTTGAGGGTTTCCACCCGCTTGCTCCCACGCTGCTACATACTGGGGTTTAAGTGTGAGGCTCATGCGGAATTTTCCTTCTACCTTGGCGTCAATGAGTCCTTGGTTCGGAATCATATACCACTCTACCTTAACTTTACCATACTGGGCTGTTTCGATAACAACGGTGACCACGTCTAAGAGCTGACCGAGGACAGGGTCGCGATCTGTTGTCGTATTCTCCTGCACAGTGACCTTTGCGTCTTTACCGGAGCTAATTTGATTCGCATAAATACCTGCCAAATGCCAGGCAACAAAATCCTCAAATGCGCTTGTAAGACCGGCTTTTTCAATGGTATCAAGGCGCTCTTTTTTCACAAGAAGTTGCTTTGCGACGCTATCTAAAAGAACATGCTGTTTTATAAGCCCCTTGAAATTCTCACGAAGAGTGTTTGGATCTGAACCCACAACGGTGCTAAGCGTTTTATCAACGATGCCCTGCATATAGGAAACAGCTATGGGATTATTTGCGTTGACAAAGGTGATATTAAAAAGAAAAAAAAGTAAAGTAACAAGAGAACGCATAATCTTCGTCCAATCTTTTTATTTTAGAATATGAACCAGAGTGTATCGTAGAAGATTTAAGAAATTCTGAAGAAAGTCAAGAATTTTTCTATAATTCTGCCCTAAACCCGATTACAGTCAGAAGATTAAGTCGTTTTAAGGATAGTGTACGATGCTATGTCTTAACCGTAAACTTGGCCAAGGTATCCAAATCAATGATGATGTGACGATTACCATCCTTGATATTAAACGTCAAACAGTGCGCGTAGGAATTACTTATAGTGAAAAGTCTCGTGTCCTTCGTCAGGAGGTTTATGTTAAAATTCAATCTGAAAACCGTGAAGCAGCACTCTCACCGCCTCAGATTCAAGAAGCGATCAACAAAGTCATGACAAAGAAAAGAGTCACGTGTTAGCAAGGCTTGGAAGACTTTTTGTATATTCCCCAATGAATCACGAGGAAAACCAGACTCAGAAAAAGCCATTGTCCGTGATAGATCATCCCTTCCTTTGAACGGCTAAATGTTTTCTTATTTTCTCGCTTCTCCCACTCTTTTTGTTGTTGAAGACGCATTTCAATGATTTCGTTGTCTGATTTTTTCTTGAGTTCTTTATAAAATTCGTCCTGATGCTTATGGTGTTCAAGATACTCTGAGTTAGAGTCAAAGTGATAAGGATAAGAGCGATATTTCAAGTCCGGAAAGAAATAGATTGTTGAATGGTTGAGAAGAAACCCCGCAAAGATAAGGCAAAGGATAGTATAAATAAGACACGATAGTAGACTGTACAACTGTAGTAAGTTTTTAATCATAGAATATCAAGCCTCTTAAAAAAACATTAACCCAATTCTAATACCATAGCGATGGAGAGACAAAAATAATATATATAACCTTCATGTTTTTAATAATTTTTATTCTTTTGCAATCACTTTCCCCTGCAAATGCGGAGAGTGAAACGAAGACAGAACATCTGAGTAAAGCCAATGCCCTTTGTGAAGAACGCCTTGGAGGGCTGTGCCGTGAAAAACTTTGCCCAACGTATTGCGAGAGTAAATACGGTGCCTGGCATCATAGTGGTGATATGATGTTTAATGAATGCAAGGGGCGTTGTAAAAATGACATGTGCCAGATTAAATCGCGTCCGGATTCCTTTGACACTCCACTTGATGAGCAGATGCGCCAGCAACTCAACGTATGCATGAAAGAAATACCTGATCAGAAAGATCCCGAGGGTACTGATCACAAATGGCTTTACTTTCGCACTGAAGCCTATGGAAAACTGGAAAAAGTGATCGATGATAAGCATAGTGCTGCTGAAAAAGAACGCTTGGAGAAGGAGAAAAAGAAGAAAGAGCAAGAAGAAAGAGAATACGATAATTTTGGAAAGTCATCTGAGCAAATCAAAAATGAAGAAGAGGAATCCTCTAAAAGGAAAGAACAAACACAATACGTTTCTTCTTTCTCATGTAAAGAATCAACCAACAGTCAGTCACTACAATCACCAACAGTACCCCCCTTACCGATAGTCATTGTTCCCGTAGAACACCTAAATATCAAAAAACAAAGGGATGTTGTTTCCACACAGACAACAGTACCTACCGCAGAACAAAAGCCTGTGAGTTAGAGAAAGTAACTTATATAAGCTCAAAGAGTGCTTCAACCTCAACACACGCTCCAAGAGGAAGAGATGATACACCCACAGCAGCACGAGCGTGACGCCCCATTTCACCGAGAATAGCTGCCATAAGATCCGAGGCACCATTCATTACTTTTGGATGATCTTTAAAATCAGAGGTTGCAGCAACAAAGCCACCGAGGCGCACACATTGCTTGATCCGAGACCACTCACCGCCAATAGCATGATTCGCTTGAGCAAGAATATTAATGCCACATAACCGTGCTGCTTGATAACCTGTATCCAGATCAACTGCATCTCCCAAGACTCCTTCATACACAATTTTACCGTCTGTCATTGGAAGCTGCCCTGAGATAATTAACGTCTTGCCTATGATCCTATAGCCAACATAGTTAGCCACAGCCGGAGAAAGTATTGATAGGGAGATATTTTCTTTCTTGAAGTTCGTTAATACAGTCGTTGTGTCAAGCATTAAGCAGACTCCTTTAATTTTCTCTCAAGCCAATGAATTGTATAATCGCCACTTTGGATATCATTGTCTTTCACAAGCTTTTGATGGAGAGGAATAGTTGTTGAAATACCATCAATGACGTATTCATGAAGCGCTCTGTCAACGCGTCTGAGGCATTCTTCGCGGGTGTCACCATAGATGACAAGCTTTGCTACAAGACTGTCATAGTGGGGAGGAACGGAGTAACCATGATAGAGGTGGCTGTCAACACGGATTCCTAAACCACCGGGAGCGTGGTATCCTGTTACTTTTCCTGGGCTTGGGATAAAAGAAATGGCATCCTCTGCGTTAATACGACACTCAATCGCATGGCCTTTGATTGTGATGTCACTTTGCGTAAAGG